>CAZNHN010000084.1:4784-20839 GCA_964572415.1 uncultured Phaeodactylibacter sp.
GGGAAGTAGGCCGCTACAAGATCAACCGCAAGCTGAAGCTGGATATTGATAAGGAGACACTGGTACTGACTCGCGAAGACATCATCTCTATCGTCAAGTACCTGGTCAGCCTGATCAACCAGAAAGCAGAAATTGATGACATCGACCACCTGAGCAACCGTCGTGTACGTACAGTGGGCGAGCAGCTTTATGCGCAGTTTGGAGTAGGCCTGGCCCGTATGGCCCGTACTATCCGCGAACGCATGAACGTCCGGGATAACGAGGTTTTTACACCAATCGATCTGATCAACGCGCGGACCTTGTCTTCCGTCATCAACTCTTTCTTCGGAACCAGTCAGTTGTCACAATTCCTGGATCAGACCAACCCGTTGTCTGAAATTACGCACAAGCGGCGTATTTCTGCCCTCGGGCCTGGTGGTCTTTCCAGAGAGCGTGCCGGCTTTGAGGTTCGGGACGTTCACTACTCTCACTATGGTCGCCTCTGCACCATTGAGACACCGGAAGGACCGAACATTGGCCTGATTTCTACCCTTTGCGTTCACGCGAAGGTGAATAAGATGGGCTTCCTGGAAACGCCATACCGGAAAGTATCTTCCGGATCTGTAGAGGTGAAGCTGGAACCCGAATATCTGTCAGCTGAGGGTGAAGATTTTAAGCGGATTGCTCAGGCGAACGCTCCAATCACGGAGAAAGGCGCCTTTGAGTCTGACCGTATTAAGTGCCGTGAACACGGTGACTTCCCCGTTCTGGCACCGGACGAAATTGAATACATGGATGTTGCGCCTAACCAGATTGTTGGGGTGTCAGCTTCTATGATTCCGTTTCTGGAAAACGATGACGCCAACCGTGCCCTGATGGGGTCAAACATGCAGCGTCAGGCTGTTCCTCTGTTGCGCCCGCACTCACCAGTTGTGGGTACAGGTCTGGAGGGTAAAGTAGCCCGTGACTCCCGCATGCTGATCAACGCTGAAGGAGATGGCGTGGTGGAATACGTTGATGCGAATGAAATCATCATCCGCTACGACCGGACCGACGAGGAGCAACTGGTTTCTTTCGAAGACAACCGGAAGATTTACAAGCTGATCAAGTTCCGCCGGACGAACCAGGGAACAAGCATTAACCTGAAGCCGATTGTGAAGCGTGGACAGCGCGTTACGAAGGGGCAAATCCTTTGTGACGGCTACGCTACCGAGAAAGGCGAACTGGCATTGGGCCAGAACCTGAAGGTGGCATTCATGCCCTGGAAAGGCTACAACTTTGAGGATGCGATTGTACTCTCTGAGCGTGTAGTCCGCGAGGATATCTTCACTTCCATCCACATCGAACACTTCGAGATGGACGTCCGGGACACCAAGCTCGGTGAGGAAGAACTGACCAACGATATTCCGAATGTCAGCGAAGAAGCCACTAAAGACCTGGACGAAAACGGTATCATCCGGGTAGGCGCATGGGTGCGCGAAAGCGATATCCTGATTGGTAAGATTACCCCTAAAGGCGAGTCTGACCCAACTCCGGAAGAAAAACTCCTCCGTGCGATCTTCGGTGACAAGGCCGGTGATGTGAAGGATGCCTCCATGAAAGCGCCTCCTTCCACTAAAGGTGTAATCATTGACAAGCAGCTTTTTGCCCGTGCCAAGAAAGACAAAGTTCAGAAGGCACAGGAAAAAGAACTGCTTACAAAGCTGGAAGACCAGCATAAGATTGCGCTCAACGAGCTGAAGACCATTCTGATTGACAAGCTGCTGATCCTGATCAAAGGCAAGGTTTCTCAGGGTGTGAAAAGTATCTACAATGAGCCGATCATCCCTAAGGGAACGAAGTTTACGCAGTCTCAGCTCCGTGAAGTGGACTACACAAGCGTCGACTACACCAGCTGGACGGATAATGACGACACCAATAGCCTGATTGCCAAGTTATTACACAACTACAGCATTAAGGTGAATGAGGAAGTAGGCCGCTACAAGCGTGAAAAGTTCAACATCAGCATTGGTGATGAGCTGCCCGCAGGCGTTCTCAAGCTGGCTAAAGTCTACATGGCGAAAAAGCGGAAGCTTCGTGTAGGAGATAAGCTGGCGGGCCGTCACGGTAACAAAGGTATCGTTTCCCGGATCGTGCGTATCGAGGATATGCCATTCCTGGAAGATGGTACAGCGGTTGATATCGTACTGAACCCATTGGGTGTACCTTCCCGTATGAACCTCGGACAGATTTTCGAGACCGTACTGGGCTGGGCAGGTGAGAAGCTGGGTATGAAGTTTGGCACGCCAATCTTCGATGGTGCCAGCAAAGAGGAGATCGATGAGTACATTCAGCAGGCAGGGTTGCCAAGTCTTGGTCAGACTTACCTTTATGACGGTGAGACTGGCGATCGTTTCCATCAGCAAGCTACAGTAGGCGTGATTTACATGCTGAAACTGTCGCACATGGTGGATGACAAGATGCACGCACGTTCCATCGGACCATACTCTCTCATTACGCAGCAGCCACTGGGTGGTAAAGCTCAGTTTGGTGGTCAGCGTTTTGGTGAGATGGAGGTATGGGCACTCGAGGCATTCGGTGCATCCAACATCCTGCAGGAGTTGCTCACCATCAAGTCGGACGACATCAACGGGCGTGCAAAGGCTTACGAGTCGATTGTGAAAGGCGACCCATTACCGGATCCAAGCATTCCGGAGTCATTCAACGTACTGGTGCACGAGCTTCGCGGCCTTGCACTGGATGTGAAGTTCGACTAGGCCTTGCTGTTATTGCAGCCTAACAAATAAGATTGTTTCACTGGGGCAGCCCTGGCGCTGCCCCATACCAACAATACCATATGTCCTTTAAGAAACAGAATAATATTCAGACCCAAAACTTCGACAGTATCACCATTAGCCTGTCCTCTCCGGATGAGATTCTGGAGCGTTCCTACGGTGAGGTGCTGAAGCCGGAAACGATCAACTACCGCTCCTACAAACCGGAGCGTGATGGTCTGTTCTGCGAACGCATCTTCGGACCAGTAAAAGACTATGAGTGCTATTGTGGTAAATACAAGCGTATCCGTTACAAGGGTATTGTTTGTGACCGTTGCGGAGTTGAGGTGACAGAGAAGAAAGTCCGCCGTGAGCGTATGGGGCACATCAAGCTGGTGGTTCCTGTGGTGCATATCTGGTTCTTCAAGTCACTGCCCAACAAGATTGGTTACATGCTTGGGCTTTCTTCGAAAAAGCTGGAAAGCATCATTTACTACGAGCGGTATGTGGTGATTCAGCCGGGCGTGAAAGAAGAAGAAGGCATTGCGAAAATGGATCTTCTGACGGAAGAGGAATATCTGGAAATTCTGGATACCCTGCCGCAGGATAACCAAATGCTGGATGATGAGGACCCGAATAAGTTCATGGCTAAAATGGGAGCGGACGCCGTTCGTGACCTCTTAATGCGCCTTGATCTGGATCAGTTGTCCTTTGCACTGCGCCATCAGGCCGCTAATGAGACTTCTCAGCAACGTAAGTCTGAGGCTCTGAAGCGTCTTCGTGTAGTGGAGGCCTTCCGCGATGGACTGACCCGTATCGAAAACCGTCCGGAATGGACAATCATTCAGTACCTGCCGGTCGTACCACCTGAACTGCGCCCGCTGGTGCCTCTGGATGGTGGTCGTTTTGCCAGTTCTGACCTGAACGACCTTTACCGCCGGGTAATCATCCGGAACAACCGTCTGAAGCGTCTGCTCGAAATCAAAGCGCCGGAGGTCATCCTGCGTAACGAGAAGCGGATGTTGCAGGAGGCTGTAGACTCACTCTTCGACAACTCCCGTAAATCCAACGCGGTGAAAGCTGAAGGAGGACGGGCGTTGAAGTCGCTGAGTGATATTCTTAAAGGTAAGCAGGGGCGTTTCCGTCAGAACCTGCTCGGTAAGCGTGTGGACTATTCCGGTCGTTCGGTGATTGTTGTTGGTCCTACGCTCAAGCTTCACGAATGCGGTATCCCGAAAGCGATGGCAGCTGAGCTGTTCAAGCCATTCGTGATCCGTAAGCTGATCGAGCGCGGTATTGTGAAAACGGTTAAATCTGCTAAGAAACTTGTAGACCGTAAGGATCCCATTATCTGGGAAATCCTCGAAAATATACTAAAAGGGCACCCGGTTATGCTCAACCGGGCTCCAACGCTGCACCGTCTTTCCATTCAGTCCTTCCAGCCGAAGCTGATTGAGGGCAAGGCGATTCAGCTACACCCATTGGTATGTGGTGCCTTCAACGCCGACTTTGACGGTGATCAGATGGCCGTACACGTGCCACTAAGCCATGCAGCTATCCTGGAAGCACAGGTGCTTATGTTGTCTTCTCACAACATGCTCAACCCGCAGAATGGCTCGCCCATTACGCTGCCTTCTCAGGATATGGTACTGGGGCTGTACTACATTACCAAGGAGCGCCGCTCTACTGATGAGATTAAGGTAAAAGGCGAAGGCCGTCGTTTCTATTCTCCGGAAGAGGTTATGATTGCCTACAACGAGGAGCAGCTTGACCTGCACGCACCTATCAAGGTACGGGTGAAAATAGAGAATGAAGAAGGAGAGTTGGTTAACAAGCTTATCGAGACAACTACCGGTCGTGTGATGTTCAATCAAAACGTGCCCGAAGGTGTACCTTTCGTCAATGTGCTGCTGACTAAGAAAAACCTGAAGCGGGTCATTGGCGATGTGATTGACCGAACCGACTTTGCAGTCACGGCAGCCTTCCTTGATGCAATTAAGGAAATGGGCTTCCTCTGGGCATTCAAGGGTGGCCTGTCCTTCAACCTGGGTGACCTGATTGAGCCTTCTGTCAAGATCAATACGCTGGAAGAAGCGCAGGCTGAGGTGGATGAAGTCTGGGACAACTACAATATGGGCCTCATCACCAACAACGAGCGTTACAACCAGATTATCGATAAGTGGACCTATGCGGATAATCGTATCACAGATGTACTGATGAAGGAGCTGGCTTCTCACAAGCAGGGCTTCAATTCTGTATTCATGATGCTGGACTCCGGTGCACGGGGCTCTAAGCAGCAGATTAAGCAGCTCTGTGGTCTGCGTGGACTGATGGCGAAGCCTCGGAAATCAGGTGATACCGGTGGAGCGGTTATCGAAAACCCAATTCTGTCCAACTTCGTAGATGGTCTGTCTGTACTGGAGTACTTTATCTCTACCCACGGTGCCCGTAAGGGTCTGGCGGATACTGCCCTGAAGACAGCCGATGCAGGTTACCTGACTCGCCGTCTGGTGGATGTTGCCCAGGACGTGGTCATCCTTGAGGATGATTGCAATACGCTGCGTGGTATAGAAACTACTGCACTTGTCGACAACGACAAGGTAGTTGAAGACCTAAAGTCCCGTATCGCGGGCCGTTTCATCCTTCATGATGTATACCACCCTGTAACAGAAGAGGTTATGCTCAAGGCTGGGGAATACGTTACCGAGGCTATGGCGGAGAAGATCGAAGATGCAGAGGTGGAGTCCGTAACGATTCGGTCAGTACTGACCTGCGATACCAAGCGGGGAGTATGTGCGAAGTGCTACGGTAAGAACCTGGCAACGGGCCGTACAGCAGAGTCTGGTGATGCCGTAGGTATCATCGCTGCACAGTCTATCGGTGAGCCGGGTACACAGCTGCCCCTGCGTACTTTCCACGTTGGTGGTATCGCATCGGTATCCAAGTCAGAATCTGAGATCGTTTCCAAGTTTGAAGGTAAGATCGAATTCGATAGTATCCGGACAACAGAAATGGTGGAGGAACCTGGTGAGGAGAAAGACATCGTACTGTCTCGTACCGGTGAAATCCGGATTGTGGACGCCAAGTCCGGCAAGCAATTCGAGCCACTATGTTCCTTACGGTGCTAACCTGCACGTGAAGGAAGGCCAGAAGATCAAGAAAGGAGATATGATTGCGGATTGGGATCCGTTCAACGCCGTAATTATCTCTGAATTCTCAGGTGTAGCCAAGTTTGAGTCTATTGAAGAAGGTTCAACTTATCGTGTTGAGCGGGACGATCAGACGGGCTACGCAGAGAAGGTGATCGTAGAAAGCAAGAACAAGCGCAAAATCCCAACCGTCAAAATCGTAAGTGCAGACGGTGAGGAACTGCGGAGTTATAACCTGCCGGTGGGCTCTTACCTCTCAATTGATGAGGGCGATACCATCCGCGCTGGTCAGAAAATTGCCAAGATTCCACGGAAGCTGGGTAAGATTGCCGATATCACCGGTGGTCTGCCACGGGTAACGGAGCTTTTCGAGGCTCGTAACCCATCCAATCCCGCAGTGGTTTCTGAAATCGACGGTGTGGTATCCTTCGGTAAGATCAAGCGCGGTAACCGCGAGGTAATGGTCGAAGCGAAAGATGGTCAGAAGCGTAAGTACCTGATCGGTCTTTCCAAGCACATCCTGGTACAGGAAGGTGACTTCGTTCGCGCAGGCACTCCACTGTCTGATGGTGCAACTGCGCCACGCGACATCCTGAACATCAAAGGGCCATTTGCCGTACAGTCTTACCTGGTCAACGGGGTACAGGAAGTATACCGATTTTCGATAAGAAAGTCGTTACCGAGTCTGGCGACTCCAATAAGCTGCGCCCCGGACAACTCGTGACCTTGCGTCAGCTGCGGGAAGAAAACTCTCAGTTGCGCCGCAACGACCTCGAGCTGGTACAATACCGCGATGCAGTGCCTGCAACGTCAAGCTCGCTCCTGCAGGGTATCACTAAGTCTTCACTGGGTACGGAAAGTTGGATTTCTGCCGCTTCCTTCCAGGAAACGACTAAAGTACTCAGCACAGCTGCGATCGGTGCCAAAATGGACTTCCTTAACGGTTTGAAAGAGAACGTCATCGTAGGTAAGCGTATCCCGGCTGGTACGGGCATGCGTGAGTACGAAGATCTCTTTGTAACCACCATGGAAGCGCACGAGGCACACGAAGCACGCCGCAAGCAATTAGAAGAAGTAGCTGAAGATTAAGGAAAGATCGGAAGCTTAGGATAAAAAAGTAAGCCCCCTTCTGGTTATGCCGGGAGGGGGCTTTGTTTTAGCTGAAGGGCCAAAAATCGTGGTCATTTGAATTTAATCAAGCGCGTTGATTTCATCCAATAACTGTTGGGCTTTCTCCTGTATTTCAGAGGAGGCGCTTTCAGTGGCAACCTGTTTTAAGGCATCCAAACCTTTGGGGTTTTCAGTAGCCAGATAGGACAGTGCAAGATACCATTCCATTTCCGCTTGTTGGGAATAGGGCTGTTGGGTCAGGTTTTCCAGGATGGGGATGACCTTTTCATATTCACCCTTTTCAAAGTAAATAAAGGCGAGGTACTGTTGCGCGTTGAGGTATCGCCGCTCCTGGGCTTCCGGTACGGTAAGCAAGACCGATTCGGCTTCGTCCAGTTTCCCTTCTCCCATCAGGCGATAACCTTTGGCTAGGGGGGACTCATTAGCTTGCTCCCCTTTTCTGACTATATTTAATCCACCTGTGGGTGAGGTATTAGTAGCTACTGCCAGTGCCAACTGTTGCATTTCAGCAGCTGGCGAAGCTGTTTCTTGAGCGTTAGCAATTGGTGGCATTGCTTCCGGCTCTTGTTCGGTCGTTTTCGGAGCAGGTGCTGTTTCCTGTGAGGAAGGCTGAAGAGATTCTGCCTTTTTCGGAGTATCTCCCGAAGTCTCAGTCTCGTTTAGTTGAGGCACAGAAGATGGCGTTTCGGTTACAGGATATACGGCTTCATTTTTCTCATCTGAGGGCCAGGACCAAATTAACAATCCGGTAAAAACGACGATCACGCCCCCCCAAGTCGCCCATTTGGCTGGGAATTTGTTGGCGTTGGGTTTAGGAGAGTTATCAGATACTGCAGTGGGGGAAGAGGCTTCTTCATTCCACGCTTTCATCATTTCGTCCAGCTTTTCATCGACCATGACTTCTGCCAGCTCCTGTTCCAGGCGCACCAATTCCAGTTGGTCAGCTACGTCCTTATTGGAGTCAATGAGCTGCCGGACCTCAGCCTGTTCTGCTGCATCCAAACTGCCTTTTAGATAGGCATCAAGCTTTTCATGTAGGGTTGCTCTATCCATAGCTCAGGCTTTTTAGAAGTGCATTTAAGTTAGGTTGACTGGCCAGTTTTTCTTTGAGCTTGGTCATGCAACGGTATCTGATCTTTCGTACCGCTTCTTCTGCCTCAATTTCCAGCTTTTGTTTAATCTCTTCACTGTTGTAACCTTCGTAGCCCATCATGATGACTTTTTTGCACCGATCGCCAAGTAGCCCCAGTACTTTTTGCAGCTGGCTTTTCCGTTCCCGGCTCATCATCCGGGTTTCCGGCGTATGTTGGTATTCTTCATCCAGGGTTTCTTCCTTATCTGTAAGGGTAGTCCGCTGGTAGAAGCTTTTTTTCAAGCCGTCGAGCCAGCAGCGGATACAAATGCCTACAAAAAAGGTACGCAAACTACTCCTGCCTTCGAATTTGCCATTCAAAAGATGCCGGTAAAACGCTTTGAACCCTTCCTGGAAGGCATCCTGTGCATCATTTGCACTCCCTCCCTTTTGCTGGATTTTGCGTATGACCGTTGCCTTCAGCTGCTGGTCTTGAAAGAAAGCTTTCAGAGCGTCTGCCCTTTCCTGTTCGCTGCCCCTGATCATTTTCAGGAGCTGCTCATCAGTATACTGATTTTGCTGTTGAGGCATATCTAATTCGTTAGTGAGGCTTGTACTGTAAATGTACCCAAATAAAAAAAATAAAAAAAGTGACTTCATCGGGGGACATCGGCGGAGTTGCTCCCACTATAGAGGCAAATCAATCAATTAATCTTTTAAATCATTAAAGTCATGAAGAATCTAATTACCATTTGCCTTTTGTTTGTTGCTGTTATCAGTGTTACTGCTCAGAATAACAACGCTGTACCTGCTCAGGGTTACTACCCGGTAAATTATCAGCCCGCTCAGCCCCAGGGCAATTATCAGCAAGCACCACCTCCTGCCAATGCTTATCAGCAGGGGCCACCTCAGGGAGCGCCGGTCTACGGTTACTATCAGCCCCAAAGAACGGTAACCCTGCACTCCGGTACCCCAATCGAGTTGGAGACCCTATTCCCACTCAACAGTAAAAATGTCCAGGCTGGTCAAACCATTGATCTCCGCGTGAAGTACGATGTCATTGTAAACGGGCACACCCTGATAAGCGCAGGTGCACCGGCAAAAGCCATCATTAGCTCAGCCGAGAAGCAGAAAATGTTTGGCAAAGGCGGGGAATTGCAGCTGATGCCGCAGTACGTCCAAACAGTAGACGGACAGTTCCTGCCTGTAACGGGTATGGCTGCTAACTATGAGTGCAAGAGCCGCAAAGGCTGGGCCGTAGGTGGTGTTGCTGCTGGTGTGCTGACGGGCGGTGTAGGTTTCCTGGCCCTGCCATTCATCAAAGGCAAAGGTGTGGAAGTACCCGCCGGTACGACGATCAATTGCAGCGTGCTTGGAAAGCGTGAAATTCCAGTTGGCCAGTAGGGCTGGAAATGGTTTTGGAAATTGAGAGGTCGCCTTTGGGCGGCCTTTTCAAGTTTTATGTCTGCAGTTTAACGGGATTTGTTAATTTTAAAGTCAAATGAACCCTGGTATGATGAAAGCTTTTCTATTATTTTTTGGGGTATTTGGCATGGTATCTTTTCAGGCGTTATCTGCATTGGCACAGTCTGAAGTGGACAAAATGAATCTTGAAAGCGTTTCGGATACCATACGAGCGAAAAAGCTTCTAGAGGAGGCACAGAGCCAATTTAAAAAGGGGGATTATCAATCTTCGGTATCTTCATTACTTGAATCGAAAACAATTTTCGAACAATCGAGCAGTAAAGGGCATGCGAGTTACTTACACGTTCTGTATTGGCTGGGCACAAATTATATGTACTCCAATCAGATGGATTCTGCTATTCTATATTTAAAAGAGGGACTCGCAATAATAGAGTATAAAAATGAGGATAACATCCTAGACATCGGTAAAGTATGTGGGCAGATTGGGTATTGCTACGAATATCTAGGTGAATTCTCCAAAGCTTTTACATACAAACAACGAGAGGTTATTCTTTATGAAAATAGACTGGATAAAAATGACCCGGCTCTTGCTAAAGCGTATAATAATTTAGCTGCTTCCTACCAAACATTAGGAGATTTGAAGAACACAATTAAATATTTGTATCTAGCAGAAAAGATTATCCTAAACAATGATGAAAGCGGCTTTGGCGATTTGAGTAGTATTTACTTAAACATTGGAAGCACTTTGTTAGATTGGGGTAGATTGAATGAAGCTCTCCCCATGCTTGAAAAAAGCTTGTACTACAGTAAAAAATATAATGGATACAACTCTCTAGTAACTTCTTCAATTCTAAACCAAATAGGTGTTTTTTATGAATCTCGAAAAGACTACAAGAAGGCTTTAGGTTATAAAATGGAAACGCTGAAAATACGAAAACAAGTCCTTGAGCCACATGATCCGTATATAGGCTTTTCCTATAACAATATTGGTACTACTTACAACTTAATGCAGCAGCACGACAAAGCTAGCCTTTATGCTAACCTCGCTGTTAATCAGCTGAAAGAAGCAATGGGTAGTGAAAACTATTATGTTGGACAGATACTCACTGGTCTGGGATTATCCTTGTTGGGAGAAAAAGATTATGATGGTGCATTGAATGCTTTTCAACAAAGCTTGGAAATTTCAAAAAAAACAGTTGGAGTGGACCACCTAGGAACAGCCAATTCTTACCATAACTTAGGTTGGGGGCTACAGAGAAAATTTGAATTAGAAAGGTCAATCGCTTATTTCGATACTACTCTCATTATTCGAGAAAAACTTTTAGGCTCCGAACATCACTTAGTAGCTTTGACTAAAGCTAATTTAGCCTCCAATTATCGAATGTTAGGAGACTATGAGAAAAGCACATTCCTTTTGCAACAAGCATTGGAAGGTATTAATTACCAAAGCCTTGACAGACTAAACGAGGTTAAAGAATATGAAACTCTTTTGATGGTATTTAAAGAAAATCTGGAAATTTATTTTGAAAAATACAGGACATCTAGAAATATAGAAGAACTGGAGGTGCTGCTAGATCAATTAAGAGCTGCTATCAAAGTTATCAAGTATATTGGTTTAAAGACAAACTCTCGGAATTACCATGTTTTTACATCTTATATTCCTTCTTTAATTGAAAAGGGGCTCATGGGTATTACGCAGAACTTTAGAATTATTGAATACCGTAAAGATGCTTATTCACTGATTCAATCTTCCAAATCAATGCATCTTTACCAATCAATCCAAGAATCCAGTGCCCTACAATATGCTGGTATCCCCGATAGCCTACTCGAAAAAGAATACAATCTACGTGTAGACCTCGCCTACTACGATAAAAAGCGGCAAGAGAAACTTCAGGAAGGTCTGGAGGAAACCGACACTACAGTACTCGCTATCAGTTCCAAACTCTTTGACCTCAATCAATCCTATGACAGCCTTAAGGTACAACTGGAAGGCGATTATCCAGAATACTATAAACTCAAGTATGATCTCAGCACGGTAAGCTTAGAAGAAGTACAAATGGAGATATTGGAGGAAGACCAAGCCCTACTCGAATACTTCGTAGGCGACAGCTCTATTTTCATATTCAGAATCGAAAAGGACTACTATGAAGTAAAAGAAGTAAAACGAGACTTCCCACTTGAAGAATGGGTACAACAATTGCGCGACAATATCAGTCAGCCGCTGCCCTTTGCCTATGAAGCTTACCTGGAAGTGGCGCCAAAACTCTACGAGAAGCTCATCGCGCCGGTAGCCGAAGGCTTGCCCCAAAAGCTTGTCATTGTACCGGATGGCATCTTGGGGTACATCCCGTTTGAAGCTTTGCTGATGGAAAAGCCCGATATAAATAATTTATATGCTGCTGAGCAATTGCCCTACCTGCTCCGCAAGCATCAGGTCAGCTATTGTTATTCGGCTACGCTGCTGAAGGAAATGAAAGAGAAAAAGCACCGGAAAGCACCCGCGCGCGAACTATTGGCGGTAGCCCCTTTTGCAACGGTGGATACGGTGCTATCCAGCCACCTCGACCAAAGCGACTGGCTGGCGAGCACACGTAGCGATACGCTCTGGGGCTTACCGTACACACAGGCAGAGCTGGACAGCATTCAAAGGGTTTTCAAAACAGACGCCTTCTACGGAGCAGAAGCCACCGAAGCATCGTTTGTAGAAAGAGCAGGAGACTACCGCATCCTCCATTTATCGACCCACGGCAAAGCGGACCCTCGGGTAGGCGACTACTCCTATCTGGCCTTCTACCCAAAACCGGACAGTTTAGAAAATGAGCTGCTTTACGTCCGTGATCTGTACAATCTTCAGCTGAACGCCGACCTGGTCGTGCTCTCTGCCTGCGAGACCGGCACGGGAGAGCTGCAGCGCGGCGAAGGCATCATTAGCCTGGCGCGGGCCTTTGCCTACGCCGGTGCCAAAAGCATTGCCACCACGCTTTGGCAAGTCAATGATCAAAGTACGCAGGAGTTGATGGTCAGCTTTTATCAGAACCTTAAATCGGGGATGACCAAAGATGCCGCCTTACGGCAGGCCAAACTGGATTACCTGGATGGTCATAACGATACCGGTGCCTATCCGTTTTACTGGGCGGCATTTATTGGGGTGGGGGATATGGGGCGGTTTTAAAAAAATACCCTTTACTTGGTTTGAAATTTTAATGAAGAAGCAATGGCATATCGAGCTTTTGTCCATCTTCAGTCATAAAAACCAGTTTAACGAGCCCTCTTGGTAAGGATGCTGTGGAAAATTGTAATGGTTGGCTGTGGAAAAACTTTAGGTCTAGCAATCGTTGTCCGGTTAGGCTAAAAACGCTCAATAGGCCGGCTTGATGAGGAGGCAGGATTGTGACTAAGTCAGTAGCAGGGTTTGGAAAGATATTGAATTCAGTAGCCTCAGGTAAAGTTATATTGGATATTATGCCCACTTGTATGGCCTCTGTCAACTGGCAGTTATTGGCATCTGTAACGATCACCTCATACCATCCAGGCATCAATCCAATAGCCGTTGCTGATTCCTGAGCTTGAGGATCATTCCACTGAAAAGTGTAGGGAGGAGTGCCACCTAAGGCTTCAACAGTAGCGGTACCGTTGCCAGCCGCTAAAGGATCAGATGGGGTAGAGGTTAGGTTAGCCATTAAAGCAGGGGGCGCTTCAAGATTGAACACCTGAGTAATGGTACAATTATTTTGATCAGTTAGGGTAAGCGTGTGTGTTCCGGCTGACAGGTTCTGGGCAATACTATCAGTAGTGTTGTTACTCCATTGGTATTGATACGGTGGCGTACCTCCTGAGCCCGTAGCCACAAGTTGGCCATCAGAACTGGAAAAGCAAGAGGGAGTGGTCATTGTACCTGGTTCTATACTGAGAGGTGTTGGGCTTTCGACGATTAACGGGCCAATTTCCACAAAAGAACCTGTAGCATCAGATAGGGTACAATGGTATTCGCCTGCTGGCAAACCCTCCACGAAAGCATCGGTCATGCCATTGCTCCAGTTAAAAGTATAAGGGGCTGCCCCACCTTCAGCAGATAAATTAATTGCACCATCTGAAAGCCCTGAACACGAAACTGGTATACTCTCGAAAGAATAAGTAAGTGGAGCGAGTGTGTTAAAATTGTAAAGCTCATTTGGGTTCGAATAAGCCGGTATTGGAGCACCGTTATTTGGAGTCCATTCAAAGAATAGGTTCACTGTCCCTTGAAGCTGATAAGGCAAGATGTCGCCCGATTCGGCATGGAATAAATGAAGTGTAAAGGGCGAGCCAGCAATGAGCCCTTCCCGCTCGTCTGTTGAAGTATCATCACCATAAATAGGCAAGGCAAGGTAACTAACAGATTCAAAAATAGTTAATTGAGCTGCGCCCACACAAAGTCCAGTAGTATCGAAAGCCGCTATCCAGTCTGCACCTGAGGCAGGATGGCCATCGATGGTCACCGTACCTAACATGGTTCCTGAAACATTCGTAGGGACGAATTCAAAGCTATCAGGTTGAGCAATGACGGAGCTGACCTGAAAGGTGACAATCGCTAAGCAAAATAGATACTGACCGATTTTCATGGCAATAGTTTTGAAGCAGTTGTATCAAAGACAACAGTGGAGGCAATGCGCATTTGCCAGATTTGTGAGTCTGAGACAGCTGCCGTCCATTCCTGTTCTTATTGTTTGATCACCTGGCTGGTCTTAATAAGGCTGCGATTTTTCAACAGACAAATGATGTAGGTTCCGGGCGGGTAATCGCTGATATCAAGGTGAATATTCTCCATTCCTTCTTTGGGTGCTGGCTGGAGCTTGACCACCTGAAGCAGTTTTCCCTGTATGGACCTGAGTTCTAATTCCAAAGGTTCATTTTCCGGATTCTCGAATTGAACCCAAACTTCCGTGGAAGCTGGATTGGGGCTAACCTTAACTAATGGATGTACTTTTTCTGTTTTAAAGTGCAGTTGCAGATTGTGGATGTCATAGCTACCCCTGAAAATATGTCTTTGCGGGCTTAGGATACCTTTCCAGGAAAAGCATAAATACTCCCCATCGGCAGGACCTTCTTTCTCTGGAGTGTCTGGTGCATCGCCGTATATTGGCATTGTTTGGATTAACCCTCCTTCAAGAATTTTCAACCAGCCATAAGGTGTGCCGTCTTCACCATGAACTATCACCTGACTGCCCTCGGCAAGAGATGTTTGGCCACCAATAAAATCATACAGGTTGGTGTAGTTGTTGCTGTTTCTTTGGTCTAAACTGTTATCATTTAAAGCCTGATCAGGCATCCTAACCCAATAGCCCCGGCTATTATGCATTTCTGTTAAAGAATTGAGAAAAGGTAGCCCGTTGGGATCATAAAACTGAGCCTCTCCATCAAATCCGGTAACATATTCCAGACCATTGCTGATGAAGGGTTCAAGGTAGTTTTGTGGAGCTTGAGATAGCTGAGGTAAATAAGCTATAAGGTTCCAACCCGAATCCATGGGCTTGAAATAATTCGTCTCAATTGGAGCACCCTGGACATATAAAGTATCCTCGGTAGTTACACTGATCCAGTAGCCAAAACCTTTCCGGAAATGATGCAGGGTATTCAAGAATGGCAAACCGAAGGGGTCATAAAAATTGGCTCCGTCAGCATTGAAACCAGTCACTACCTGTACATTTCCAGGTTGTAAACCGCCTATAACAGCCTCAATTGTGCTATCAACAGGCAGTAGGTCAGTAGAAATTAAATTCCAACCAGGTGCAAGCGGAATGACATCAATGCTTGATTCTTCAAAGTTGTAAATGACGGTTGGGTCGTTGAAGTTTGGCATAGGGGCGCCGTTGTTGCTAACCCAACCAGACAGGAAGGTCGGAGCACCGATGAATGGATAGTCGAATACTTTACTTTCCGAAATATCGAATAGAGCAAGCCGGAAAGTCTCAGTACTTGTCAGGCCCTCATCCACATTGCTTGTGTTAGGATCATCGCCGTAGATAACAAGATTGATGTAGGCAAGCCCATTGGCAATAATTACCTCACTCGTCCCTACAACCTGATTGTTTTCATCAAATGCGGCCACCCAGTCTCCCGCTGCAGCCGGGATACCATTGATCTGTGCCTGCCCCAGCAGTGTACCTGATAAATTGGAGGTTAAAGGAGCCCCCCATGGAGGAGACCCGGGTTGCTGCCCAGCCTGGCTTACAGTCAACAAGGCAATCTGCCCACATCCCGAAATGGTTATTGTTGCAGTCCTTTCCTGAGGGGATGTGTTTGCAGTATAATTAAGTGCAATCTCAATGTTGCCGCTGCCCGACAAGGGAGAAACGCTCAACCAGGGAACAGGTACGTCAATAAACCAGCTATCGCAAGCCGTTAGAATCTGAGCAGTATGTGTTCCACTTTCGGGGTTAAGCGTAATATTTCCGGGGATGATTTGAATATCAGATGATGTATTTCCATTCTGAGTAACTAATACTTGTGCAGTCTGCCCGCCCCCTGAGAGGGTCACAGTAGCAGACCTAGAGGAGGTGGAATTGT
>CAZNHN010000085.1:0-1291 GCA_964572415.1 uncultured Phaeodactylibacter sp.
TGATACAGCTAAGGAAAAGCCACAGCGTGGCGAAGTCGTTGCGGTAGGCCCCGGTAAGGACGGCAACGCAATGACGGTTAAGGCAGGGGATATCGTCCTTTACGGCAAATATGCCGGCCAGGAGCTGCAATATCAGGGACAGGATTACCTGATCATGCGCGAAGACGACATCCTTGTCATCCTGGAAGGCAACGAATAAGCCTTTCCGCTCGTACATTCCAATCCTAACCTTTTTAACAAAACAAAAAAATCAAGCTTACAATGGCTAAAGAAATTAGCTTTGATAGAAATGCCCGGGAAGGCCTGCGCAAAGGCGTAGATGCCCTGGCCAATGCAGTAAAGGTAACCCTCGGCCCTAAAGGCCGCAATGTGGTTATTCAAAAGAGCTTCGGCGCACCGCAGATCACTAAGGATGGTGTGACCGTTGCAAAAGAAATCGAACTGGAAGACGCCGTGGAAAACATGGGCGCCCAAATGGTGAAGGAAGTAGCATCCAAAACTGCGGATATCGCTGGTGATGGTACAACTACCGCCACCATTCTGGCCCAGGCTATGGTCGCTGCCGGTCTGAAGAACGTAACCGCCGGTGCCAATCCAATGGACCTGAAGCGTGGTATTGAAGCCGCAACCAAAGCGGTAATCGCTAACCTGAAGGAGCAGTCTGAGGTGGTTGGTGATGACTTCGAAAAAGTAAAGCAGGTCGGTTCCATCTCTGCCAATAACGACGAAGAAATCGGTACGCTGATTGCCGATGCGATGAAGCGTGTATCTAAAGATGGTGTGATCACTGTGGAAGAAGCTAAAGGTACGGATACGTATGTAGACGAAGTACTGGGTATGCAGTTCGACCGCGGTTACCTGTCTCCTTACTTTGTAACCGACACCGAGAATATGGTGACAGAGTACGAAAACCCATACATCCTGATCCACGACAAGAAAATCTCCAATATGCAGGACATCGTGCCTATTTTGGAGCAGGTTGTGCAAGCTGGCCGCCCGCTGCTGATCATTGCAGAGGACATTGAGAGCCAGGCACTGGGCGTACTCGTTGTGAACCGCCTGCGTGCACAGCTGAAGGTTGTTGCCGTGAAAGCGCCAGGTTTTGGCGACCGCCGCAAAGCCATGCTGGAAGACATTGCCATCCTGACCGGTGGTACCGTGATCTCCGAAGAAAAAGGACTGAAGCTCGAAAGCGCTACCATCGATATGCTCGGTCAGTGTGAGAAAATCACCATCGACAAGGAAAACACCACCGTTGTAAACGGAGCCGGTGATAAAGACAGCATCAAAG
>CAZNHN010000085.1:1301-20795 GCA_964572415.1 uncultured Phaeodactylibacter sp.
GTACCGTAATCAGCGAAGAGAAAGGCTACAAGCTCGAAAACGTAAGCATGGAACACTTGGGCTCTGCTGAGAAGATCACCGTTGACAAAGACAACACCACTATCGTAAACGGTAGCGGTGACGAGAGCCAGATTCAGGCACGTATCAATCAGATCAAGCAGCAAATCGAAGCCACCACTTCCGACTACGACCGGGAGAAGCTGCAGGAGCGCCTTGCCAAACTGTCAGGCGGTGTAGCTGTACTGTACGTAGGTGCTGCCACTGAGGTGGAAATGAAAGAGAAGAAGGACCGTGTGGATGATGCCCTGCATGCGACCCGTGCGGCTGTTGAGGAGGGTATCGTTGCCGGTGGTGGTGTAGCGCTGGTTCGTGCTATCGCTGCCCTTGAAAATATGAAAGGCACCAACGAGGACGAAACCATTGGTATCCAAATCGTTCGTAAGGCTCTGGAAGCACCACTGCGCACTATCGCGGACAACGCAGGTATGGAAGGCTCTGTGATCTTCCAGCGGGTGAAGGAAGGCGAAGGCAGCTTCGGCTACAATGCCCGCACTGATGTCTTCGAGGATCTGAAGCAGGCCGGTGTGATCGACCCGACTAAGGTGACACGCATCGCGCTGGAGAACGCCGCTTCTATTTCAGGCATGCTGTTGACTACCGAGTGTGTGATCAGCGACAAGCCAGAGCCGGAAGGAGCTGGTGCAGGTATGCCAGGCGGAATGCCAGGTGGTATGCCGGGCATGATGTAATCATGAATCCGTTATCGTAAATCCCTGCGGCACCTGCATTATTGCCTTAGCGGATACAACATAAGCCTTCTTGCCTCCTTTATAGGTAAGGAGGCTTTTTTATTCATCCCTTAAAAATAACGACTATGCAACGCTACCTGTTACCTATTTTAGCACTCGTATTATCGCTAAGCAGCTGTGTAAGCTACCAGAAGTATGAGGATGCCCTTGCCGATCGCGATAAGCTGCAGGCCAATTACAATGACCTCGAAACTCAGCTGGAAACCGCTCAGGCACAAACCAAAATGCTCCGGGAACAAAAAGAAGACCTGGAAAAAGATCTGGCCAACACCCGGGAAGACCTCCGCACGCTCCAAAACCGTTACGAACAACTCGACAAGGCCAATCAGGATTTGCTCAAGCGTTACGACCGCATGTTGGAGCAAAACGAAAAGATGCTGGAATCCTCTTCTGATGAACGGCAAAAACTCATGGCGCAGCTCACCCTCAAAGAGCAGGAGCTCGACCGCCGGGAGCGGCAATTGCAGCAGCTCGAATCTGAAATCGAACAGCGCGAAACTGAAACCGAAGCCCTCCGCAAAAGCCTCGTGGAACGCGGAGCCCGGGTGAATGAACTCGAATCGGCCATTGCCGAAAAAGAAGAAAAACTCAGTGCCCTGCGTGAGCGCATCAATCAGGCCCTCCTTGGCTTCTCAGATGCCGACCTGACCGTGCGGGAGCAAAACGGCAAAGTCTACGTCTCCCTGAGCCAAAACCTGCTCTTCCCGTCCGGCAGCAAAACCATCAACAGCGCAGGCAAAGATGCTATTCAGAAAGTAGCGGAAGTGCTCAAAAACAACCCGGATATTGCCATCACCGTAGAAGGCCATACCGATACCGATGGAGACGCCGCCTTCAACTGGGACCTGAGCGTGGGCCGGTCTACCTCTGTCGTCAAGGTGCTTACCGCAAATGGGGTGGACCCACAGCGTATCACGGCTGCCGGGCGTGGGGAGTTCTACCCCGTTGCCTCCAATGACACCGCCAAAGGCAAAGCCCAAAACCGGCGCACGGAAATTATTCTGACGCCGAAGCTGGAGGCGTTATATGAGTTGATTGGAGAATAGGCTTTTGATTGCCGGGTAACCTTAGAGGGCTTACCCGGCAATACTTTGTTGCAAATCCCAAACAGATTTTCTAACTTAAGAGTCAAAACCAAATAATCATTCATCCATGACGCTCACCAGGGATATCACCCTATCACTTCCTGAACAGGAAGGGCTGCAAATCAGTCTGACAGAGCCTATGTCCATTACTGATTTCGAGCAGTTTTGTGCAGCGAATCCGGATATTCGTGCGGAGCGCTCTGCGGATGGGAAAGTCTGGATTATGGCTCCTGTGAATTTAGAATCGGGCTATTACGAAGGCGAAGTCTTTGGAGAACTGCGCAATTATTGCCTTCGCACCCGCAACGGGAAAGCGTTCAGCCCCTCGACTGGGTTCCAGTTGCCCGATGGCTCCACCCGGGCAGCCGATGCCTCATGGGTATCAAATGAACAGCTCAGCCAACTAACACAGGCGCAGCGGCAGACTTTCCCGCCGATAGTCCCCGATTTTGTTATCGAAATCCGGTCTAAAACCGATGCGCGTTCTGCTTTGGAACAAAAAATGCAGGAAACCTGGATCGCCAACGGCGTACAACTGGCCTGGCTAATCGACCCTCAGGCACAGCAGGTGGTCGTTTACCGCCCAGAAAGAACGCCCCTTGTTATTGATAGATTTGATCAAACTATAGATGCCTCACCTATTCTGCCGGACTTTGAGTTTGACTTGCGCCTGTTGAACTTTTAAATTGGAAAAACCTTCCCAGCCATTTCCACCGACTGCCCGAAACGGTCAACATCCACCCCCGTATCCGCGCCAATATCGCGGAAGTAGTACACCATGTTTTCGGTAGGCATATTCCCCGTCAGGTCATCCTTGGCCATGGGGCAGCCGCCGTAACCGCGAATGGCACCGTCAAAACGCCGGCAGCCGTGCTCGTAGGCGGTGGCGACTTTCTCTTTCCAGGCCGTGGGGGTGGTGTGGAAGTGCGCCCCGAATTCAATATCCGGGTAGTGAGGCGTAATATGGCTGAACAGATAGCTGATGCTCTCCGGGCTGGCCACGCCAATAGTATCCGAAAGCTGCAAAATGCGGATGCCCATATCCACAAGGCGGTCGGTCCACTGCTCGACAATCTCCACATTCCAGGGGTCGCCATAGGGGTTGCCGAAGCCCATGGAAATGTAAACGACAAGTTCTTTATTGCTAGCGGTGCAGATATCCTGGATTTGCGCCACCCGCTCAATAGACTCTTCTATGGTTGCGTTAGTATTGCGAAGCTGAAAGGTTTCTGAAATGGAGAATGGATAGCCCAGATAGTCGATTTGCTCAAATTGGGCGGCATCATACGCGCCCCGCCGGTTGGCCACGATAGCCAGTAACCTGGTCTTGGTTGTTGAGAGGTCGAGCTTGCTGAGCACCTCCGCCGTGTCCCGCATTTGAGGAATGGCTTTGGGCGATACGAAACTACCGAAGTCCAGGGTATCGAACCCCACTTGCAGCAGTTGATTGAGGTACGCTGCTTTTGTTTCAGTAGGAATAAAAGGCTTGATGCCCTGCATAGCATCCCGGGGGCATTCTATAATTTTAACCATGGACGGGTTTTGGTTAGGGTGTGCGCTAAAACTGTTCTGAGCCAAAAACGTTAACGCTAATATAAGCACTAAAAACATGAATAAGAACAAGGCGATTTACACATTGGTTGGCTTTATTATTGCCGGGCTTGGCTTTTCATCCATTATCCTCAGCCTTGTGGGCGCCAAGCTCTCCTTTCTGGTTTGGATTGATGATTTTGGCGCGCTGACCGGCTTCGTTATCAAGCTTCTGATGATCATCACCGGTATTGTGATGATTTACCTCGCCCGTACCGATTTTAGCGGAGAAGAACCGGTGTAAAACCCCGCTACCCTTCCGGCTCAATAGCGTAACGTGACTGTGCCTTTTCCTGCGCCACAGCCTCTACCGTACGGTCCGACACTTTGGCCTCCAGCCAGGAAATGATATCCAGGTACAGGAATGGGCGGCGCTCGTAGGGGTCTGACTCGTGCTTCAGCAGGCGGTCACGCAGATTGCTGAATTCCTCCTTCAGGTCTTCCTCCATAATCCGGGGCACCCGGCGGATGAAGCGGAAAATCTCCTTTTGAACGGCGTGCAGCTCCTCCATTTTTGATAGAAAACGATACACCGACTTTACCTGGTACTCCACCAGCTGCGCATTGCCCAGTTCGTAGTGGGCGATGAGGTTGAGAATGCGTGCAAAGCACTGTATGTCGGCCCGGTAGTCCGGGTTTTTCTGATTGATAATCAGGTTGAGGTAATCAATAGCTTTATCATTGTCGCCACTACCAAAGTACAGACAGGCAATGCGATAGAAAAAGACCATCTCCCGGCGTTCATCCCAGTTATAGCGCCCCTCTTCGATGGCTTTCATCAGGTCGGGCACCAACTCCAGCCCCTTGCTGAAGGTACCAGTCAGAAAGTGCTGCTTAATGGAATGGATGTAATGGTAGAGGTAATAGAGCCCTTCGATATTCTTGCTCTGACTGAGCCCGTATTCATCCTTGAAGGCCCGAAGTTCCTTCAGTGCCCCTCCAAAGCGGTTGTACTGAAGGGTGTTAAACAGGGAATTGAGCAGGTTGTGCAGCCCCTTGAGGTAAAGCGGCGCATATATAGAGCGATAATCCGGGTGCTCAGTAAATAAATCCACCCACTTTTGCGCATAGCGGTAGCAAAGCGCAAACTCCTGCGTCATGTGATAATACCAGACGTGTGACTGGCAGAAGTAAAGCTTCCCAAAAAAATCCAGCTCCTGATAATCTGCTTTAGGCAGGTTGGACTGGAAAAACTCCCGCACGTAGAAATAGTCTTTTTCATTGCGCACATAGCCCACTTTGAGGTACAGGCCGTACAGCTGCAGGGAGAGATTGGAAAACTGATTGGTATGGTTCAGCCGCTCGGAGAGTTGCAGGGCCTCGGCGGTAAGGTCATCTGCCCGGCCCTCGATACTCCGGGTGATGTACTGCCCCTCGATCAGCTTTTCAAAATCGACAATTTCCATGGCCAGGGTCATCAGGCGGGCCTCGTATGCTCGTTCCTTGGCTTTGGACAGCATGTCGAGCGCCTGCCGGTACAGGCCTTTGTCGTACAGCACCCGCGCGTAGTCCACCATTTCCCGAAGTTGGATATCCTCGTTGTGGTTCGCATTGAGCAGGCGCAAGCTGACCAGCAACTGCTTGTACAAATGCGCCTTCAGGTTAGACAGCTGCCGCTTTTTAATGGCCGGTATCTTTTTCAGGATTTGAGCCTCATCATAGGCCTGGTGCTTGTCCATAAAGTCAAACAGCTTCAGGAAGAGTATATCATCCGAAGCTTGATTGCGGCGGACAAACAGCCGGAAGTGCCGTTTTTCAGCACGGGTCAGGGATTTGATAAGGGCGAGCAGGTCGTCAGTCTTCTGCTTGGGCATTGTAATTCTTTCTTGTCTAATTCACTATATATCAAACACTTACAAGTTAAAACCATCCATTCCCGCATAGTATTAGCAAGCGATTCTGGTTTTAGGAGCCGTATGGAAGGGCCCATATTTGACGTTCGGCATAAGTATGGAACAAATGCTTACGCTATTCGCCAAATTAAACCGAAGTAAGCAAAAATACACTTTTGCACCCAAAAAAATGGATTATGACTGACAACCAGGTATTCATATTTGACACCACCCTCCGCGATGGAGAACAGGTACCGGGCTGTAAGCTCAACATGGACCAGAAAGTGGAAATCGCCCGGCAGCTCGAAAAGCTGGGCGTTGACATTATAGAGGCAGGCTTCCCCGTTTCCTCACCTGGTGATTTCCAGGCGGTGCAGGAAGTGTGCCGGGCAGTCACGGAGCCTACGGTCTGTGGCTTATCACGAGCAGTTGAAAATGATATCAAAACAGCTGCTGAGGCCTTGAAATACGCTAAGCGGGCAAGGATACACACCGGTATTGGCACTTCTGATTCGCACATTAAATACAAGCTGCGCAGCACGCAGGAGGAGATTTTGGAGCGGGCGGTAGCCGCAGTGAAATACGCGAAGTCTTTTGTGGAGGACGTGGAATTCTACGCCGAAGATGCCGGCCGTACGGATAACGAATACCTCGCCCGTGTGCTGGAAGCTGTTATCAAAGCAGGGGCCACCACCCTCAACATCCCGGATACCACCGGCTACTGTCTGCCGGAGGAGTATGGCGCTAAAATCCGCTACCTGCGCGAAAACGTAAAGGGCATCGAAAAAGCCATCCTTTCCACTCACTGCCACAATGACCTGGGGCTGGCCACCGCCAATTCCATCGCCGGCGTGCAGAACGGGGCCCGCCAAATCGAATGTACCATCAACGGTATAGGCGAACGGGCAGGTAATACCTCACTGGAAGAAACGGTGATGATTTTAAAGCAGCGCCCGGACCTTCCTCAATTTACCAATATCAATTCCAAGTTGATTTACTCCACGAGCCGCCTCGTGAGCGAGCGTATGGGCATGCCGGTACAGCCCAATAAGGCCATTGTCGGTGCGAATGCCTTTGCCCACTCATCCGGCATCCATCAGGATGGGGTCATCAAGCGACGGGATACCTACGAAATTATCGACCCCCTTGAAGTGGGCGTTGACCATTCCAAGATTGTGCTCACGGCACGCTCCGGCCGGGCAGCGATTGCCTACCGGGCAAAGAACATTGGGCATAACCTGACCAAAGATGAATTAGACATCGTTTACGCTGAGTTTCTTATCGTGGCAGATTCCATGAAGGAAGTAGACGATACTGCACTGGAGCAAATTATCGTCAGAAAAACAGAACACGTAGCTCAAACTGCTTAGACAATGGCTAAAACCTTATTCGATAAAATCTGGGACAACCACCTCGTCTCTCAGGTCGGCGAGGACACCCAAGTCCTCTACATCGACCGCCACTTTATACACGAGGTGACGAGCCCGCAGGCGTTTGCGGGTTTGGAAAAGCGGGGCATTCCGGTCTTCCGCCCGCAGCAAACGGTGGCTACGGCCGACCACAACGTGCCCACTAAGGATCAGCACCTGCCTATACGGGAGGAACTGTCCCGATTTCAGGTGGATAAACTGACGGAGAACTGCGAAAAGTTTGGCGTGGAACTATACGGCCTCGGGCACCCCTATCAGGGCATTGTGCACGTCATCGGGCCAGAACTGGGCATCACCCAACCCGGCATGACCATCGTTTGTGGCGACAGCCATACCTCCACGCATGGGGCTTTTGGCTGCATCGCATTCGGGATCGGCACGAGTCAGGTGGAGCAAACTTTAGCGACCCAATGCGTCCTGCAGCGCAAACCTAAACGCATGCGCATCTCTGTGGACGGGGCATTGCAGCCCGGCGTAACGGCCAAGGATATTATCCTCTACATCATCTCCCAGCTGACCGCTAGTGGCGGCACCGGGCACTTTGTGGAGTATGCAGGCTCGGCTATCCGCGCCCTGAGCATGGAAGGCCGAATGACCATCTGCAATATGAGTATCGAAATGGGCGCCCGGGGCGGCATGATTGCACCGGACGAAACGACTTTCGAATACATCAAAGGGCGGGAGTTTGCGCCTAAGGGAGCTGATTTCGATGCAGCAGTGGAGCGTTGGTCTCAGCTGTACACGGACGAGGATGCGACCTTTGATCAGGAATACCAATTCCGGGCCGAAGATATCGAACCCATGATCACCTATGGCACCAACCCGGGCATGGGCATCGGCATCAGTCAGGCGGTACCCGAAGTGCCCGCTGGCAACGTCACCTTTGCCAACTCCCTGAAGTACATGGGGCTACAAGGCGGGCAGGCGATGAAGGGGCAGAAAATCAACCACGTCTTCATCGGTAGCTGTACTAATTCCCGGATTGAGGACCTGCGCGCAGTGGCCGCTTTTGTGAAAGGCAAAAAGAAAGCCGACCATGTAAATGTGATGGTAGTGCCCGGTTCCAAGCAGGTGGAAGCGCAGGCGAAAGCCGAAGGCCTGCACGACATCCTCACCGCTGCCGGTTTTGATTTCCGGGAGCCCGGCTGTTCGGCCTGCCTGGGCATGAACGAGGACAAAGTGCCCGCCGGCGAATACTGTGTGTCCACCTCCAACCGCAATTTCGAAGGGCGGCAGGGGCCCGGCGCCCGCACCATTTTGGCCAGCCCGCTCATGGCGGCAGCTACGGCCATTTATGGCGAACTGGTGGATGTCCGCGAATTGCTCAATCAGAATTAGACCAAAACAGACATGGAAAAATTCCAAACTTTACATAGCAGCGCTGTCCCCTTACCAATCGAGGAAGTAGACACCGATCAGATCATTCCCGCCCGCTTTCTGAAGGCGACGACCCGGGAAGGTTTCGGCGATAACCTCTTCCGCGACTGGCGCTACCAAAACGACGACACGCCCAAGCCTGATTTTGTGCTCAATAATCCCGCCTACGATGGTACAATTCTGGTGGCCGGGCGCAACTTCGGTTGTGGCTCAAGCCGGGAGCATGCAGCCTGGGCATTGTACGACTACGGCTTCCGGGCGGTGGTTTCAAGCTTCTTTGCAGACATCTTTCGAGGCAATGCACTGAATAATGGGCTGCTGCCAGTACAGGTGAGCGAAGACTTCCTGCACAAGATCTTCTCAGCCATTGAACAAGACCCACAGGCGACCTTTACCATTAATCTGGAGCAGCAGCAGTTTACCATCGATGTCACAGGGCAATCCACCGATTTCGAAATCGATGCCTACAAAAAGCACTGCCTGCTGAACGGGCAGGACGATATCGACTTCCTGCTCAGCATTAAAGACAAAATTGAAACCTACGAGCAACAGCGACAGGCTGCTGCCGTATAAGCTACTATACTGACGATTAAGTGGTTTGCCACAGCAAACCTACTCAATGTCAGCATTCACGCTAAGAAGTAGCTTGCACCGGTGTTGCAAACCACTTCGTATTGCGTATAACTCAAATCGTTAAAGACCATGAACTTATCTAACACACCCAAGACAAAAATTGCCCTCCTGCCCGGTGACGGCATCGGCCCGGAGGTCACCGAACAAGCCATCAAAGTGATGGATGCGGTAGCCGAGCGTTTCGATCAGCATTTTGAATACTGCCATGCCGATGTCGGGGCCATTGCCATCGACCGCCACGGCAGCCCCCTGCCTGAAGAAACGCTGGAAGCCTGCCTTAACGCGGATGCTATTTTCTTCGGCGCCATCGGCCATCCTAAATACGACAACGACCCTTCCGCAAAAGTACGCCCGGAACAGGGGCTACTACAACTGCGGAAATCGCTGGGGCTGTACGCCAATATCCGTCCGGTAACGACCTATGAGAAACTCCTCCACCTCTCCCCGCTGCGGGAAGACCGCATCAAGGGCACCGATATGGTCATCTTCCGGGAGCTCACCGGCGGCATTTACTTCGGAGAAAAAAACACGGCCGAGGACGGGCAGTCAGCTTACGACACCTGTTCCTATCAGGTAGACGAGATTGACCGCATCACCCGCCTGGCGTTTGAGCAGGCGATGCTGCGCCGCCGGAAAGTTACGCTGGTAGACAAGGCCAATGTGCTCGAGACTTCCCGCCTATGGAGGCGCGCCGTTCAGGCGATTGCCCCTGAATACCCGGAGGTGGAACTGGACTTCATGTTTGTAGACAATGCCGCCATGCAGCTGATTCAGTACCCCAGTCAGTTTGATGTCATCTTGACCAACAATATGTTTGGTGACATCCTCAGTGATGAGGCGAGCGTTTTGGCAGGTTCTATGGGCCTGTTGCCGTCGGCTTCGGTAGGCGTGCACACCTCCATGTTTGAGCCCATCCACGGTTCCTTCCCACAGGCTGCTGGACAGGATATTGCCAACCCCATGGCAGCCATTCTTTCTGCCGCAATGCTGGTGGAGTCCCTCGGCATGACCGAAGCGGCAAAGAGCATCCGCACCACCGTACAGTACGTATTGGAAAAAGGCATCGGCACGCCCGAGCTTAAACCGAATATTGTTTATGGTTGCAGTAAGATTGGTGACCTCATCGCCCACCTCGTCGCCGATCCGGAGGAGGAAATCCTGGTGCGGGAGGACAAGGCCAATCAGCAGATGTCAACCATTATTTAAGACTTAACGATTTGAGATTTCCCGGAGGAGCCTGCCCATTGGGTGGGCTCGTCTTTTTTGGGGACTCCGTCAACGCATCGCCTTGCGGTATTTCGTCCGGAAAGCAGAAGGCGAAAGCCCATCTTTGCACCCAAAAAACACCCACCATGCTCAACGTACTCACCGAACAGGAACGGACCGATTATCAAAACAAAGGCTACCACCTCCACCACCGGCAGCTCTTCAGCCCCGATAAAATGAATGCTCTCACTGGCATTTTTGATGAACACCTGGCCCAAAAAGGCGATAAACTATCCGACGAGCTGGACACCCCCCATTTCCGGGACGATCGGCTCTTTGATTTCCTGCTTGCTCCAGAGGTATTGGATATTGTAGAGGACCTTATTGGCCCCAATATTGGGCTGTTCACCAGTCATTTTATATGTAAAATGCCGTTTAAGGGCCGCCGCACCCCCTGGCACGAAGACAGTGCCTACTGGAATGGCAAGTTTGACCGCCTCGATAAGATTGTGACCGTTTGGCTCACGATTGATGATTCCACCCTGGGAGAATGGCTGCATGGGCGTAATCCCCGGCACGCACGCCCATGGCTTTTCGGACTACGAAACGGTCGACTCTACTGCCAACACCTTTGGCACGGAAATCCGGCAAGGCAGCTTTAACGAACAGGACGCTGTTTGGTTCGAGCTTGAGCATGGCACCTGTTCCCTTCACGGTGCCCGGATCATCCACGGCGCAGAGCCAATAACAGCGCTATGCGCTGCACCGGCTACACCATGCGCTACTTCGCCCTCGACAGGAAGTTCAATGATCATTTAGAGGAGAACCGGGGATTTAACATTTACCACGCCCGGGGGGAGAATGTGGCGGGGAATCCGTTGATTTATCGGTGAGGCTTACGAAGAGTTATGAAACACTAGCTTAGCCCAAGTAAAATTGCCTGGTATTACAAACGTGAAGCCTCCGGTTAGCCTTACCCCAAATTACGATCTTTTTTCATACCCTTTTTCTGAACTTTCTTCATCGAAGAGCTTAAAGCCTTTTAAAATTACATCCTAAAAGCCTTGATTATCATATTTATAAAGAACTAATTTCCTGCACTTAACAAAATTCTGCCCTGTCTTTTTTTTTGCAAAATTGTCACAAAAAATCAGACAAAACGATTATACATTGTAATCAGTAACGGATTCAAGCGCTTGATCCTATTCATTTATCCATTTTTTCATTTGATGTATCAATGATGTTGAAAATAAAGCGAAACATCTTTTAGAATGCTTGGATTCAATTAAACTCTGCATTTTTGCCTTCAAAGAAAGAGCATTAATAATTCGCTATATTCTTAACGCACCAAATACATACTTAAATCTCTAGGTTATACCATGCTAAAGTTAGGCTTATTACCGAAAAGTATTTCCCACTGCGAACTCAAGCTATTTTTTACAGTAAGAAATGCTGCGATCTTATTACTTACAATTCTTCAATTATTTCTTTATTCACAAATAAATGCTCAAATCGGAAGCTGTCAGACACCAACTTCTTCCCAGTCTAGTGGAACTGCAAACTTGGGGGGGGGTGTATATCATATCTATTTTCATTGAATAATGGTGTTCAAACTGACTGCGACGATTACAAAAATCATTTTCCTGACGACCCTAGTTTCTTTCCAATAAAAACAATACATTTAGTTTTTCATGTATTTCAAGATGAAACTTCTAGTGACCCCAAAAATTTCGTAAACACCCCAAGCCATGTAACTTTTTTATCTGGCTTTGTTGATGAACTTAACAATCTTTATTCGGGAATTTGTTTACCGGAAAATGGAGATGGTAGCTATCTCGGAATGTACGCTCAAGACACAAGGATCAGATTCAAATTTTCGCCAAATGATGATTTATACTTTTGGCAAGATTACACCGGCTGGGCGGCAGGTCACTATTGGCAGGGTAACAATTACAACTTTCAAAAAGGATGCAACCTTTACGATGATTATGTTACAGGTAACGCTGCTTTACCCCAGGATGACAAGGAGGCCCTTCATGTTTTTTTTGTTGAAAGGAGCATTAAATCTGATGGGTCTATCGATAACACCGCAGGTGGTTATGCATCAGGAATACCAAATACGAATGGAAGAAACTTTGTCATGTTTGTTGGTCGATACCAAGGTGAATATATAGCAAACAATGGATCATATAATCCAAGAGGAATAGATGGTTTTGCTCACGAAATTGGACATTCTCTTGGTTTATTTCATTCATGGTCTGGTGATTACTGTGATGACACTCCTAATGGTTCAAACTTTGCATACCTTGGCAATAATATTATGAGTTATGCCCCTGGAGACTCTAGATGTTCCTTTACAGAATGTCAGCTCTCTCGTATCCATTATTTATTGGAGGAGGAATGTTACCCTAACGGGAGCATATGCTCAAACCTTAACTCAATCCTATTGAAGGATTATTGTGATGTATCCACTTCTTATACTATTCAAAGCGGTTCCTCAGTCGTATGGAAGAGTGCTAGAAATTTAAGTGGCTCCATCACGGTCCAACCCGATGCTACCCTAACCATCAAGTGCCGGGTAGGGCTTCCTGAACTGGCAAAGATCGAAGTGATGCAAGGAGGCAAGCTTATTGTTGACGGAGGAACAATTACCAGCAATTGCGGCAAGCCCTGGACAGG
The DNA here is from genome assembly GCA_964572415.1 of uncultured Phaeodactylibacter sp. Classification (GTDB taxonomy): domain Bacteria; phylum Bacteroidota; class Bacteroidia; order Chitinophagales; family Saprospiraceae; genus Phaeodactylibacter. The sequence continues at coordinate 13,943 of CAZNHN010000085.1, forward strand.
CATAGAAGTCCTCGGCACCCCCCTGGCTTCCCAATTCGATGAAACCCAGCAGGGCGTGGTCGAACTGAAGAACGGCGCAGTCATCGAGCTTGCGGAAATTGGCGTATCTCTGCACCGCCGCCACCCGGTTGATCTTGGCGGAGGCATCCTTCGGGCGGATGGCGCGGCCTTCATTAACAACCAAACGGCCATTAGCTTCTGGGATTACAACAATTTCCTGCCCATTGGCCCCCAGCCGGACTTCCGTAACCTCAGTAGGGTGAAGGATTGTTCTTTTACGGTAAATGATGACTTCCCGGAGGCAGAATTTAACGCCCCTTATTTTCTTGCGCACATCGGGCTATTCGAAGTGCGGGGCATTTCCATCTCAGGGTGTACCTTCACCGATACGCGGACGACACCCATAAATTTGCCGGGGAATGTGCTGGCAGGGTCGGGTATTTATTCTGTCAATGCACAGTACAGTGTGCGCGGTTCTACCTTCGAGGGCATGCTATTTGGGGTCAATGCTAACAATATCAGCAGCCTGCACACCTTCTCTGTCCGGGAGTCTACTTTCCGGGATAATTACGTGGGGGCAAGTGCCCGTGGCGTTGACGCCTTCACGGTAGCGGAGAATGACTTCTTTGTGGGCGGCTTCAGCCGGGCAGTAAGCGGAGTCAATAACATTCAGGCACATTCGGGCTTGTTTATCGACTATTCCTCCGAGTTCCAGGTGCAGGAAAATAACTTTTCCGGGCAAGGGAGCGCTGCTGAAAAAATTGGCATTTGTGCTCAGAACACGAACCTCACTCTTATTGGCAATCAAGCTCTGGGTGACTACAATGAGATTATTGGCAATGCCTTCGATGGGCTACAGTTTGCGAATTTGGCGAACGGGCAAAATAGAGAAATAATTACAGGCAAGGGCCTAACCTACCTCTGCAACCGCAATGCCGAGACCGCCGGAAATGCTACGGACTTTGCAGTGGTGGAAGGCAGTATTGCTGAATTGCAGCGCTCGCAGGATAATCGAGCAGCGGGCAACACTTTCACGCCCGGTCTGACTTTGCCAGACTGTGCGACGGATTTTCCCTATGAGCATATTAGTAATGGAGGTGAGTTAATCAGGTACTTTTATAATCAAACTGCACCTGCCTCTGATAAACCCATTTGCTTTCCGGCAGCAACTGTTCAAACAATTCCTGATCAGGCGAATACGTGCATTTTAGATGCCCCATCCGAAGAAATCCCTGACAAAGACCTTGGCAAATTGATGAAAAAAGTCTTGGGGTCAAAGGAGGATTTTGCCAAAGCTTATAAGGGTTACCGTGAAAAGTTCGATGATGGTGATAGCGATGCGATGCAGACTAAAGTTACGGGCATTACGCCTTTCAACCGGACTGGCCGCTTGAGCGAGCTCTACAGTGCCTCTCCATATCTTTCAGCCCAAGTACTGGAGGAAGTCCTAGGTCAGCCATCGCTCAGCAGCGCCCAAAAGGTCGAAGTGCTCAAGCGCAACCCAGAAAGCCTGCGCAAAGCAGAAACCTGGCAGCAAGTACTGGACTACGGTGGTTTTTCTGGTGTGGAAATGGATACCCTGCTGGCTGCCCGTGCCCGCACTACACCCCGTGATTCTCTGGAGCAAGCTTTAGGTAGTAAGCAGGCGGTTTTGCACCTTGGTGCTAATCAATTGATCCGGCATTACCTGGCGGACACTTCCGCCTGGCAGCTCGACAGTATCCGGTTTTGGACCACTGCCAAATGGAGCGCGCCTGCTGCCTACCGGGCCGTAGATACGTACCTGGCAGACGGAGATACCACCGCTGCAAGGGCTGCCCTGCAAAGCATGGAAACTTATTTTGGGCTGGACCCGGCACAAGAACAGGAACATGAGCTGATGAAAACCCTCAAGGAGGTGGATATCGCCCGGATCAGTCAGGGCAAAGGGTGGCATGAACTGGGCGAAGCAGAGCTGAAAGCCCTGGAGGACATCGCTTACTACGGGAGCACCGGGGCAGGAGTCCGCGCCCAGAACATCCTGAATGCCTTTTATGGGGCGGGGTATTACCACGAGCCCATTCTCCCTACTGGCCTACAAGCCCTATCCAAACCGGGCAGCAACCGTCCCGAAACCAGAAAAGCGCCTAAAGTGACGGCTCAGGTACAGGCATTCCCTAACCCAGCCCGGCAGTCGGTCACTTTCCGGTATACTTTGCCGGAGGGCACAGAACAGGCGGAGCTTAGCATACAAGACGTGAACGGGCAAACGATAGCCGTGCTGCCCGTCGTGGAGGGACAGGCTACGGCCTCCTGGGACAGCCGGCCTTACCCCGCCGGGCTGTACTTTTATACCCTTCATCTGCCCAACCGTCGTTTAGCGACCCAAAAATTGGTTATCTTACGGTAGGTTAGAGCAACCAAAGTATTAATGCCCTGCTTGCCTGTCTCAGGCAGGCAGGGCTATTCTCAATATAACAACTGGCTTCTCATGCACCTCAGATTTTTGCTATTTCTATTCCTGCTCAGCAGCGCTTCCTTGCTGTCAGCACAGGAGGAGGCTTTTAATAAGCGGTATTACTTTGGTTATGCTGCGGCGACGATTAATGGTATCTATCCTACGGACAGTTGCATTTACATCACCGGTCTGTTAGTCGATACTGTATATTTCAATACTGGGCTCTTTATTGCTAAGCTGGATACAGAAGGTTCAGTCACTTCATACCGAACCTATTTTGAAGACGGTGTGGATTTGGAAAACTGGAATGGGGGACTGGAGCCCATTGATAGCCTGTTGGGCACGAGTATCGTTATGAAGGGGGCGTCCCGGAAGTCTGGATTGGCATTATTTGATGCCCAATTGAACCTTGTGGATACTATACTGAAAGAAAGCCTGTTTGCGCCTGAAGAGACCTTCATGCGACCGGCTGCGCTTTGTGTAAATTCAAAAAGTCAAATATTGTTGTCGAGCTACGCAATTAATCCTGTTGGCACAAATAACTCGGAAACAGTTCTTTGGTTTTTAAACCTCGATTCTGATTTTGAGTGGATGGATTACTACGGGACCACATTTTTTTGGGAAAGCCCTAATAGCGTATCAAAGTCAAATTGTGAATTTGTTATTGGAAGCACTAAGTCTAATTTAAATAAGGTCAGGAAGAATTATACCTTTCAACACCACATCTACGCCATCGACACCCTCGGCAACGTCCAATGGAACTACCTCAGCCCGGTTGATGAGCTGCTGAGCGAACAAATGGCGATCCACGCGGAGCCGGACGGCAGCGTTATTGCCGCCTGTTTTAAAGGCGAAGAGTTTTCCGTGAATGCGGTTTCGGGGGCGATTGACTGGAGCCCTGCCTATATTTACAAGCTCAACCCGCAGCATCAGTTGGAGTGGGAAGTGGAGTTTCATGAGCCTTTTCCAACTATGTTCGGTAGCAGCCTCACGAAAATCATTAAAGCTTCAGATGGGACTGGGTACCTGGCTGCAGGGAATATCCACCGTGTAATTTCATTTCAGCCCCCTGATGCCGATTCAGACGGATGGTTGGTTAAGGTATCTCCAGAGGGCGATAGCCTTTGGAGTCGCCACTACCGGTTCTTTGAGGAAGGAGTAGATGGAGAAACACACGAAATATTTGAATTGAAAGAAATGCCCGGCGGCGGCTACCTCATGGGCGGGCAGACCATATACGGCAATGAGCCTTCCGGGCCCATACAGCGCGGCTGGCTGCTGCGGGTGGATGAAGAAGGCTGCCTTGTACCCGGCTGCCACTTGGTCAGTACGGAGGAGGCTGCTGCCCCGGCCCTGTCGCTCCACCTCTATCCCAACCCGGCACAGGAATACCTCTATGTGCTGCTCCGGGATGCAGGCATTGCCCACCGCCGGGGCGCTGCTCTGCAATTACTGGATCTGCAGGGGCGCATCTTGCAGTCGCACCCCGCCGGCCGCATTGATGAGGTGACCAGCATACTGCCGGTGCAGGGCCTGCCTGCCGGTGCCTACGTGCTGCGCTATATAGCGGACGGTCAGGTTTTGGCGGCGGAGCGGGTGGTGGTGCGGTGAAGTATCCCCCGGCGCACGCACTATCTGACATAGTTTCACAACGAATTTGTCAGCCATTATAGCTCTGGATAGAGTCGACCCCAGGTCAAAGATTCACGACACGTACAAAAAAAGAAACACATGCAAATCCAAAAAACGAAACGGTTCTCACTGGTCCTTATAATAATGGCGGCTCCCTTTCTGGCATCAGCTCAGGAGACCACCTGGTTCGCCCCTTCCAGCAAATGGGGATACTACCTTACCGACGGGACCTGGGAGGGGGCTGCCCGGCAATCCGTGGAGTCGGTAACAGAAGCCGAAGAAGGCCTTCTCGAAGTCACTTTAAGGATAGACTACGCCCTGGGCGGGGCATTCCCAACGGATACTTACACCCAAACCGTTTTCGAAAAAGAAGGGGCTGTATACTGGCCGTATCAGGATACGATGCTGACCCTCTACGACTTTGACCTACAGGTAGGCGATGCCTATTACCTTCCGCTGCTGGATGATGATGCATGCGGCAGCCTGCAGCGCTTTGTCATTGACAGTACCGGAACTCTGGAGATTGATGGGCAGATACTTCGCTTCCAACACGTAAGCAGTGAGGGCGGCCCCACCCTCGTTGAGGGTAGCTTTGTGCTGACAGAACGGATCGGCAACCTGAGCGGTTCCTTTTTCTACCCTGAAACCCTATACTGCACCCCCCAAACTGTGTACCTGGGCCTACAGTTGCAATGCTATCAGGGAGAGGGCCTGTCTTACAGCGCCCCCACCCCATTGCTTGACGACTGCGAACAGCTTGTCCCCACCTCTCAATTGGACACGGAAGCCACTCTTACCGTCTTCCCCAACCCGGTTAAAGACTGGTTGCAGGTAGCAACTACCGGGCCCGAAGTGGAATGGATGGTACTTTTTGCTGCTGATGGCACGCCTTATATCCGCACGCAGGCTACGCGCATCAACCTCTCTGCGCTGCCTTCGGGCTTATATGTGTTGAAGGCTGGTGTACCCGGGGGCAGCCCGTTAGTGCAGAAGGTGCTGAAACTGTGATTCTTTAAATTTTGCAGTTAGGGTATCCCCCGGCGCACTACTTTCGCCGGGGGTACTCCTCCAAGCTGCAGGCCAGTCATAAGCAATCAAAAGCGCACCGGGTGAAAGTCTGGGCAAGGCCAAGGATTAGTGCACCCGGTGAGAACATCCCCTTTGGAGATATATGTCGCCGCCATTATTTTTAAAGACGGGACTATTGGGAGGGCAAGGTTCGTGAAATATACGCGATACAAAGTGGTTTGCGACATCGGAGCAAGCCACTTCCCAGCGTGAATGCTGACATTGAGTAGGTTTGCTGTGGCAGACCACTTAATCGTCAGTATAGTAGTGTACAGAAAGGGGAAAGTGCCAGGCGGCGGTACACACTCAGGCGGCGACTTTGGAGTCGCGGCCTGAGTCGAGCTGTCCGGTCGCGGCTCCAAAGCCGCCACCGGACTTAAAAAGAACAAAAACTGATTGCAGGTAGCAACTACCCGACCCGAATTGGAATGGATGGTGCTTTTTGCTGCTGATGGCATGCCTTGCATCCGCACACAGGCTACGCGCATTCACCTCTCTGCGCTGCCTTCGGGCTTATATGTATTGAAGGCTGTTGTACGCGGGGGCAGCCCGTTAGTGCGGAAGGTGCTGAAGCAGTGATCCTTTTGCGTGCTCTCTTTCCATCCCCCTTTGTCCATTCCACCAGGCATAACAGTCATAGACAACCAAAAGCACACCAGGTGACGACCTCGGAAATGCCCAGGCTCAGTGCATCCGGCAAGACCTTCGCGACCTCTGCGCCCAATCCTTTGCGATCTTTGCGTGCACTATTCCCATCCCCCTTTGCCCATTCCACCAGGCATAACAGTCATAGACAACCAAAACACACCAAGTGAAGAATTCGGAAATGCCCAGGCTCAGTGCACCCGGTAAGACCTTTGCGTCAAAACCTTTGCGATCTTTGCGTGCACTCTTCCCATCTCCCTTTGTATATCCACCACGAGTTCGTAATTTCCCGCCACACCAAAACAGCGCACGCTTGAGTACCGCACCCATCGAGATATTGCAGCAATACTGGGGGTACGACCGCTTCCGCCCCTTGCAGGAAGACATCATACAGTCGGTCCTTGATGGGAAAGATACGCTGGCCCTGCTGCCTACCGGTGGGGGTAAGTCCATCTGCTTTCAGGTGCCCGCGCTGGCAAGGGAAGGCATCTGCATTGTAGTCTCTCCCCTCATCGCGCTAATGAAAGATCAGGTGGAAAACCTGCGCAAGCGGGGCATTTTGGCGGAAGCCATCTACTCCGGCATGCGCAAAAGCGATATCGACCGGATTCTGGACAACTGTGTCTACGGCAAGACCAAGTTCCTCTACCTCTCCCCGGAACGCCTGACCACCGAGCTCGCCCGCGTGCGCATCAGCCGTATGCCGGTCAACTTGCTGGCGGTGGATGAAGCACACTGTATCTCGCAGTGGGGGTACGATTTCCGGCCGCCCTATCTGGATATTGCCAGTATCCGGGAGTTGCTGCCAGAGCAAGTGCCCGTGCTGGCCCTCACTGCCACTGCTACCCCGGAAGTCGTGCGCGACATTCAGGAAAAGCTGGAATTCCCGGAGTCCAACGTATTGCAAAAGAGCTTCAGCCGCTCCAACTTGTCCTACTCCGTCCTCTACGAAGAAGGCAAAGACCAAAAGCTGGTGGATATCTTTAAGCGGGTTAAGGGCTCAGGTATCGTGTACGTGCGCAACCGCCGGAAGACCAAGGAAGCCGCTATGCTGCTGCGCCGCCACGGCAT
>CAZNHN010000086.1:0-2640 GCA_964572415.1 uncultured Phaeodactylibacter sp.
GCAGGAACTGAGCAAGATAACAGACAGGATGGCTAACGGGAATAAAGTTTTCATAGCAAGACAGATTTGGTGAAATCACAAAGGAAGTGCCTCCAATGTAAAGGTAGGACACCAAATTTGCCAGTGGGTTAAAACTCTTTAACCTGCTTTAACGTCAGTTTAACGCCGCTGCCGGAAGAAAGCTTTTAGCAACAGTTGGCTTTCCTCTTGCAGTACGCCGTACTCAATCTTCGTTTTGGGGTGGAGGAGCTGATTGCCCTGCTTGAGATAGCCTCGTTTCTCATCGGGTGCTCCGTAGACCAGGCGCCCCAATTGCCCCCAGTACAGCGCACCGGCGCACATAACACAAGGTTCCAGCGTCACATATAAGGTACAATCGCGCAAATATTTGCTGCCCAAATGGTTGGCTGCGGCAGTAAGGGCAAGCATTTCGGCATGGGCCGTCACATCATTGAGGAGCTCCGTCTGATTATGAGCCCGGGCTATGATCTGATTTTGGCAGACCACTACTGCTCCCACCGGGATTTCACCGGTCTCGTAGGCCATCTGAGCCTCTTGCAAGGCTTTTTTCATAAAGTGTTCGTCACTGAGTACGCTTAGCATGCTGCAAATATAGAAGGTGTACGGCGGACCTGCACCAACCCGAAAGGGATTTTTAGAATTCCATGGCGTCTCGCTTTTATTTTTTGCAGGCAAATTCCATACCTTTGCGCATGGAAATACAGAAAACAGCTAACAACAAATTCGTCAAGGAGGGGCTCACCTTCGATGACGTACTTCTCGTTCCCGCTTACTCTCAGGTTTTGCCACGGGAAGTCGATGTATCCACCCAACTCACTAAAGGTCTTCGCCTGAATGCGCCCATAGTTTCGGCCGCCATGGACACGGTGACAGAGAACAAGCTGGCCATCAGTATCGCCCGGCAGGGTGGCATCGGGATTATCCACAAAAACATGACGATTGAGCAGCAGGCTGATCAGGTCCGCAGCGTCAAGCGCTCAGAAAGTGGCATGATCGTCGACCCGGTCACGCTGGAAGCAGATGCCACCATCGGTGATGCACTAAGCCTGATGCGGCGCTTCAAAATTGGTGGGATACCTATTGTAGATAAAGCCGATAAGCTGGTAGGAATCCTGACCAACCGGGACTTGCGCTTTGAGACCCGCCTCGATGCTTCTGTACAGGAACTGATGACAAAAGACAACCTCATTACCGCACCGGTAGGCACCAATCTGGAGCAGGCCCGCGACATCCTTCAGGGGCATAAGATCGAAAAGCTCCCGGTTGTGGATGACCATCAGAAACTGGCCGGGCTGATTACTTACAAGGATATCATGAAGGTGCAGGACTTTCCAAATTCCTGCAAAGACAGCCTGGGCCGCCTCGTGGTGGGCGCTGCCGTTGGTGTCACTTCCGATATGATGGACCGTGTGGAAGCGTTGGTGAAAGTGGGGGTCGATGTAGTTATCATTGACACTGCACACGGACACTCTGCTGGTGTACTCAGCGCAGTAAAAGACGTGAAGGGGCACTTTCCTGACCTTCAGGTCATCGGTGGTAACGTGGCAACAGGCCCTGGAGCCCTGGCGCTGGCGGAGGCTGGCGTTGATGGCATCAAGGTAGGTGTCGGGCCAGGCTCCATTTGCACCACACGGGTGGTCGCGGGTGTGGGCGTACCGCAACTCACCGCTATCAACGATGCTTATGAGGCTGTTAAGCACCTCGGCATACCGATTGTTGGTGATGGCGGCATCCGCTACACCGGTGATATCGTTAAAGCTTTGGTCGCGGGCGCGAATACTATCATGGCTGGTGGATTATTCGCTGGTGTGGAGGAAGCCCCGGGCGAGACGATCATCTACGAAGGACGGAAATTCAAGGTCTACCGTGGCATGGGCTCTATAAGTGCCATGGAAAAAGGCTCCAAGGACCGGTACTTCCAGGATGTGGAGGATGACATCAAGAAGCTGGTACCGGAAGGCATCGAAGGGCGGGTGCCTTATAAAGGAACCGTCGCTGAAGTGATGGTGCAGTACCTGGGCGGCCTGCGGGCTGGCATGGGCTACTGCGGTGCGGCAACCGTTGAGGATTTGCAGCATGCACAGTTTGTCCGGATTACCAGTAGTGGTATATTGGAGAGCCATCCGCACAACATCACCATCACGAAAGAGTCGCCTAACTACAGCCGTCGGTAAAGCATTTTGCAAAAAGCGGCAATAGTGCTATTTTCGGTGCCAAACTGAAATGGTGCCTGTACTATGCCGCAACCGCAGAAACGCCTCCCAAAGTCCTTTTTTACCCGCAGCGATGTGCTACAGGTGAGCCGTGAACTGCTGGGGCAGCATCTCGTCACGGAAATCGATGGCCAACGCACGGTGGGGCGAATTGTGGAAACGGAAGCCTACCATCAGGACGGCGATAAAGCCTGCCATGCTTACGGCGGGCGGCGTACCAAGCGTACAGAAGTGATGTTTATGGAAGGTGGGCACGCCTACGTTTATTTGTGCTATGGCATACACCACCTTTTCAATATCGTTACCGGCAAAGCGGATGTAGGTTCAGCTGTCCTCGTCCGTGCGCTGGAGCCTGTACATGGTCAGCCACTCATGCTGGAGCGAAGAGGCATGGAGCAGTTAGAAA
>CAZNHN010000086.1:2650-20610 GCA_964572415.1 uncultured Phaeodactylibacter sp.
TACTGCCGGGCCGGGCACCCTTGCTCAGGCCATGGGCATTACGAGGGCGTGGACAGGGACAGATCTCACCGCCCAACCAAGCCCGGTATGGCTGGAATACGGCGACCAAATACCGTCTGCCGAAAACATAGCCGAAAGCGCACGGATCGGTATCGGTTATTCAGAGGAATGCGCGCAATGGCCCTGGCGCTTTACCATTGCCGGCAATCCCTGGCTCAGCCGCTGACAATTCTAAGCAGGAAAATTCGTTGACTAAAAGAAATACCAAAATACGAGGATGAAAACACTACGCTTACTCTTTATTGCCCTGCTGATCAGTTCCTCCCTGATTGCCCAGGACAGTGAAATCAAGAATTACGACTACGTTTATGTGGATCACATCCGGTCGGTTCGCTTTCATGTGAATGGGCTGGTTCTGTCTAACCCGGTTGTCAACCTGGATGCCGGCGCTCAGCTCAAGCTTTCCTTTGACGACCTGGATGCAGATGTCAAGGACTACTTCTACAGCATCGTGCACTGTGACCGCAACTGGAACCCCTCCAATCTGCAGGAGATGGAATACCTCGATGGTTTCAACGAGGAGCGTATTCAAAAGTACGATTTCTCCTTTAAAACGCTCTGGCCCTACACCCATTACACGCTTACGCTCCCTAATCGGGATATGCGGTGGCGCTTGTCCGGTAATTATCTCCTGCTCGTTTACGATGAGTCCAACGACCGGCAACTGGTCATTACGCGGCGGTTCGTGGTAGTGGAACAGTTAGTGGGGATTAGCCCCCGTTTTTTGCGGGCCAATAACGTCAGCAAGCTTCGCACCCACCAGGAAATAGACTTTAATGTTGCCCATAAGCAGTTGAATATTCAGAACCCGCAGCAGGAAATCACGGCTACTGTGATGCAAAACGGGCGGTGGCGCAGTGCCATTACCGGTATCGAGCCTAAGTTCATCCGTCCTGAACTTATGATATTTGACTATCAGGATGAGATTGTCTTTCCGGGCGGTAAGGAGTTCCGGTTTGCAGACCTGCGCAGCTTCAGGCGGGTTAGCTTCAATGTCGCCTCCGTGCGGCAGGAGCAGGATTCTTACCTGGTGGAGATGAAGGCGGATAATCCACGGGACAAGCTCGCCTACACTACTTTTGAAGACTTGAATGGCAAATTCATCATAGAAACCACTGACCAGAACCGGGGCTCCAACCGGCAGGAGGACCTGGCACTTGATCAGCTTTACGCCGAATATGCGGATGTCTCCTTTGCACTAAACACAGAGAAACTCCCCGGGTACGATATTTATCTTGTCGGTGGGTTTACAGACTGGTCCCTGAAAGACCGTTACAAGCTGGAATACGACTCTAATTTACAGGCTTACTCTACCTGGGTGATCCTCAAGCAAGGCTATTACGATTATATGTACGCCGCCGTTCCCAAGCCCAACAACAACCGCAAGAAACAGGACCGCAACCTAAATATCTCTTTGCTGGAAGGAGATTCTCACGAAACGATCAATGAATACACCATTATCATCTACTACCGGCCCTTTGGCAGCCGCTTTGACCGGGCGGTTGGTTCAGTGACGTTTACCTCTACACTGGAACCCTGAGTTCAGGCCTGTATATACCTTGAATCCGGAAAAAAGGACATTAATCCGACATAAGCGGGCCTTAATATAATTTTTATGGCGGTTTGGAGTCAGGCGATTATTATTGCAGTGCGTTCGATGAACAAACTGTTTTGGTTTGTTAGCCAGAGAAGCAGCATTGACTACTGCAAAATCCAAATCGTATGACCATCAAGAAATCCGCCCTGACACTTATTCTTTTTGCCTTAACCAGTTGGATGATCCAAGCTCAGACCTATCCCTGGTCTCTGGAAAAATGTATTGAATACGCTCGCCAGAACAACCTCAACCTCCGGCAGGCACAGTATGATATCCGCAGTGCAGAACTGGATATACAGGGAAATAAATACAGCCGGTTGCCTTCATTGAGTGCCGGAGCACGAGCTGGTTATCAATTTGGGCGTACGATTGATCCTACGACCAACAGCTTCAACAACGAGCGCATTGGCTTCAACAGCTTTTCTCTGGACGCCAACGTCACTCTTTACGGTGGCGGTTTCATCAATAATTCAATCAGGCAGAGCGAACTCAACAGCCGGGCTGCCAGACTTGATGCTGAAGCCACATCCAACAACCTCGCCTTAGATGTGGCAGCCGCATACCTTAATATATTGCTCGCAGAAGAGCAACTAACCAATGCAGAAAAGAACCTCGAACTTTCTGAAGAGCAACTCGAACAAACCGACAAATTAATCCGTGCAGGCTCCGTACCAGCAAATGACCGTTTGGATATCCTCTCCCAAATTGCACAAAATGAGCGGGCCATCATCGAAGCAGAGAATGCGGTGAATATTGGCTACCTCAACCTCAAGCAGTTAATGCAGCTGGGGCCGGAAGAGGATTTGAAAATCGTGCGCCCTGAGTTTATTGAGCTTCCGGACAATGCTAATCCACAGGCAGTCGGTCTGGAAGAAGTCTATATTGCAGCTCTTCAAACGCAGCCTCAAATCCAGGCCGCTGACCTGCGGATTGAATCCGCTCAGCTTTCTGAGGAGATTGCGAAATCTGGCTTTTTACCCACTCTGTCCCTCTTTGCCAACCTGAACTCGAACTTTTCTTCTGCCTTCCGGTCTCCTATTTTCGAAACCCAGCGGGTACCGCAAACGGTCTTCATCGATGGCAGCCCGGTTACCATTGAGTTTCAATCGCAGGTGCCGGTCGACAACGAGCAAATCGCCTATACCGATCAGATTGATCAAAACTTCGGACAAGTGGTGGGGCTTAATCTGCGCGTCCCAATTTACAGCCAGCATACTAACCGCATCAATAAAGAACGTGCCCGGATCAGCAAAATGAATGCCGAGGTGGGCAGTGTACAGCAGCGCCAGCTTTTGGAGGCGGATGTACAAAGAGCCATTGCAGATACCCGAGCCTCTTTCAACAGTTATCAAGCGGCCCAACGTTCTGTAGATGCTGCGGAAATGGCATTTGACAATGCCCAAAAGCGATTTGACCTTGGCGCTATTAATACCCTGGAATTTGCTACCGCACGAAATACGCTGGATCAGGCACGAATAGAGCTGATCCGTTCCAAATATCAGTTTCTCTTTAACCTTAAAACCATAGACTTTTACATGGGTAAGGCACTGGAACTGAATTAAAGGTTTATTTTTCTGAACAGTCCTGCCACCTGGCAGGCTATTCTTAACCAACTTTAGCCACTCATCATGTCAAGCACGAAGAAACGAAGTAATACCCTGATTTTTATTCTTCTCGGCGTCATCGCTATCCTGGTAGCTTTCCTTATCTGGCGCAATCAATCCAAGCCCAAGGGCGAAAAGGTCATCGCTGAGTTGGCAGAAAACCGGACTATCGTTGAAGAGGTTTCCGCAAGTGGGAAGGTCTTCCCGCAAACTGAAGTCAAAATCAGCTCTGATGTTTCTGGCGAGATCGTGGATCTGCTCATCGAAGAAGGCGACTCCGTGGTTTCCGGACAGCTCCTCGCCCGCATCGACCCCGATGCCTTTGAGTCTCAGGTAGAGCGCGGCGCCGCAAGTGTGAACAGCGCAAAGGCACAATTAGCTAATACCCGTGCTCAAATTGAGCAGTTCACTGCCCAGAAAGAACAAATTGAGGCACAACTGATCAACGCACGGGAAATCCAGAACCGTAATAAGCCTCTCTACGAAGAAGGCGTTATTTCTGAAGCCGACTATCAGCAATCGCTTTCGAACCTGCGGGCATTGGAGGCCAATCTCCGCTCTGCAGAAGCCAACGTCAAAGCAGCCAAACAAAGCGCCGAAGCTGCCGCCTATACTGTCCAAAGCTCTGAGGCCAGCCTGAAAGAACTAAAAACCAGCCTGCGCCGTACCGAAATCTTTGCTCCCATGAGCGGCATTATTTCCCGCCTTGATGTGGAGGAGGGGGAACGCGTGGTAGGTACCATCCAAATGGCCGGTACAGAGATGATGCGCATTGCCAACCTTAATGCCATGGAAGTCCGGGTGGAAGTGAGTGAGAATGACATTCCCCGAGTCACCGTAGGCGATGAGGTGGCGATCGAAGTGGATGCCTACATCGACCGCGTTTTTAAAGGAAAGGTCACTCAAATTGCTAACTCAGCTACCAATGCCGCATCTGCAGCTTCACTAACCAGCGATCAGGTGACCAATTTTGAAGTCCGCATCAATATTGACCCGGCTTCCTATAATGACCTCATCACGCCTGCGAAGCCCTATCCTTTCCGGCCGGGGATGTCTGCCAGTGTTGACATCCGGACTGAGGTAGCCAATGGCGTGCTTTCCATTCCTATTCAGGCCGTGACTACCCGGGAGCGGAAAGACGATGAAAAAAAGCCTGAAGCTAAACCTGCAGCACTGGAAGAGGAAGAACAGGACTTGATGGAAGTTGTATTCGTAGCCAGCAGCGATACGGTGCGCATGCAAAAAGTCAAAACAGGCGTACAGGATGATACCTACATCGAAGTGATCGAGGGGCTGAAGGAAGGCGAAAAGGTTGTAACCGGACCGTATGCAGCCGTTGCCCGAAAGCTGAAATCCGGTGAAGAGATTCAGATCGTAGATGAAGATGAACTCTACAAACGCGATAATGACTAAAAAAGCAAAACGGGCGCTGATTATTTTTGTCCGCAATCCGGAAAAAGGAAAAGTAAAGACCCGGTTAGCCAAAACACTGGGCGAGGATCAGGCACTAGCCATCTACAAAGCGCTCCTCGCCAAAACCCGTACAGTAGCCGAAGGCGTGGATGCCCTTCGGCTACTGTTTTACAGTGTGCGGGTTAGAACGAACGACGACTGGCCTGGCAGTACATTTGAGAAACACCAGCAGCAGGGCAATGACCTGGGCGAGCGTATGGCTCATGCCTTTGAAGTAGCGTTGCAACGCGCAGAGGCTGCAATCATTGTTGGCAGTGATATTGCACAGATCAATACTTCTGTTATTGAGCAAGCCTTTACTACCCTATCCAGCCATGATTATGTCATCGGCCCAGCTTTGGATGGGGGCTATTATCTCCTCGGCATGAAGCGTCCCAGCCCGGAGCTTTTCCGGGATATGGAGTGGAGCACTGATCAGGTCGCCAAAATCACCCGGGAACGCATACTGGAAAACGGAGGCACCGTTGGCTTTGCCCCTACCCTTTCAGATATTGACTATGCGGAAGACTGGAAGAAATATGGCTGGGAAATTTAAAGAGAAGCAGTGATGCTTCCCCGTGATTGTAGCCCGTACGGGATTCGGATGCTGACGATCCCAGAGGATGATCAGCATCCCGACAAGCAGCGTTTCGTCGGGGCCCGTGCTACCAGGATGAAAACCTGGCGTCCTAATACCCTTCCAGCAGGCTTTCAATCCGCGCAGCAGCCGCTTCGTCCGCTATGCCACCGCTATACTTTTGCATCAGCCGCAGCAGCCTCGCCCGGTTTAAATTCTTTAGCTTGCTTTCCAAAACCTGGGCGCTACTCCGGCTTTCTTTTTCTGTATACCACAGCAGCTGCCAGGGCACGCCCGATGAAGTGCTCGGCTCCATGCGCCGGTTGTGACGGCTCAGGCGGCTTTGTACGTCCTTGGTCTGGCCACGGTACAGGCGGCCCGTCGTTTCCGAATAAAGGATGTATACGTAGAAAGGCATGGGGATAAACAAAAAAGCGAAGTGCAGGTGCGCTTCGCTTCTTGTTAGTGATCATGTAGCCCGTACGGGATTCGAATGCTGACGATCCAGAGGATGACCAGCATCCCGACAAGCAGCGCTTCGTCGGGGCCCGTGCTACCAAGATGAAAACCTGGCATCCTAACCCCTAGACGAACGGGCCAGTATAACTGTATGACCGCAAAAAAAATAGTAGCCCGTACGGGATTCGAACCCGTGCTACCAGGATGAAAACCTGGCGTCCTAACCCCTAGACGAACGGGCCATACTCTCAATGCGGGATGCAAAAGTAATATTTGCACTTAAAACTGGAAACGTTTGCCAACTTCTTTTTGTAAAAAAGCCGTAAAACGAGCTCTAATTTCAAGTATGCCTGGCACCTTTTTGCCAGAGCGATGCAAAGATAATGGCTTTCACGAATTTCCAAAAGCATCCACGGAAAAATATCAAAGAATCCTTCTCAGGTATGCTTAGTCCTGTATGATGGACATGCTCAAAAACTACAGCAGCACAAGTTTGGTTCAAACCCATAGAGAAAAAAGCGTAAAAACAACCATAATCCGGTAATTATTGTTATTTTTACACTAAGTCAATTCAAGCGGTCTGCTATGCGAAATATCATTGCCAACAGCTTGCAAAACCCCCTAAATTTGTATAATCTATGGGGTATACTATTCAGAAGCGAATTTTTACTTTTGAATTACTAACGGAGGGAATCCTCCGTCCCGGACCAAATCATTAACATCATTAAATCGCGAAAAAACCATGGCAAAAAAAGTTGCTATCAATGGCTTCGGCCGCATCGGACGCCTGACGTTCCGCAATCTCCTCCAAAATGAAGGCATCGAAGTTGTTGCCATTAACGACTTGACGGATAACCAAACCCTCGCCCACCTGCTCAAGTACGACTCTGCCCAGGGTCCTTTTGAAGGCACAGTAGAAGCCAATGACGACGGATTCGTCGTTAACGGAAAGAATATCCATTCTTATGCTATCCGAAACCCCGAAGAACTGCCCTGGGCTGACCTGGGTGTTGACCTAGTACTGGAATGTACGGGTATCTTCCGCTCAAAGGAAAAAGCCGGATTACACCTAAAAGCAGGTGCCAAGGACGTTGTCATCTCCGCACCTGCTAAAGGAGGCGATGTACAGACAATCGTGCTTGGGGTAAACGACGATGAGCTTGACCGCCGTGCAAATGTATTCTCCAATGCATCCTGCACCACCAACTGCCTGGCTCCCGTTGCCAAGATCATCCACGAAAACTGGGGCATACAGGTAGGCTCTATGACCACTACCCACGCTTACACTGCCGATCAGAATATTCAGGATGCACCGCACAGTGACCTGCGCCGTGCCCGGGCTGCCGCTTTCAATATCGTGCCTACCAGCACAGGAGCCGCTTCCGCTACCGGTAAAGTAATCCCTGAATTAAAGGGCAAGCTTTCTGCTATCGCCCTGCGCGTTCCGGTAATCACCGGCTCTATGGTTGAGCTCAATGTGATGCTGGATAAGGAAGTTACTGCCGAAGAGGTGAATGCCAAATTCAAGGAAATGGCAGAAGGTAAACTGAAGGGCGTCCTGCAGTACAGCACCGATCCACTTGTTTCCAGTGACATCGTGCGTAATCCTCACTCCTCTATCTTTGATAGTTTGATGACGGACGTCAACGGTAAGCTACTGAAAGTGGTAAGCTGGTATGATAACGAGGCAGGCTACTCTGCCCGCCTTGCTGACCTTACGGATATGATTCTGAATAAGTAAGCATCAGCAGATTAAAAAATCAGGACCGGAGCCTTTGCTCCGGTCTCTTTGTTTTATAGCCTAAATTCCAACTCTATGCAACTCGAATTCAAAGGCAAAAAGGCACTGGTGAGGGTCGACTTCAATGTGCCGCTCGATAAAGACTATAACATCACGGATGACACCCGTATGCGGGCCGCCCTGCCTACCATCAACCAAATCCTGAAAGACGGCGGGGCAGCAATTCTGATGTCCCACCTGGGTCGCCCTATGAAAAAGCTTAAAGAAGATGGCAGCATCGACCGGGAAAAGTTCACCCTGAACCATGTTACCAGCCACCTGGCTGACCTGACCGGTGCCAAAGTCCACTTCTGCGACGAAACTATTGGCGACAAAGCCACAAAAATGGCAGCCGAACTGCCTATGGGCGAAATCCTGGTGTTGGAGAATACCCGCTTCAATGAGGGTGAGAAAAAGGGAGATGAGGCTTTCGCCAAAAGCCTTTCTGAACTCGCAGAACTCTATGTGAACGATGCTTTCGGCACTGCCCACCGCGCCCACGCTTCCACCACGACCGTGGCAAAGTACTTCGATAAAGGAACCAAATCATTCGGCTACCTTATGCAGGCAGAGATCAAAAACGCCAACAAAGTGCTCAATAGCCCGGAGCGCCCACTCACGGCGATCATTGGCGGTGCTAAGGTTTCTGACAAAATCCTACTTCTGGAACGCCTGATCGACTTTGTCGATAACCTGATTATTGGTGGCGGTATGGCGTACACTTTCGTGAAAGCGCAGGGTGGCAAGGTCGGCAACTCTCTGGTGGAGGAAGACCGGCTGCAGCTTGCCCTTGAACTTATTGAAAAGGCAAAGTCAAACGGTGTCACCATACATTTGCCGGCAGACAGCATCATTGCTGATAATTTCGCCAATGATGCAACGCACCGGGCAGCAGCGAGTAACGAAATTCCTGACGGATGGATGGGGCTTGATGTTGGCCCGGACGCACGAGGCAAATTTGAAACTGCGATTGCCAACTCTAAGACCTTACTTTGGAATGGCCCTATGGGTGTATTTGAAATGTCCAACTTTGCTAACGGTACGAAAGCCATTGCAGAGGCTGTAGCCAAAGCCACACAAAACGGAGCTTTCTCCCTGGTTGGTGGCGGAGACTCCGTTGCGGCTGTCAACCAAATGGGCCTGGCGGACAAGGTCAGTTACGTTTCCACAGGTGGCGGTGCCATGCTTGAATTCCTGGAAGGTAAAGAACTGCCCGGCATTAAAGCCATGAATGCATAACACCTTGAATTTTCGGGGGAGTCCTGACAGCAGCATTAAATGCGGATAGCTATTTTCGGCTAAATCCCGCTTTGGGCTTCAGTACTCCCCTACTCTTTTCTGCTCTTTTTCTAAAAATCGCTTACCTTAGCACGAGCAACCACACTTCCCTCTCCTTCCCGCCCCAATTCTGTTAAAATTGTCCTAAACTGTACTACTATATATGGATCGGGGCATCTTTAAGCCTCCTCTGTAAAGTAGATTGCGGGTTATTATCCTCATCTTAGAGGCAGTGATTATCCTTTTTTATCATTTTTGCTACTGGAAAAAACCCCTCAGTATGAAGCGTATCGTTTTGCCTGTTCTGTTTGTGCTGTCTGGCTTATGGTTGCCAGCTCAGATCACCGTAGAGCTGACCGTAATTGATGCTACAGTGACCACTACTTGTGACGATTTTCTCTCAGCGCCCGATCCCTTGTGGCAGGTAGAGGTAGAAGATCAGAGTATCGTTGTTTACCCGGCTCAGGGTGCCTGCTACACGGCTTTGCCCAATGTGCAGTACGCTGAAGACTTCACGTGCCCCAATGACCTCCCGGCAACCATTGAAGTCTGCTTTACAGTATTCGAAAATGACCCGATCCTCCCAATCGGGTGTTTTATAGACCGCTCGTGCGAAGAGCAAATCTGTGAAAATGTACCATTACCTGCCCTGGATGAAACACAGGATTTGACACTATCCCTCCCTAATGGTGGCGCCAGCGGCGGAACGTTAAACTACAGCATATCTGTGACCGGGAATGGCAACTACAACGACCTGCCCTGCCAGGCCATTTCGCTGGGCACCCTACTCCGTGGCGATACACTCGGGGATGCCACCATCGGGCAGTATGACAATCTTTGTGCCAACGACCAAAATGAACCTAACCCTGCCGACGATGGCGGCTTCACCAATACCAATGGCGTTTGGTTTGAGTTTACCACCGGGCCTGATATCGGTAGCGTAGCCTGGATTGAAGCCCTGGGTGACCCGGAAAATACGGGAGATGCCTTTGATGTGGAGGTAGCCCTTTACCGGTCTGACAACGATACATGTACCGGCAACCTCGAATTGGTCAGTTGGTCCGCCCCTAATGACAACCGGGATGTCTATATGCGGGTAAGCTGCCCTGAGCCGGACACCCGTTACTACATCCTGGTCGATGGCGCCTTTAACAATCCCGGTGATGAAGAAGGCCTATTCGGCCTGCGCCTAATCAGTACGGATGTGGACGATGCTCCCAATGAACGCTGCGACGCACTGCACCTGGGTGCTGTACCGCCCGGAGATACCATCGGAACGAATACACTATATGGGAACTACTGTGCTGACAGTAATAATGACCCTTTCAGTCCAAACTTCGTTGTACAAACCTCAGTGTGGTTTTCCTTCGAAGCACCGCCCTCCGGCAACGTCTGGATTGAAGCCACCTCAGACCAGGTAGTCGACCCCATTGGTATTCAGCTCGGTCTCTATCGGCCATTTTCTACCTGCAACGGCTTTTTTCAACACCTTGAGAGTGCCTACGACCCTTCAGATGAAGATGAGGCGCTGAACTTTAGCTGCCTGGTCGGGGGAGCAACTTATTATGTCCTGGTTGATGGAGATGGGGGGAATGCCACAGGCATGTTCTCCCTTGACATTTATGATGCCGGCGACATTACTCCGGTGACTCAAATTGATACGACCATTTGTGCAGGCGGTAGTTTTGAGGTTGGCAATTCTTTCTACACAGCTTCCGGTTCTTATGCGGATACCATCACCCTGTTTTTAGGGTGCGATAGTATCATTAACACCAATCTTACTGTCCTGGAACCGATTTCGGTCAATATTGAACAAATACAGCCGGCAATCGGCGAAGGCAATGCCAACGGGCAAGCTATCGCCACCCCGACCGGTGGCAACGGCGGATACACCGTTGAGTGGTGCGACGGCACAACAGGCCCTTCCAATAACAATCTGGCAGGTGGTGCAGAATGCTGCGTTACCGTTACTGATGACTTTGGGTGTGTGGGGGATACCTGCTTTACGATGGACTTCCTGACCGGGATTTTCCCTACTGCTCAAGCTGATTCCGTAGACTGCAATGGAGGCGATACCGGCAGCATCATCTTTTCTGCAATGGGCGGTATTCCACCCTATAACTATAACTGGGAAAAGACGGACCTCAGCCTCACCGGTAACGGCACCCTCAACGAAGACGATGAAACGGCAACGCTTCCCAATCTCACGGCGGGCACTTATGCTATCAGTATTTCGGACAGCTTTTTTGATACTACCTTTACCATAGCAGTGGAGGAACCTGCACCGCTGGGGCTTTCGGTGGTAAGCCAGACTAGTACCAGTTGTTTTGGCTTTTGTGATGGAGCCATCAGTATTGAGGCTTCAGGTGGGACACCACCTTATTTCTTCAGCTGGTCCAACGGAGCGGATACTACAGCACTAACGGACCTCTGCGCCGGTGTTTATGACCTCCTCCTCACTGATGCAAATGGGTGTGAGCTCCCGGTAGAGTACGAAATCGAGCAACCCGAAGAATTTGTCGCCACCATCGCGGTGGAACAAGAAGTGTCCTGTTTTGGAGGTAGCGACGGGCAATTGTCTGTCAGCACTAACGGCCAACCCACAGATTTTAACTGGAATACCGGCAGCACTACAGATACGCTGGACAACCGGCCCACAGGTCTTTATGCTGTAACGGTAACTAATTCTGATGGATGCCAGGACACCACAGAAGCGCTCCTGCCTCAACCGGATGCCCCCCTGGAGGCAGCCATTGCCCTTTCAGAGCCCATCACCTGTTTCGGGTTTTCAGATGGCGCACTGGCGGCCATCCCTACAGGTCCCGGTGAAACCTTCACCTATACCTGGTCCAACGGCAATACTCAAGCCAACAACCAGGGCATTACAGCAGGTTCCTACAGTCTGACGCTAACTAATGAACGCGGCTGCCTGGACACTGCAACGTTTGAATTACCACAGCCCGCTGCCCTCGATTTCGAAGCTTCCGCTACTGATATCACCTGTGTGAGTGGTGATAATGGCGGGCAACTGCGCATTGATACCGTAACCGGCGGTACCCCACCCTTCGAGTACTCCCTTGATGGCGTAGTATTTGGCAACAGCCCGGTATTCTCAAGCCTTTTTGCCGGTAGTTACAGTTTGATTGTCCGTGATTCCTTTGGGTGTGAAACAGAGCGAATACAAAACATAGCACCTGCACCGGTTCTTACCGTTGATGCGGGGCAGGATGTGACCATCAACCTTGGAGACACCATTTTGCTCAGTGCCATAACCTCTGCTGACGCACCAGTCTTTACCTGGATTACATCAGACAGCAGTCAGTTGCAATTCAACGGGCAATCGATCAATGTAAGCCCGCAGCGGACGACCACTTATGTCTTGCAGGTTGTAGACTCTCTGAGTTTGTGCAATGAACGGGACATCATCAATGTGAAGGTGGAGCGGGTCAGACGGGTGTACATCCCTACCGCGTTTAGCCCGAATGGAGATGGTACAAACGACTGGTTCTTTATCCACGGAGACAGGGCATTGGTAAATATTCCGGTAATGCGTGTATTTAGCCGCACCGGCAGCATGGTATTCGAGGGAAAAGACATCATGCCTAACAACAACATGATGGGCTGGGATGGCAGATTCAGAGGCGAGGAGCTCAACCCAGGTATCTTCGTATACTATGCCGAAATCACCTTTGCCGATGGGGCGACGGAATTGTTCACGGGCGATGTATTACTTATGCGGTAAACAACAAGCTTCGCTGCGGGTGGACAATAACAAATATGCTAACGCTACATAAAATTTTGCCATCCAATCCACGTTATGTATTGTTATATTCGCTGGAATAAATAATAAAAATCCCAATACGAAGCGATGAGAATCTGGATTGTCCTGTTGTCTGCTTTATTCTTACTGCCAACGGCTGAGCTTGATGCGCAACGCATTGACCGCTATCAGCGCCGCCTGGAGGAAGCCCGGCGGGAAAACTGGCCACCGGAGCGCAGTTACTCCAGGATTAGCCTGGGATATGCCTTGCAGCGCATTTTCAAAAAGCACTGCGAGTACTGCGGCTTTACGACGCCTGAAAACGGGCGCCGGGACTACGTGCCACAGGATATCAGTAAGTTCCTCGGCCGGCGTACCCTGCGTACCGATGTGGAAACGGCAGACATACGTGGCGGCGGGCTGCTCTATTACATTTTCCAGAAAGAAGATATTGAGCGTTCGTTTGAGGAGGTGGATTTCAGCCCCAACCGCGTGTTCACCCTCAGCAGTATGGAGAATCAGTTCGTGGTCAACCCGGATGAAAACTTTGACTCCTACTTTATGCACAAAACCTGTAGCGGTTACCTGCGCGCAGCACTTGAGGCTGGTGTGAATCCTCCTTATGCCGCTTTTCAGGCTGCATTGGACACCGACCATCAGCGGGAATCCTCTGTTGTAGCCTTGTCGGGCTCTTTTGTATCGCCTATGCGGTTGGTACTCGAAGCCAACGACTACCGCACCACCGAAGCGATGCTTAAGCTATGGCGCTTTTACCAGGAGAATCCTGAATTTATCGGTAACGCTTATTACCTGCGAGAATTCGAAGGGGTTATGCTCAAGCACCTGACCTCAGCAGAAGAAAACCACCGTATAGAAATGGAAGGCGGGCTCAACCTCACCGGGCCACTGCCTGCCCGCCTAAGCACAAGCCTGGGTTTTGGTAAGCTTGGCAGTGCCACTTTCTCCGGTACGGATTGGGAAACTATTATTTATACCGAATTCGACTATATTCGTGACAAGTGGAAAATGTTTAGCCCACTGCCAAGCCCAGAAGACGTTCAGGCTTATCTGCAGAGCGTCAACCCGGTCTTCCAAAGCGCACAAGACCTACCACTCATGATCGAGGGTATTGAGCACAAACACTTCCTTATTGTAGAGGGGATACCGGAATACATGACCCGCAACTTCTGGACCATTGAGCAGGTACAGTCCGGGCTTTACGACGGGCCCCCCACCATTGATGCAGAGCCTTATTTCGATGCCGAGGGGCAAGTCGGTGGCTGCCGGTTTACGATCACAGGCCGACCACTATCGGCTAACTTCGCCGGCCCCATTGATCAGCGGCCAAGTAAGCTGAATGCCAGCTACCGCATCCGCAGCAAGGAGCCCGTTGGGGGCAAATATTTGTACTTTGATATCAATGAAGAGATTCAGACCAGTTCCCACCCTATCGCCAACGTAGCAGACGGCCGCTTTGACCTGACGAAAAAGGATGGCTGGGAGTTCGCCTTTCAGTGGAAATTTGCTATCGATATTGAAGATCATTACAACCCCGTCAACTTTGATGCTACGCCTTACATCGGCAATCTCGTAGTGCGCCGTAGTGATAAAACGCTCAATGTACGCATAGTCGATGTGGACCCTGACGCCAACCGCAAGCGTTTCTACGTAACACTGGAGACGCAAAGCACCTATCCGCTCGAACGCATCGACAACTCCGCCATGCAGAACTACAACCTGGCTTTGGACATTCATCTGGAAAGCGCACGCACTGCCGTTACGAGTGTCCGTCCAATCAAAGGCATTCTGCGCTTCCCTGCGCTCCGTGAAATCCTGCCACCGGAGCCGGAAATCGTAGAAACTCAGCAACCGGATGCCAGTGACCCGGAAACGGTGACCGGCCAAAATACCGTCGTTCCCATAAAGAGCAGTGAGGTGAACCCGGTGCAATCCGGCCTTCCCGTACCCGACAAGCAGGAGGCAGGCAGCGGCCAGCAGTTGGAAAAGTTCGGTCCGGACGAACAGTAAGCCTAGATCCGGATGCGGAGCCCCATGTACAACCGACGCGGCTCTGCCGGAATGATCCCCGGACCAGGGTAGCCTGTAGCCCGGCGGGTAAAGTAGCGGGTATCAGCCAGGTTATTGATGCCCGCCTGTATCCGATAGCGCTTCCAGGTATAACTTGCAGATAAATCCATCACCATATAGGTTGGAATGATGCCCCGGGTGGCATTAGCGACAGCCTCTGCGTTAGTCGCATCCGAATAATGCGCACGTACATGGGACAGCAGATAGCTGCCAGAAAATCCCCCCCGGCGAACGGTTATGCCTGTCTTCAAGCTCACCGGTGGGATAAGCTCCACATCGTTGCCTACAAACTGCCGCTGACCACTGATGTAAGTCCCCTGCAAGTAGCTAAAATTGATAAAGGCGAGTACCGACCATGGGCTCTCCTGATCTACAAAAAGCTTCCAAAGATCTGCCTCGGCAAAGGACTCCAACCCAAGAATGCGCGCATCTCCGATATTGGTCCTGAAGGCTACAAGCCGCTCAATCACGATAGGGTCCGGTACGGTAATTTCTGCCAGCCCAATGCGATCATTGTAGCGTAAGTAGAAAGCGGATGCATCAAACCTCAACCGGCCATCCAAGGCATCTCCGCGCACACCAATATCTGCATTGTAGCCCCGCTCATCGGTCAGCAGGGAATCAATGATAAGGTTAGGATTCACCACCGCCAGGTCACTGAAGTTGATCGCCCGGTAGTTTTGGGAGTAATTGGCATATAGCTCTATTCCTGGCCGGAGCTGATAGCCAATGCCAAGTCCTAAAAGCGCCAGTGAGCGCTCATTCACCCGTGCATCTTCCAGCCGGCGCTCGAAGATTACTTCCCCGCCCGAAAAGACCCGCTCTTTGTAATACCCATCTGAAGACGTACGGATGTACTCAAAGCGTGCGCCCGGTGTTATACTCAGCCGGGGTGTAATATTGAACAGGTTCTCTGCGAAAACCGACACATTGCGGCTCGGAAACTCGTAACTGGACTGCTCCAGGTCTTCTGGATTAAGAAAGCGGAAATCAGGGCCGGCAGCTTCTGAAGCATCGCCCTGCCTGTTGTCGGTAAAGCCGCGGTATAGCCGAATACCCAGCAAAAAGGTGCTTAGCTGCTGATTCGTTTTGTACTGATGCAGAAGCCGGGCTTCGGAGCCCACATTCTGATACTGTCCGGAAATCAGATCACGCTCCCGGAGCGGATCCGGCCGGTTGATGGGACCAAGCTCGCCAAGGGCGTCTCGTTGCGCCATGAGAAGGAAGTTGCGCCAGTTGATGCGGGTCCGGCTGGAAAGACGGTAGTCCAGGGTAAATGCTGCCAGGTTCCAGTCTACCTTAAACCAGTTGCGGGCCCGCTTGGACTGTTGCGGGTCTTGCTGGAACTCGAAGTCTGCCAATCCACCGGGCTGCTGCGCCAGGTAGTTCATGTGGGTATACTCCAGGCCCAGTTCCAGCCGCTTAGCCGGCTTCCACTGCAGCCGGCCAAAAGCCGTATGTTGCTCATAGCCGGAATTGGGGCGCCAGCCATCGCCCTGCTTGTATTGGTAAAAAGCGTAGTAGTTCAGGTTGCCAACAGTACCGCCCACGCTGTTGAACGTATTGAACTGCCCAAAGGAGCCGTAGATGTTTTCGGTAGTGAACTCAAAAGGCTTATCCCGGGGCCCCTTCTTGAAAACGAAATTAAGTAATCCACCAAACTGCGTACCGTATTGCAAAGAAGCCGCCCCGCGCACCACTTCAATTCGCTGCAGGGCTTGCGCCGGAGGGGTGTAATAGCTTTCAGGGTAGCCCAGAGCATCCGCGCTGATGTCGTACCCGTTTTGACGGGTGTTGAAGTTGGAAGTCCGGTTGGGGTCTAGCCCGCGTGCACCGATGGCCAGTTGAAGTCCGGCACCATCGTTTTCCCAGATATTGAGCCCTGGTACGCCCTTGTAAATTTCCCGGGCGTTATTGGCAGCCAGATTGCCCATAGCCTTTTCCAGCTCAATAAGTTCACTCTTCTTGGCGGCATAAATGGCGGCACCCTCCACGTTTCTTAGTCGGGACATGCTGTAGGCACCCCGTGACGCATGCACTTCCACCGATTCCATATCAATACTCAGGTCCTCCAGCGCCAGTTCAAGCTCCGCCACCGGTTGCTCCGGGCTGAGGGTGACTTCCCGGACTACCGTAGTGAAGCCCGGCATGAAAACGGTCAGGCTGTAGGGGCCGGGAACTTCTGCTTCCAGCTCGAAAGTGCCATCCGGGTGGGTTTCCGCAACCGCGCCCGTTTCTGCCAGAAAAAGCGTGGCTCCGCCGACCGGCTGTGCCTCGGCTTTCGCCATTACAACACCCGTAATGCCATACTGCTGGCCAAACAGCAGCAGCGGGAAGAGGAGAATAGAAATAATATGCAGTATTCGTAGCATGATTACACGCTTTATCGCTGAGTAATAATTTCGTTTTGCCTAAAGGGCAAAATCCAGGGTTTAGGCATTAGGTGGTCGGTTTGGGCTGCCAGGTTGACATTAGGATCGATCAGGCGTTGGCTCGCCCGGCCGTTTAGCGCTACAAAGCAGTCGACCGTGACTTCAGGGTTGACGATGCCGTATTCCCGGTGGTACTCCTCTGCCAAATGATGGGCGTACTGCAGAATAAGGTCGGGCTGTATAGCCATTTGCTTTTCCTGATAGACGGTCAGGTAATCCGTATTATTGACTTCAGACTGCCGCCCGGTCTGCGGATCACGGACGGTAAAAGTGGCCTGCCCTACCTTTTCCACCAGCATAACCCGCCAGGCAAAGCGGTAGCCTTCCTCCGTCCACAGGACATTGCCCGGATAACAGAGGTACCGCAACGGCAGCAGGAACTGAATGGCGAAGTACACCAGAAGCCCGGTGCGGAGCAATGACATTTGTGCTTTCGGAATGTTCATTTTTTTGCCAATTGCTCCACTGCCGTAGCCCAGTTTGTCCAGCCAGCGTTCGTGCACCGCCGCCGGAAAAAAGATGAGCGTATTAAAGATCATGATGAACGGGAAAAGCCCGATATTGAAGAGTAGCCTGGTCAGTACATGAAAGGCAATTACAGCTGCATAGGCCCAGGGGCGGGTACGGCGGCCTAGCAAAAGAAATGGGATGGTAAGGTCATAAAAAGCGCCCGCCCAACTGAACACATAGGCCGCCCATGGCTGTGCAAAAAAGGCGCCCACTACGGTCCAGTCTGCCTTAGCAGGTAACCAAACCGCCAATGGCATCGCCCGAAATAACCAGTCGGTATTCAACTTGGCAAAGCCTGCGTAAAAATAGACAATGCCGATCTGCAACATGATCACGTAAATGCACCAGGCCGGCACGGTCTCC
>CAZNHN010000087.1:0-3043 GCA_964572415.1 uncultured Phaeodactylibacter sp.
TTGGTCCCAAACTACTTCGTCGTCGGTATATACACCCAAGCCATCCCGATTTGTAAATCGGGATGGCTTGGTTCCCTGCATCTGTCATTTTTAGGTATAAATCAACACCTGCGAGCCCAAAGTAGCTCCCTTATATTTCGCAAACCTTGATTCTTAATGGCTCAAATAACAGTGGATTTATTGATGATACCAAATAGTACTTTTCACCTCTCGTGTTTCTATAGGTCATGGCTTTGTTTGTTCCATGAGGCTGAGATCATAAGCTCAAGGATATTGACCTTTAATTCTAAAAATCATTTAATAATGACTAAACGCTTTAGCACAACACTCTGCTCTGTATAAATACCGACCAAATACATACCGCTACTCAAACCCTGGATATCAAACAATTGCCCTACCTCGCAATCCTCCCATACCTTCACCTCAGAACCATTTATTGAATGCAGAACAACTATCGACGGGAGCTTCCCAACCTTATTAAGTACCTGGAAGAAGTCATTACTGGGATTGGGGGCGATGTCCCAATAATCGCTCTCCTTTTCTACATTGGAAGTACGAACTGGTTGAACAACGTTAATTATTATATCTGGTATAACCAAATCCATTTCACCTTGAACTCCTTCAACATAAGCTGGGACTGGTTCATTATCTAAATAGACATAAAGATTTTCACCAGGAGGTGATTTTGCAACAAACTTCAGGCTGAGTAAGACAGAATCAGTTGCAATTGTAACGGGTTGCGCATTAAACCATACCATTGAAAAGCGGTGAGGTGTAATGCTATAGTCAGCAGGCGACAAATCAAGTAGTTCATTATCATCAACAACCCCTACCAGCTCTAATTGGCTTGAATCCCAAGCCAGTGAATACTGAAGAGCAAAAAGTTGTTCAAAACCGCTAGCTCGAAGCTCTATATTTACAGTGTCCCCTTGTACCGCTGAAGCAGTATCTGACCAAATATGCAGTGAAGCATCTAAACTTCGGTTACTAGCTGCCATAAAACTTGCAGGATCAGCACTGTTATTGACATCTCCTATCTTAATTCCAACAAAGTCTGCATCTGTGATATCATCCGATAAGTTTGTCAGTACTCGTTGCTCCGGGAATTGGGTTTCAAAGGGGTTATTTGGGTTGTTGAAGGTGTAATCTGATTGTACAAAGCGCCAGGAGTCCACGTCTTCGAAATGATCTGTAAGAAAGAGGATCAACCGCTGGATATCTGCCAAATCTCCACTATTAATCATATTCGGTAAACTTGCATTGGCAGCAATTCTCTGGTATGGAGTTCCTAACTGGTCAATGAGGAGAATATGGCGTTGAATTCTGAATAAATCTCCGGAATTTATGCCGTTTCGGTAATTGATATCCTTTTGCGGAGTAATCACATATTCCTTACCTGCTTCCAGTTCTGGGAAACAATACTCCCCGAACGCATCGGTTAGAGCGAAAAACTCAATACCCTCATCATCAGTCGCCACTACCTCTACATTTTCAACAGGCACTTCGTCTTCCCGCTCAATGACACCACACACTGAAAAAGTACTGCACAAACAGACTTCTTTGCCTTCCAAATTTAGGTTGATTTGAGTGTTTACATCATTGATTACAGCCTCTGCGTAAACTGGAATAATTTCTCCATTTAGCGAGAGGTTCGAGCAGCCTTCAGCATCGCTTTCCAGCCTGACCGTAACATAAATCACCTCTGTGCCGTCTGCCAGTGAAACCGTATTTCCTGAGAACCAATTTACAATTCCTTCTCCACCTTCATTCAATACATTTGATCCATGGGTACCACCAATGGCATTACTGAAATTGATTTCCTCAATAGTAGCAATAGCGGGATTTTCAGATTGCAAACTGAATTGAAAATTGGTCACTTGCTCAAAATTATCAACTGTAATCGGCACTTCCACTGTTTCACCTAGTGCACCACAAAGATCAGGACCGACTTTGAAAGAAACCCAGTCATCAGGGTGTTGATAGAATATATTCTCGCAATAGGTATCTTCTCCGCACCCTCCCATTGCTGTTAGGCAAACCGTGTAGTTGCCGGTCGAAGTGTAATTGAAAGTGGGGCTTTCCAATGGTGAGCTATTGCCGTCGCTAAAATCCCAAATATAGCTTGTCACATCGCCTGTTGATCCATTGTTGAAAACAATAGTTTCATTTTGTATTTCGTACTGAAAATCAGCTGTAGGGGGTTCACAGCATTGTTCGATATCTATTGACAGGCTAGTAGTTTCTACTCCATCTCTAAAAACGAGGACTTGATAAGTCCCCGGAGGCAGGGTGCCTATTGGCAATGATTCTGACCAGGGGGTGATCACTTCCGGACAAAACTGCCCTGAAGCGTATTGTGTCTGAATGTCAACTTCAATTATGTTCCCATTAACAGCTACACTTGAACTAAGTATCGAATGACAAGAATTTGGAAATTCGCCATTTACGGTAAGCGTAATGTCATCGCAGCTATTCGGATTGGATGGTGAAACAAACACGCTATCAAAGCTACAGCCAGGCAAACCATCAGCACATCTCCATACTAGCTCAATATTAGTCAGGCTTCCAAATAAAGTACCATCTCCAGACTCGCAAGTTTGAGGGGCATCTTGTATAGTATTACAGCTTTCAATTACCCCCCCTGAGCAATCGTATATTTTATGGAATTGATTGTAGACAATAAAAGGTACATCATTGAAACATATTCCATCAATCAATACTACTGTTTCCCCGTTTAATTCTGCTGAAGATAACTTGTAACTACAGCCCGAAAGGCCACCATCGCAGCCAAAATTGCTGCTTAGTTCTGTTAATTCGGAGACGATCCATTCATCACATATAGCGAAACAATCAGGTGTTTCAGGGTTGCAAATATATATAATTCGACAGCAGATACGCCAGGCGTTGCCGTCCCAGAACCGGACGCTGATATTGCGGTAGCCACATTCCCCAGGCTGAGGGAGAATGGTGTGCTGAGTTCCCGTGCCTAAAGCCTGCCCGGTTTCGTCGTCGTACCAGGTAGCCTGTGTAGCGCCTTGGAAAT
>CAZNHN010000087.1:3143-15848 GCA_964572415.1 uncultured Phaeodactylibacter sp.
CGAGGCTGAAGGTGTACCCGGTTTCCTGCGCGTAGCCTACGCTAATGAGCCCGCATTCATAGGGGTCGCATACATATATTGCGTAACAGCATATGCGCCAGGCTTGTCCGTCCCAGAACCGGACGCTGATATAGCGGTAGCCGCATTCCCCAGGCTGAGGGAGAATGGTGTGCTGAGTTCCCGTGCCTATAGCCTGCCCGGTTTCGTCGTCGTACCAGGTAGCCTGTGTAGCGCCTTGGAAATCGAGGCTGAAGGTGTACCCGGTTTCCTGCGCGTAGCCTACGCTAATGAGCCCGCAGTCAAAAGGGTCACAAAGTGTAACGTCCAGACAGCAAGTGCGCCAACAATCAGAAACAGGGTCATAATATCGTGCACATACAGTTACAGGGTTACAGTTAGGCTGGGTGGGCAGGTAGTAGTTTGCCGATGAACTTTCATCAAAGTCATCTTCTGAAGATATGGTATACCATGTAAGTTGTTGCCCGGTATCTTCAAGCGTGAATTCGTAGCCAGAAGGAGTGAATGTATAAGCAATATTATGCTCACAGGAAGCTGGTGCATAAATGCAAAAATCTTCGCAGCAATATTGTAAACAACCATCACTATCAAAATAAGGATAGCAAATTGTATAATTGCCATCAGTAGGGAATGAAAACTCCTGTGTGCTGTTGATTGCGCCAGATACAGGTGTTCCATTCCTTATCCATTCATTTCCGCTTGCGAAGTTAGGATCGGTACAAATAAATTCGTAGCTACTGCCGTCATACCTATATGTAAGGTTACTGCAATTACTGAAGAATACTGGGTTGATGCAAGGAGAGCAATCTTCTTCATCAAAACTTATTAGGTCTCTACAATATCCTGTATTATCATCGAAACTGTCATCGGATTCCTCTATGGTTTGAAAAGGATCCACAGTAAGGCCTACACCGTAGACTCCACTACTGATATTATTACTACAAAGGTCAACCTCTATTGAAGTGGTGAAGCTTTCTCCAGGGTTTAAACCCGGGATTGATACAAAACTAAGGTAGTTTTGAGCGTATGACAGGTTATTATCATCTGGAGCAGTAGATAAAAAGATTCCTAATGAAGTATTAGGGCTTGTGGCTGAGCCGGTATTTACAATGGTCACTACTTCCATTTTGAGTAGGCCATCCACCAGGGTATAGTCACAATTTCCTGAATGCGTGAGGTCTGAAAGCGTACATTCTGGTTCGGGGGAAAAACGGGACAGCGCCATTACAGTTTGAAAAATAGGAGGTGAAAAATTCCCAGCTAGCAATGATTCATTCCCATGACCTACCGCAATATCTGCGTAGCGGTAAGAACTCAGCGTCCCCACATTAGACTTGGTCACCAATGTTGAAGAGGTATTTGAAGTCTCATTAGAAATGTACGTTGACAAACCTCCAAACTCTTCACGATTTACTCCCACTAGTAGTTCACCCGCTGTACAGCCTTCGATGATGCCGAAGGGGGTCTCATAAACTTCAGTTGCAATATTTCCATCAACGCCATCATCGTAAGGAGCGCTTTTAAACCATTCGACAGATTCGTTTCCATGTTTCAGTATCCAGTATGGATTAAAATCACCATTGGGCTGGATGCATAT
Source organism: uncultured Phaeodactylibacter sp. (assembly GCA_964572415.1). Classification (GTDB taxonomy): domain Bacteria; phylum Bacteroidota; class Bacteroidia; order Chitinophagales; family Saprospiraceae; genus Phaeodactylibacter. The sequence continues at coordinate 4,759 of CAZNHN010000087.1, forward strand.
ATCGTTATATCCGATATCGCCGGGGAAGCCAGCACACTCTGTTTTACAAAGCATAGCAAAGCCGCCGTCTTTAGTTGCGACACCGTCTACAAAGCTATCCGCAGTTACGCCACCATATCTGGACTCAAATTCATTAACAAGACCATTACCTATCGCATTATATTTCCGTACAACAACATCACCTCTGGGGTTAAACACCGGCTGAATACTTCTATTCTGGCTGGGTTCCTGGAACTGCGGATCTATGCAATAATACTCTGGGTCACCGTTCGGTCGTTCCTCAAAATATCGAACGCCAAAAAAGTAAAATCCAGGGCCTCCTATTTGAGCATCAATTTTCCCTATTTTTCCATCAAGGAAGTACCCTTCAACTGGATCGCTATCAGAGGGGTATGCAGATAAATTATTCGATCTGTAAACTTTAAAGTAGCCATCAGTACTTATATTGCTACCAGGATCATTCGTAAGGTAACCGCCTACAATAATATTGCCACCGGAGGTTTTTTCGACTGTGAGTGCCACGCCATTTTCTCCATGTACAAGTTCATGTTTATTGATGGCAATATTACCGGCAGTACTGACTTTCATTATCCAAAATTCAGATATTTGAGAACCATTGCGGCCACCATAACTGCCTACTACAAAAAAGTGACCGTTTACTTCTACCGCAGAATAGAAGGCATCATCAAGAAAGTTACTTCCTTCCACGATTCTCCATTCTTCATTTCCGGTTGCATCAGACTTTATCATTACAGCATCTCCTGAACCGGTTACGGGTTGAGTTTCTCCAACTAGCAAATACCCTCCATCGGAAGTGGGTAATACAAAGTTGGCATATTCAAATGGCTGAGGGGAGGAAGAGTTGTTAAACACATAATCTTCTATATGCTCTACCGTTTGGGCAAACAATAAAGCTGGAATAAAATATATAAGTAGTAAAGTATACTTTTTCATAACAAAATATTTTAATCGAGAATTTACGCTTTTCAATGAAGTGATATCTAAAACCCATAAAACCTTTTCTTACTGTACGAAATCAAGTTAGCCGATGGAAACTGAAACAGGAAGATGAAAACTTATGAAAGCGTATGAAAAGCATTCAAAAAATTGGTTTATAGCGTACTAGGTATATTGATTTTATGTTTTGTATTTTGGGTGCTGATGCGATTAAACCCAATCCACCATGACTACGCACCTCCCAAACCTCCTCCTCAGCACCCTCTTCATCGCCATAATGGCCAGAGTCGCTATACCTGTACCGGAAGCCCTGGGTGGCATCCCCATCACCGGACAAAGCCTGGCCGTGCTTTTGGTCGGGCTGTTGCTGCCCTTCCCGTGGGGTGGGGGAGCAGTGCTGCTCTACCTGCTGCTCGGTGGGTTGGGGCTGCCGGTCTTTGCTGAAGGGGGCAGCGGATGGTCGTCCTTTTCCGGTGGTAGCGGCGGCTTTCTTATTGGCTTTCTGGTCGCAGCTCTGGGGATGGGGCTCCTGCGCAGCCGGGGATGGGGACAGCATTTGGGCTACAGCCTCCTGGCCAATGGGCTGGGCACAGCAGTTATTGTGGGAAGTGGGCTGCTGTGGCTGGCGCACCTGTACGGATGGGGTAAGGCATTTGAATACGGCTTCTATCCGTTCTGGCCGGGCGCTATTGTGAAGATTCTGCTGGGGGGCTTTATGGCCTGGAGTATGCTGCGGAAGCGTAAAGCCAGGTAAGTCAGATATGAACCACATAGCTGCTCACTTGTCAATAATTAAAGGACAGAGCTATGAAACTGAAACTCCTAATCATCGCAGCTTGCTGCCTGATATCAATTTGCCTTTCCGGGCAGCCTGCTCTACTCAAAGGGACCGTACAGGACTCGAAAACGGGTGAAGGTATTCCTTTCGCCAATCTGCTGCTTCTTACCGAAAAGACGGGTACTGCAGCTGATGCAAACGGGCAGTTTGAGCTTTCCGTCCGGGAATGGCCCGCCCAAATCCGCGTTTCCGCTATCGGCTACCTTACAGATACAGTGGTGGTGGAGCAGACAGGAGTGCTTCAAATTACACTAGACCCTGTCCCTGCCAATTTACCAATAGTGGAGGTCCTGGCCCAGAAAAAACTCCGGCAGCTTAGCCCGGAAGACCGCCTGCCCTTCGCCTTTGCTATTTGGGATGATTACCTCTTTACCCTCAGCCGGAAACGCACAGGAAGCAAGGCCTGGATTGAAGTCCGCTCTCCGGACGGGATATTACTTTTTGAGCAGCAACTCGATCTGCGCCGGGTCATGGACATTGAGGTCAACTGTCGTAACCGCCTCTACCTGCTGGCGAACTACCGATACATCAACCTGGGCTACACCCTGGCGCAAATCGTGCCCCTGGAAACCATGAAGTACACAGATTATATTGGTGCTTACCGCGACTGCCGGTGCAGTACTGAAGAAGCAATGTACTATGAAAATGTGGCTTATCAGGGGCTGCTTAAGCGGTACCTGCGGGCGAGCCTGACCAATGGTGCGCTCGACAACTTCCGGCAAGTCCTTTATGCAGAGCAGCTGGACAACTATATGGCAGACCTCGGCCTGATTATGGAAGGCCAGTCCCTTTCCAATGCAGGTGATGTGTCCAGGGAGGAAAACGATTACATCCGTACCCGCCAAACCGACGCGGATTTCCTGCATCGGGTATTTTACAATAACCCTCAGGACAATTTCCTTTTTCTGGCCGGCGGGGAGTTGATCCTGTTCAACCACGATGAACAGCGGATTGAATATTTCGATGCCGAAGGCCGGCAAAAACAGATAACGCCTGCATATTATGTGCAGCATAAAGACTGGAAAGGCCGGGTTATTCAGGACATAAAGACGGAGGCATTCTATGCGCTGTTGCGTGACGAGACCGGCTATCTGCTGGCCCCAATTGACCTGAGTACAGGGCAAATAGAGGAGCCCATACCCCTCAATATTCTATTTTATGATGAAATAGCCGTTTACAACAGCACTGCGTTTGTCCTTGGCACACCTACCGCTCATGCTGCTTCCGATGTCAAACGCCTTTATACCAAGGCACTTTGGTAGTAATTAGTAAAACCGCACCCCAAATTCCAGCCCCAATTGCATATACCCGAGCTCAAAGGCATTGGGCCCGGTTAGCGATTCTGATTCACCGGTGAGCTGTTGGAACTGAATGCGGGGGCCTCCAAAGAACGTGGTCTCGCCCAGGTTTATTTCCACACCCGCACTGCCCAGCACACTGAGTTGCAGGCGGTCAAAATCGGCGGAAGAGATTGGCTCACTGCGTCGATCAGTACCGGCATTATCAGGTAGCTCATGACGGACCCGGTTGACCGATTGGATATGGATGCGGGGCGCTATGCCTCCGGAAAGGTAAAACCGGGTTTGTTCCCCGGGCGAGAGGTATGTCAGCCGCAGCGGTACTTCCACAAAGCGGTGTATTGTTTTGTTGGTCACCTTGCCGATATCTAATACAGGAATATCAGGGTTGAAGCCGCCTTGTCCATCATGCTGGGTGCCCCAGCGCAGGTCTTTTCCTTCAAATTGGTAACGCCGTCCAATTTCGGTATAAGCCAGACCGGACTGCAACCTGAAATTTTGTCCCAACTGATAGCCGACCTGCATACCGGCATGTTTGGAAAACCGCGGCCCGTAATCGTCAACAATCGGGTCCAACTCCCAGGATATGTGCGGGAAAAGCTTTACACCGAAGGAAAAACGGCTTTGGGCGGTACCGGAAAGGCTTAAAAACAGGATACAAATAACAGAGAGGAATATTAGGGGTCTCATATCTTAGGGTATTAGATTCACTTTTAGAACCCGGGGTATAGGTCTAACGCTGCATGCGAGTAAATATTTTTCGGGCATTTTAGCTGCTCCATCCGTTAAAGTGTGGTGCTTTTCCAATTCATTGAGGAGATATGCGTCATAGATTCAACAAGTCATAAAATCTATGCTCGCTCCGGTTACTTTGCGCAAATTTTTGCTCCTCATCCTTTTTTCAGCCACTGTAGTGCTTCATTCCCAAGCCCAGGATACCCTTCAAACGGATAGTCTGCTGCTCCATGAGCGCTATAGTTCTGTTTATAGAAAGCCTGCAGAGGTTATTCCCTTGCCCTATGGTATGGAAACCAACGAAGCAATCAGCCCACTACCAGTTGCCTATTTACGGGCGGAGGACTTTAATCAGGGCAATATACAGGACCCCATGCAACTGCTGCAAGGCAGGATCGCCGGCCTTACCATTGCCCGTGCCGGCAACGACCCCAACCAATCATTCGATGTACGCCTGCGGGGTGTTTCTGCCCTGAATGGGGCCCGCTCACCGCTGATCGTCGTGGATGGTTTTCCGGCGGCAGACCTGCTCAGTGTGGATCCTCAGGATATAGCCTCGGTGACGGTCTTACGGGGCAGCGCTGCCACGGCTATCTATGGACTTAGAGGTCTGCCGGGCGTGATTCAGATTGAAACCAGGCAAGGGAAAGCGGGCCATTCCGTCATCCGCTATCAAGGCTCAGTCAGTACGGAGCTCCTGTCGCGGCAGGCAGAAATGGCAGACGTACCGACCTTCCTGGAGTTGGGGGGAGAAAACCTGGGCCACCGCACCGATTGGGTGGATGAAATCACGCGCACCGGCCTGGCCCACATTCACAGCTTGTCTTTATCAGGTGGGAATGGCGGTACTACCTATCGGGCTTCAGGGCATTACCGCAACGCATCGGGTATACTGCGGGGCTCCGGCTTTCAGCGCTTCAACGGGCGGGCAAGTATTCAGCAATTGGCGTTGGATGACCGGCTAAAGGTCTCAGCTACGGTAAGTACGGCCAGTCAGGACAGCGATTTGGGCTTCCCGGAAGCGTTTCGGTATGCTCACATTTTTAACCCTACTGCACCGGTCTTTGATCCGGGAGCGGATAGCCTGGGCGGATACTACGAAACGCAGCAGTTTGATGTCTACAATCCGGTTTCGATTGTATCGCAAAGTGTTCACCAAGAGCGAAAGTCGATTTGGGCAACGAACTTTAGTGCAGATTTCAAAATCGTTAAAGGGCTAACCCTAAGCAGCCGATATGCCGTGCAGCAGTCCGACCGAATAGAGGGACAGGCATTTGAGGCAACTGCGCTATACTTTGGCAAAGGAAGGAATGGCTATGCTGCCAGGGCAACCCAATCACATCGTAGCGAGCTCCTGGAAACGACACTTAGATTTGATCATCAGTTCAGGAATGATGCCCGGGTGCAAGCGGTAGCCGGCTATTCCAGGCAAAACTTAAGGAGCGAAGGTACCTGGGTTAGAAAAAGGGATTTTAGAGGTCAGCCCGTTTCTTTCAATGACATTCAATTATCCACCCCGCTTTCAACTCATATCGGGAGTTTCGATTCCTACAGTGGCGCAACAGCTTTGGAAGCGGGCTTTGCTGCCCTGCAGTTCAGCCTTGCTATACCCTTGACCATCTACAGTACCCTGCGGTACGAGCGGCTGCCGCTATTTGACCGGGAAAACGACTGGCAGGCCTACCCTTCGATTGGCGCATCCTATGGTTTTTCCAGCCTGATAAGCCAAAATAATAAAATTGATGCCCTCACGCTACGGGCAAGCTATGGCCTTACAGGCGGGACTCCTTCTGCCGAACCTCTAGTGGAGGTGCCGCTGAAAAATTATCCAGCCACCGTCAGGCCTTTGGCTGCAGAGCTGGGCGAAACCTTTGACCTGGGGCTGCATTTCAGTGCTTTTAAACAGCGGCTTGCCGGGGCGCTTAACATCTTTAGGTCAGAAACTTCCAACTTTCTGGATTTTGTATATGCTAATGCACCTATTGATCCTGGACGTCTTAATTTTTGGTATAGAGATGCCCTATTTGTCACACAAGGTGCTGAACTGGAACTGCAATGGACTGCTGTACGCAGTTCAGCTGTAAAATGGAATATCGCTGCTGTCGCTGCTACAGCCCGTACCCGCCTGGAAAATTACGGTCTCCCAGCTAAAAATGTTGGTGTCTTTGGTCCACCGGTAATTTCCAGCCTGACCAACAGGCTCATACTGCATGACAACGGAGCCCTCATGGGACAAATGTGGGGCCCCGTTTATGCAGGTCTTAATGAAGACGGAACGTATCAGTTTGAAGACCAAAACGGCAATGGAGTTTATACGGCAGGAGGGGAGGATAATACTGTTCTTGGAAATGCTCAGCCTACATTAACTTTAGGCTTAGGGAATCAATTGACCTGGAAACGCTTTGATTTCAATGTGTTTTTCCGGGGTGTCTTTGGTCACGATCTAATGCCAACCGGGCAGTCTACGGTAGTGCTGCGACCATTGACCGCTATAACGTCGCTGTTGGTGGGGCATTCAATAGCGCACTTGCTGAACCGGCTGTCTTCAATAGCACGCATGTGGAAAAGGCTTCTTTTCTCCGCCTCGACAATACTACCCTAGGATATCAGGTTAAGCTTGGTAACGATACTGACCGGCTGCTCCGTGTTTTTGTTAATGCCCAGAATCTGTTCACCATCACTTCCTATACTGGCGTGGATCCAGAAGTGCGGTATACGGATGGTGGAGGCACTGGCAATGCGGAATTGACGATTAGTGATAATGTATTGGCATGGGGCATCGACCGCCGCAACACCTACCTGCCCGCCCGTACCTTTACGTTTGGGGTGGAATTGACGCTCTAAAAAGGCGTGCCTCACCGGGCGATGATAAACCGCTTCGCCGCACTTTCCCCTTCCGTAGTCTGTAAGGACAGGATATACATACCCGCCGGATACGGACTGAGGTTTACCTGGAGTGGGTTGTCGCCTTGTGCGGGCAGCGCAAATTGATCCATAATTTGCCCTGTGGGATGAATAATCCGGCAGGTGGCAGCGCCGGCCCCCCCCCAGTCAATGAATAGCCGGTCCTGAGCGGGGTTAGGAAAGACCTTAAATTCAATTGCTTTTTGGACGTCTGGCGTGCTGACTACAAAATCAGCACAAGTGCCGTCATTCCCTGAATTTGCATCAGTCCTGTCGTCGGGGTGTGAGGTCCAGAAGCAAACGGGCTCCAGGTCTCCTGCAGCGCCCCCGGTGTGGATCCAGAAATTATTCAGTGTGACTTCCAAAGTGCCTCCGGGGAGAAGGTCCTGCCCTTCGACATCATAGGCAAAACGGGCGGGTCGATTGCCAGACCGGATTTTGAACCGGCTGACAGCTTCGTTACCGAAATTTTGTACCTGGACTACAACCGAGTCGAAGTACGTACGGCTCAAGCCGGGAAAAGCCGGATCGCCCTGTGTATAAAGCACCTCGCCTAATTGGTACCCAATAACGCCCAAGTCCCGGTCGAGGCCAAAGTCTTCGCCTTCAAAGGCGTAGGAAGTGGAGAAAAAGGCTGCTGTACCTCCGGTGGGCGTATCGGAGCCAAATGTTTCCAGCCCGGCCAGCCCCAGGTATTCAGCCCCCACATCTACGCGCCAAAAGTCACTATCCTCATTTAAGGCAAAGCTGCTTTGCAACTGAAGGCTGTCATTGAAAATATAGGCTTGTTGACTTTGCGTTAGCACAGCTACCTTACCATAGCCGGTGGCGAAATCTAATATGCTATCAGCGGTAAAATCAGCGACCTCCAAGATTTCAAAGTCAGAGGTAAGGGCAAAGAGCGAATCGTGCCGGTAGCCGATGATGCCGTTGTATTGATTAGATTCGATGCGGTTGAAATGCCACTGCGGAAAGTGAGCCGTTGGCACGCCCTGTGCGGAAATGGTGTACAAGCCAGTAGGTCCGGTATAGATCAAGTGCCCATTCGAAGTAATCGTTTGATCTTGCACCTGGAATTGAAAGTAGGATATCCATAATGGCTGGCAGGACTGCACAAAAAACTCGCCGCCGTGAGCGCTGCTGAGGTTAAAGTGAGCCCGTGGGCTAAGCAATGCAATTCCGCCGGTTGGAAAAGCATTTCCTTTTGGACCAAGTGCATTAGAAAATAAATCATGACCACATACCTCAGTATGCTCCCAGTTCGTACTGTAGTGGTTGAAATACCTCGCATGATCCACAATACCCTGATCGTCTATCCAGGCAGTGATTTGGGGAATAACAACAGTGGAGTCTGGGAGCTCGATAATATCTGAAATATCAATTAGGCTGCTATTTTCGTGCGCTTCCATAGAGAGGAGGAAAACTTCAGGAGCATCTTCATTACTGACCACCAATTTATGCCATCTTAATCCATTTGGTGATAGTGTCGGACTAAATTTTAGGGTGAAATTAAGCAAGTGCTCCCCCCGCTGAGACACCACAAAAGTTTTGATACTATCCGGGAATAGCTCGTCGAGCGCCCATTCGACCTGAGCGGTAGCGGTAATCGTAGCGGGCAAAATAGCAGCGCAAAAGAGAGGCCATTTCATAGACGTTGGGGGTTTTTCTTTCAAGATAGGGCAATGACACTGTAAACGCCAACAAAAAATAAGGCAGCGTCGGGCAACCAACAAATCAATCAGGGGCCATGCCCGATAGCTGGAGGTTCTTCCTTACCTTTACCAGTATTAGTCGCACTGTTTTAACTATCCACTAACATGAACAATTTCCGCTTTTTCACCTGCCTTCTATCGCTGCTTAGCCTTTCCTTTGCCAGTTCGGCCCAACCTGTCCCCCTGACCTTCCGGGTAGACATGAGCCAGGAAACCCTGTCCCCCAATGGCGTGCACGTTGCCGGCAACTTCCAGGCCGCAGCCGGGTACGGCGGGGACTGGATGCCTGGTGCTTCCCCTTTGGCTGACCCGGACGGAGACCAGGTGTATGAACTGACCGTAGAGGTGCCCCCCGGCACTTACCTATATAAATTCATCAACGGGAGCAGCTGGAATGAAAAACCGGAGCTGCCTTCCGCAGCTTGCGCGATTGGCGATGGTGGCGGCAACTTCAACCGGCAGGTGACAGTAGGAGAGGCAGGGCTAAGTCTTCCGGCATTAACTTTCGACTCCTGCAATGCCACGCTGCGCCTCGCCGTCAATATGAAAATGGAAACGGTCGCTCCCGGGGGCGTCTTCGTGATGGGCGATTTCCAGGAAGCAGCCGGGCTGCCGGAGAACTGGGCCCCTACTGCAATACCTTTGCAAGATGAAGATGGGGACGGCGTATTCGAAACCCGCCTGAGCGTGCCTCCCGGTGACTATCAGTATGTTTTCCTCAATGGCAGCACGGCGGAAGCACCGCCTCTGGATTGTTCGGTGGAAGGGCCGGATGAGCAGCGGGTCCGTATGGTACAGGCGGAGGCAGGTGACGCCGGACCTTTGGTGTATTGCTTCAACAGCTGTACCTTCTGTGACCCGGCTTTCTCCCTCGACTTCGAGACGCACTGGTGGAACGACGCCGTTTTCTACGAAATCTTCGTCCGCAGCTTTTACGATAGTGACGGAGACGGAATAGGGGACTTTCAGGGCATCATCGAAAAACTCGATTACCTGAACGATGGCGACCCGGATACCGATACCGACCTGGGCATTACCGGAATATGGCTGATGCCGATGATGGAATCGCCTTCCTACCATGGCTATGACGTCACGGACTACTACGCTACTGAGCCGGACTACGGCACCATGCAGGACTTCGAAGCCCTGCTGGATGCCGCCCACGACCGGGGCATCAAAATCATCATCGACTTTGTGATGAACCATACCTCCAATCAGCACCCCTGGTTTCAGCAATCGGCCAACAGCCTGGGCGGCTACCGGGACTGGTACGTGTGGTCGGACTCAAATCCCGGCTTCATTGGCCCTTGGGGGCAGACCGTCTGGCACCCCCGCAACGGCGATTACTACTATGGCCTGTTTTGGGGCGGCATGCCGGACCTCAACTACAGCCACCCTCCGGTGAAAGAAGAAATCTTTGATATCGCCGAGTTCTGGCTCAACAAAGGCGTGGATGGCTTCCGCCTTGATGCCATCAAGTACCTCGATGAGGATGGGACAATTCTGGAGAATACACCTGAGACCTTCGAGCTGCTGGAGGATTTTCGAACGTTGTACAAAAACGTAAATGCGGATGCCGTAACGGTAGGAGAGGTGTGGTCCAATACCGCTTCCATCCTGCCTTACGTAACCGAAGACCGGCTGGACCTTTGCTTCGACTTTGACCTGGCGTATGGGATCATCGCCGGTGTCAATGGGGAAACCGCTACGCCCATCCGGCAGCAATTGGCGGTTATTCAGGAGGGGTACCCGAAGCTTCAGTACGCCACTTTCCTGACCAACCACGACATCGATCGTATCTACAGTCAGTTTCAGGCTGAGGAGTATAAAATGAAGCAGGCGGCATTCATTTATCTGACGCTGCCTGGCGTTCCCTTCATCTATTACGGGGAAGAAGTAGGTATGCTGGGCACCGGCGCCCATGAGAACATTCGCCGCCCCATGCAGTGGACCGGAGGCGCTCATGCCGGGTTCACCAACGGAAACCCCTGGATCGGAGTGGGAGGGGGCTACACGGCCAATAACGTGGCGAATATGGATAATAACCCGTCTTCCCTGCTCAGTACCTACCGGGAACTTGTGCACCTGCGCAACGAAGAAGAAGCCCTGCGCCGTGGCTACTTGCTGGATATACAGTCTAGCTCGGAAGAAATTCTAAGTTATGCCAGTATTCTGGAAGAGGAGGCGCTGGTGATGGTGGCGAATATGGGCTTCAACAGCTTTTTCAATACCACCTTCAATCTGCCAGTTTCTTCCCTGCCCGCCGGGGAATACCGCATCACAGAAATCCGGTCAGATACAGATATGGGTACGCTTACGGTCAACGCCACGGGGGGCATAGAAAACTGGGTGATTAGTAATGCGGTGCTTGATGCCTGGGATACCTGGGTGCTCCGTTTGTCCCCGGAAACATCATCGGGTACAGTATCAATGGCTAATTCAGTTATGGGTGCCAACGTATTTCCTAATCCAGCGGCTGAAAGCACCACGATCAGGTTGGATGAAACCCCGGCGGCAAATCCGGTACACCTTTCACTGTTGCGGTCCAACGGGCAGGTCTTAGAAACGGCAACGTTTTCCGGAGCTACGTACCGCCTGGACCTTAGTGATTACCCCTCCGGCTTGTACTTCGTCAGGCTGCAGCAG
>CAZNHN010000087.1:15858-20500 GCA_964572415.1 uncultured Phaeodactylibacter sp.
AGGGCGCACACAGGTATTGAAACTAATGGTCAGCCGTCCCTGATGTATGCCCGGGAGGCAGATTTGAGGGTGGCCAATGCGGCAAAGCCAACCGGATAGAGTATATTCGCCCAAAATTTTGCCCAAATCTGCCTATGGATAGCCCGCTTTATATCATTCGTGATCGCGGCCGTTACGGTTTCATCGACCGTATTGGAGATGTGGTTATTGAGCCACAGTATCTGGAGGTGGAGGACTTCTACAACGGCTTCGCCCGTGTCCGGTTTAACGATAAGCTGGTGCACATGGACGAGATGGGGCGCTTGCTGCTCAAGCACTGGTTCCGGTTCATTGGCTTTTTTGAAGAAGGGCTGGCCCGGGTACAGCTTGTTCGCCGCTGGGGGTATATCAACCGGCGCGGCGATTTGGAAATCCCCCTGAAGTTTGATGCTGCCGGTGATTTTTCAGAAGGGCTGGCACCGGTCGCCAGGGGCATTTATTTTGGGTTTATAGGCCCGGATGGGGAATGGGTTGTTCAGCCGGAGTTTGATGCGGCCGGTCCGTTCAGTGAAGGGCTTGCTGCCGTCCAAATTGGGGAAAAGTGGGGCTACATTGATAAGTCCGGCACCCTCGCGATCACCCCTCAGTACGATAGGGCAGAGGTGTTCCGTGACGGAGTGGCCGCAGTGTGGGAAGGGGAGCAGTGGGGCCTGATAGACACGGCAGGGCAGCTGCTTTTGGAACCGCAGTTCGATGCACCGCAGGGTGGCCTGGCCGGTGAGTTTTTCAATGGAATGGCAACGGTCGTACAAGACGAAAAGTACGGTTTTATTAATACAGAAGGGGCTCTACTGGTTGCTCCCCGCTACACATTTGCTGGTGACTTTGGGAATGACCGGGCTCCGGTGGAACTGCACGGTCGGTATGGTTATATTGACACAGCGGGACATCTGGTGATCAAGGCCGGCTTTCAGGATGCCGGGGTTTTCTCTAACGGGCTGGCCCAGGTAAAGAACAAAGGCCATTGGGGTTACATCGGTACAGATGGCGTTTGGCGCATTCCTCCCCGTTATCAGGCTGCGCTGCCCTTTCGGGCCGGACTGGCACAGGTGGTCTATCAAAACCGCTGGCAATACCTTAACGAGCAGGGAGAAGTCATCTGGACAGAGCGTTAAACCTTAGCGATCACCGTTTTATTTCCTTTTACTTTATCACCGACATTGACCTTCACTTCCGCATCAAGCGGCAGGAAGAGGTCTACCCTTGACCCAAATTTAATGAAGCCCATTTCACCGCCCTGTGTAATGCGGTCGCCAATGCTAAGGTAATTGCGAATCCGCTTAGCCATCGCTCCGGCGATTTGCCGAAGCAGGACTTCCGTTTGCCCATTCTTAATCACTACGGTAGTCCGCTCGTTTTCAGTAGAAGACTTAGGGTGCCAGGCGACGAGATACTTGCCCGGGTGGTGTTTCAGATACCGAACTTCTCCACCTAAGGGATTGCGATTGACATGTACATTAAGCGGAGACATAAAGATGGAAACCTGCAGGCGTTTGGCGTTGAAGTACTCGGTCTCTTCAGCCTCCTCAATGACCACCACCTGCCCGTCTGCGGGAGCGTAGACCAGCGTATCATCTGCCTTGGGGATCGTTCTTTTCGGATTGCGAAAAAACTGTAGAACCAGGGCAAAAAAGATAAGGGATGCGGCCGTGGCTAGCCATAAAAAACCAGGCCAGACCATGTAAGTGACAACATTAAGGACGGCTAGGACGAGGCCTAAAATGATGAGCATGCGATGCCCTTCGCGGTGTATGATTGCCATGAGGTATGTTCGTTAATTTTGCTCCAAATTTAGGTGGAAGATCTGATATCCTAAGCACATGGGGCAGAATAATGTTCTATCGGATCCATAAGAGATAGGCTGTCGCAAAGGGTAAAAGGAATATGAATGCATCAAAACGGTCCAGGAGTCCTCCGTGCCCCGGTAGCAACCCTCCGGAGTCTTTTATCTGCACACTCCGCTTGAGCATAGACTCCACCAGATCGCCCAGCGAGCCAAAAATCACAACGATGGCGGCCAGTACCAGCCAGTCACGCAGGTTCAGCTCCTGGAAAGTGTAGTACAGGATCATCCCGAAAACAAGCGTAAAGATCATTCCTCCAGCTGAGCCCTCCCAGGTCTTTTTAGGGGAAATGCGCGGGAAGAGGGGCGTTTTTCCGAACTTAGAGCCTACAAAGTAAGCGCCGGAATCATTCACCCAGTTCATCACCAGGAGTGCAAAAACCAAATTGGGATAATACAGGCCTCCGTCAAAGGCAACGAAAAGCAGCAGCGCGAAGGGCACGCCGATATAAACCATACCCAGCATCACAAAGGCTACATTTTCAAAGGGGCGCTCCGATTTGGTATACAGTTCATAGATGAAGACCGAAAAGGTGAACGGAAAAAACAAAAGGGAAGAAATGGCGATAAAGGCTTCCCGGTTCGGTACCAGTTCGAGTTGCACGATGGTGCTCATGAAAAAGGGCACGAGCCCAAGCCCCAGTGCCAGCATTCGCCGTATCATATCCCGGCGGTGCTGTTTGGTGAGCACGAGCCCGAAGAATTCCCACAGCGACCCCCCGGTAATAATGGCAAACAGGGCTACAAAGCTCACCTGGCCTCCATAGATGCAGCCTGTTACGACGAGGACGAAAATAATACCGGTAATGGCGCGTTGGATCAGACCATTCATGTTTTGGTATATCAGTTAGGGCTGCAGGGGCGTTTCTTCAGCCTCCGTTGGTTTTACTTTTGTTAAATAATGCTGGTAAAGATAGTAACTCAATCCCGCAATTAGTAATACGGACAATCCGGTTGCCCACCAGTTGACCTCCTCAACGGTCGATTCCGCCAACGCATTTTTTTGTATATACTGCCCGGCGATCTGCATGCCATTGATGAAGAAGTGCGCCAGGATGGGCACCCAAAGGCTTCTTGACCACAGATACAGATAACCCAGCCCTGCCCCCAGAAATAACCGTGGAAAAAAACCGGCAAACTGCAGGTGGAAGGCGCTGAAAATAAAAGCGGCCATCCAAACGGCCAGTGCAGGGTTCTGGCCCAGGCGCTCCAGCTGTTGCTGCACAATGCCCCGGAATAAAAGCTCTTCCCCAACTGCCGGCAGCACAGCCACTACGAAAAGCGTCAGCAGGAATTCGCCGGTAGAGTTCATGACCAAAATCCCTTTGATCATTTCGGCCGCATCGCCCTCCATATTGTCTGCCCAGTCTGGCAAAGGCAGCTGCTGATTGAGCCAGTATAAAAACTGAGAGAAAACGAAAATGCCAAAGATGAAAACAACAGCCGCTGAGAAAATATTAAAAGAGGGGAGCCGGTGAAGCCGGAAATATTGTGCCCACCTTTTTCGGTAGACCAGATAACCGGTCAGCAGTGCTGAGACCGTGAATACAAAAAGCTGGGAAAACAAAGTGGCTAAGCGAACAAGATTACGCTCCTCTACCGGACTTCGATCATTAAAGTCTGACAGAGTGGCTGTTAGGTCCAGGTCTTGCAAGTGCGCAGCCAGATAGCCGAAGCCATTCCCAATCCCTGCACCTACCATCATAAACATGATGAGCAGGAGCAATACGCCCAGAGGCGGTAAGTTTTCTGTATCCATAAGTTGGTCTCTATTCCGGTCGAAGTTAGGAAAATTGTGATAACCCAGGGGAAGGTATCCGAAACTGCAGGGTGAACTTCCCGGCAGCTTTTACCCTCAGGCAACCAAGCGAATCGAAAAACGTTCTACAAATTTACTCCTAATCCAAAAATCAAAGATGGCATGCCAACTCGTCTAAGTGTAAACATCAATAAAGTTGCGCTAATCCGAAACGCCCGTTTGGGCAATCTCCCGGATCTGGTGCAGGTCGCAAAAGACTGCGAACGGTTCGGAGCAGAAGGCATCACCGTGCACCCCCGCCCGGATGAGCGGCACATCCGCTACAGCGATATTCCGCAGCTTAAAGCGGTGAATACCACCGAGTTCAATATAGAAGGCAATCCCACGGAAAAATTTATGGAGCTGGTGCAGCAACACCAGCCCACGCAAGCTACGCTTGTACCAGATAGCCCCGATGTGCTGACCTCTGATCAGGGGTGGGACACCATTAAGCACAAAGCTTTTCTGACAGACATTACCCAGCAGTTGCATGAAGCAGGTGTCCGGGTATCTATTTTTGTCGACCCGGTTGCCAAATACGTGGAAGGGGCAAAGGCGGTAGGTGCAGATCGCATTGAATTCTACACCGGAGACTATGCCAAGCAGTTCGAAGCCGACCGGGAGAAGGCCGTTGCGCCTCACGTTCAGGCTGCAAAGGTGGCCCGGGAAGCCGGGTTGGGCATCAACGCCGGGCACGACCTCAATCTCGACAACCTTCGGTTTTACCAGGAAAGTATCGAAGGCCTGCTTGAAGTTTCCATTGGGCACGCCCTGATTGCTGATGCCCTTTACTTTGGGCTTTCGAATACTATTCAATTGTATTTGCGGCAGTTGGGGTAGTGGTGCACGTATGGGTGCAAGGCTGGTTTTATACTGACGATTAAGTGGTCTCCGATAAAGATCGGAGCAGCAAACCTACTCAATGCCTGCCTGCGTGTCGGTACTTCGGCAGGCAGGTCAGC
>CAZNHN010000088.1:0-12838 GCA_964572415.1 uncultured Phaeodactylibacter sp.
GTCTGTGTAGTTGTTGAGCAGGCTATCGGCGTCGATGTAAACGATGTCCAGCGTCTCATCTGTACTGGTGGCTGCGGTAGCAGTGCTATCGGATGTTGCAGTACCGGACTGCTGCGTGAACAAATAGAGGACTGCGATCAGCAGGATGGCATTGAGTGCCAGAGAAATATTGGCTTTCATTGTAATGATTTTGCGCAAAGGTAAAAAAATACGGGCTACCCTTCCGAGGAAGAATAGCCCGCAGTTGAAAATTCACCTGTCCCTGAATTGGGAAAGGGTTATTTTATATCATTAAGGACGTGCCGTACCCAGGATGACGCGCTCTACGTGGCTTTCACCACCCGCTACATCAACGTGGATAAAGTACATGCCCGCCTGCTGATTAGACAGGTCGAAACGCTCGGTTACACTTTCGACAGCATCAATCTGACGCTCTTCGATCAGCTGGCCTACAGCGTTCATGATGCGGATGTGAGCTTCCTGTCCCATCACGGAAACCATATTTACATTCACCTCACCAGCAGTTGGATTCGGGAACACACTGATTTCATTTCGTGTAGTTTCACTGTTCAGGTTATCCTGAGGATTAGCCATCAGGCTAACGTTACAGTCAGCTGTAAGGCCTCCAATTACAGTGAAACAATCCGGATTATTCTGATCATAGATAAGGATATCAACTTCTTCCCCTATCTGGAAAGGCCCAACAAAGTACCTTCTTGGGAAACGTACGAAGCTGTATTCAAAATCATTGCCAGTATTCGCGATAGTTACGAAGTTCGCACTACCAATACTACCCAGGTCAACCATCACTGCGAACCTGCCGTTGTTGCAGAAAGGCATCACTGTTGCAGTTGCTGTGGGAGCCACACCACCCTCACATACAGACCCCGAGCCGCCAGTACAAACAGTCGTAGTTTCTGAATCTCCGAAATCACCGCCTTCAGCCAGGATATTACCTTCGCTGTCTCTGAGCGTGTAACTACCCTGACCAAAGCCACAGCAGATACCGTCACCGATGCTATCAAAGATAGTGAAATCATAGCAACCAGGGTCAACGCAGATATCCTCGATCCTAGTGGTACCACTTTGTGAGCCTGAGTAGTCTCCGGAAGCGACAACGGTACCACCGAGGGTAGTCATTTCCCAGGATGTTTCACTAGCGAAGTTGTCGAAGTTGATGGTGAGCTCGAAGTCACAGACTTCACAAGGGGCACAGGAACCACCGCAATCCACGCCGGTTTCGTCGCCGTTCTGAATGCCATCATCGCAGGTTGGACCACCAGCGCCTTCACAGGCTACTGTCCAGTCGAGTGGATCTTGGCAGCAACCGCTTCCGCTTGCACAGCTAACGCTAACGTCAGAATCAACCGTAACGTACATTACGCCACTGTTAGCCGTTACCGTGATGCCGGTCATATCACCTCCGTTGTTATCCGCATAAAGCTCAACACCAGCTGGAGAGTTGCCATCGTAAATCACTACATCATCACAGCAGGACTCAATGCCTCCAGCGTTGAAGGTGATGGTAAGAGGCTGACCGTTATCAGAGGCGTAAACGAAAACTTCTTCATTATCGTCACCGTAGCAGAAGGTTTCATTAAGCGGTGTACCACATGCAACAACATCAGTTGGGCAAAGGCCGCAGGAACCACCGCAGTCGACACCCGTCTCATCGCCGTTCTGAATGCCGTCGTCGCAGGTTGGGCACACATCAGGACAGGAGCCGCCGCAGTCAACACCTTCTTCATCACCATTCTGAATGCCATCATCGCAGGTTGGAACAGCGGTTGATGGACTAGCTGAAACGGTAGCTACCCATCCGCCTTGGTCAACCGAACCGTCAGATTCAAACTCTACAGTAAGGCAGCCATTGGCAGCAGTAGAGGTGAACAGGTTGTTGGCAGGGCTCCCGGTATTGGTACCATTGATGTCATTTGAACCGCCTTCGATGTCGAATCCGTCACTTCCATCACCGTCAAAACCTCCGCCAGAACTGCAATCCTGAAAGCCATCTTCGCCGCAGCCCTCGAACAACAAGTCTGCTCCGGTACTATTGCCGTCATAGATGCGTAAGTAGTCCCAACATGGGGCAGTGGACGAACGGGTCTCAATATCAACTTCAAGGAATTCGATGGTAATAGTGCTACCAGCCACATCCGGACAAATGATCGCAGTTGATATTACATCATTTGAGTAACTGCCATCAGGAGTGCCATCATCACAGCCCTCACCACCATCGTCAAAGTACAGAACCGAGGTGCCCTGAGTTACATTAAAGTTGGAAGAACCTGAACTTGGATGTGTAATATCCTGAGCGTTCAGATTAATCAGCCCTATCGTCAAGAAGAAAGCAGTTAGAGCTGACAATGAGTAATTTAATCTCTTCATAGAATTTGAAGTTTTTGTTTTAATAATGTAGGAAAATATGATCGAACCGAAGCTGCAATTCCGGGGGTAAGACACGTTAGTGGAAGATGCATACATCGGCAGGAAACATGCTCACTTTTCCTCTGCTCTGAGTTATTCTCCGGAACAGGCCAGAGAACTAAGACCAAAGGCTGGGCACCAGGCATAATAACTTAAAAATCAGCATGGTGCATCACATGGTTTTGGTACGTCGATAGGACAGCCTTAGCATTACGGGGGGATGAGATTTTGACTAATTCTTGTCAAATATAGTAAATAATTTAATAAACCCCCAACATGCGAATGAACAAAAATTCAGCAACCAGCTGAAAAACGTTAAAGAAGAAGCCCTGTATCCGATCAACACCCTGACTTCCAGACCGTTAAAAGCACTAATCTTTGAAGCGTTTTTTCACACCGGAGCTCAGCCCGGTATTCAGGCATGAAGGTTTAAAAACTGCTGCTTCAGTCCTGTCCTGTTAATTTAGGTGCAGCGTATCCCCCGGCAACAGTATGTTAAGCTCCAGCCCCCGGCCTCCCAGTAAGCTATCCCGGGTGGTAGTTGGCCCGCTGCGGTGCCGGAGCGTTATCACCTGATAGCCACCGAAGACCGTTGCCAGGTTACCATTTTCCACCAGTATTGCGGTAGACTCATCGATACCGATGCCGGTTTGTGCAGGGTGGTCGAGTACAACGGTAATCAACCGGTTCATCCGCATGCGCCAGATGAAGTGCTGATCAATAATGGCGGTGCTGAGCAGTCCCAGGCCTTCCCCGATTTCCATATTGTTGGATTCGATAGTCCGGAAGTTGCCGGTGTATTTCGGGTGGCGGTGCTCATTGCCGGTTATCATTTTCTCACTCATAACGGCTGCACCCGCACTGGTCCCGGCAATGGTAGCACCGGATTGGTAGGCCTCGTGTATAGCATCATAGACCGGGCTGTTGGCCACCACCTCCATGAAGCGGTTCTGGTCTCCTCCGGTAATGTAGATCAGGCGGGCATTACGCAGGGAGTCTGTGGCGGCCTCCGGGTAAGTGCCTTTCCGGAAGTTGTAGCTGCGGAATTTGGATGGGGGCAGCCCCAGGTCTGTAAATTGCTTTATCGCGTAAAAAGCGGACGTGTCCGGCTCCCCGCTTGACATGGGCAGGATAACAGCATAGCCTTCCTTATCGATCCGGGAGGCGCTGACCAATGCCTGTACCAAAGATGGCGGCCGCTTGCCCCCACCAATGATGAAAAGTTTACCGGCAGGAGTCGATACCGGCGTTTCTGCAGTGACGGAATCTGACGGTTGGCCGCAACTACTTAAAAAGATGACCAATAATAAGAACTGTAGGGTTTGGCGCATTATAGTTGTTTTTCAAACCGAAAAGGTAGGGTTTTAAGCGGGATTAATCAAAACGCGGAACACACGGAAAATTCGCAAGCTGGCTGACAAAATCATAAACCAGCAATAAATGACATGCTGCTAATACCTCATTTTTCTTTCTTTATGCAAACCGCAGCACTTATTTTTTTGGTCAGAAAGAATTTTTCTCCGCTTAGCCAATCCATTGCTGGTTTAACAAAAAAATTTCTCACTTCATAACTATACAAAAATGAATAGAATCATTTACACCACCCTAAGCTTACTCATTACTTGCATACTCAGCGCGCAGGTTACCTACGTTGACCAGGGTGCAAGCGGCAACAATGATGGCTCGTCCTGGATGAATGCCTACAATGATTTAAACGAAGCTCTTGCCAATACAACATCAGGCGAGATTTGGGTAGCAGAAGGCACTTACCATACGGGGCCTGATACATCGGCAGTATTTCATGTCGGAGCTTCCATTGCCCTTTATGGGGGTTTTGCCGGCACCGAGAGCAGTATTGAAGACCGCGACCTTTCACAGCATGAAACCATACTTAGCGCGGATTTGGAAAACAACGATAATGGTGATTTCCTGGATGCCTCCCGGGATGACAACAGCTCCCATGTTTTATACGTAGACAGCCTGCTCACCGAACCGGTGGTCATTGATGGGTTCACCATTAAAGGAGCGCAGACCAACCTCGTCGTAAGCGATGCCTCAGATTATGAATGGCGCGGAGGCGGAATATATGCACTGAGCGCAATAGAAGTCGCTAATTGTTTATTTACGGAAAATGCGGCACGGTCAGGAGGCTCTATCCTGTTATTTGGTTCCAATACAGACTTCTCAACCGTCACCAACTGTCAGTTCGTCAACAACTATACCAATAATCAGGCGGCAGGTATCCTTGCGGAATCCACTGCAAATGTCCTGGTGGCCAACTGTACTTTTGAAAACAATACTACTGTCCGTGGCTGTGTGTATCCGCTTTTTTCCGATGGCTTTGAAGTACGGGACTGTGTTTTTGATAACAACACCAACGAGGAAGGAACGAGCTCAGGAATTTTCGCCTGGCAGCCCACTAACCTGATTGTATCCAACTGCTCGTTCAGCAACAATCTTGCCGCCTCTTCAACCTGCATGTATATCGACCAAAGAGATCTGGCCTCTGATGACCCCAATGCCTTTATTCGGATAGAAGATTGCACATTTGAAGAAAACGAAAACCCTGGCGGTTTCAGCGCAGGGTTGTATTTCTGGCAACCTAAAAAGCTGGAGATCGTCCGGTCGGACTTCCTCAACAACGATGCCGGCAACGCATCAGGGATTTATCTTGACCAAAGGGACGTGGCCCCTGATGTCAACTCAGTGCTCATTGATGAGTGCCTGTTTCAAGGCAATGCAACCACAGATTACGGAGGTTCAGCCATTTATTTCTGGAATACGAACTACACCCTCACCAATACCGATTTTATTAACAACGAGGCACCCAACACTGGCCCTGCTATCTACATGGGCGGCACCGAAGATGATGGTGTAATTACCAACTGTACCTTTACGGGTAACAGTTCAAACTTTGCAGGGGCTGTAGCCAACTATAACGGCCTTGGCAATCTTTTGATACAAGGTTCTACATTCAATGGCAATTCCGCTTTGAGTGGGGGTGGCGCACTATCTGCTGGCTTCCTTGGACGGATAACTGTTGAAGACTGTGTTTTTCAGGACAACGAAGCTGGGTACGGCGGAGCTGTTTTTGTTCAAAACGATTCTTCCGAGTTCAGTGCGATCAATACCGACTTCATTGGCAATGTAGCGAACAGTACATCCGGAGGTGCAATTCTCAATAACAACAGCAATCCACTTACCATAGAAGACTGCTTCTTTGAACTCAACACCTCCAACACCTTTGGCGGGGCGATAAGCGCGATTGAAGACAGCCTGGATATATCAGTTTTGACCCTTCGGAACTCTATTTTCAATTTTAATATTGCTGGCAATCAAGGTGGAGCTTTAAATATTTCCAATGCCGATGCCACTATCGAGAGCTGTGTGTTTGTTAACAACAATGCCTTGGGCGATGGTATAGGAGGGGGGATTTCTATCAACTCTTCTTCCGGAGGTGCGTCGGAAGACCTTCAGGTACAGATCACCAACTCTACGATTGCCGATAACATCGGGGACTTGATTGCAGGAATTGCACACTGGACAGATGGCATCGCCACCTCTACCCTGACCATTCAAAACAATATTTTTGCACAACAGGTTGGATTGGATTACAACATTGAAGACGGGAGCCCTGAACTCGTTTCAAACGGAGGGAACCTTGTACTTTTCGACTTTCAGCCCGATTTATTCAATCACCCTATGGATATTGTCGGGCAGGATCCCCTGTTTACAGACATAGAAGCATTTGATTATTCTATCCTGGAGGGCAGCCCCTGTATCGATGCAGGAATAGCCGAGGGTGCACCTGAGCTGGATGTCTTGGGCAACCCGAGAGTTGACCAGGTGGATATTGGTGCTTATGAAAACCAAAAACTGGTAAATACGCATTCAACAGTTATTTTTGACTATCAGCAGCTTTCGGTTTTCCCTAATCCGGTGAAAACGGATGCTATGATAAGCGTGGACAATGAATGGACAGGAGTTGTCGAGTTTCAGCTTGTCAGCATGAATGGGCAAACACTGCGGCAATGGGTCGTGGAAAAAAGCGCGGAAAGCCAGGAATTCCCCGTCTCGGCAATTAGGCTGCCCTCCGGTATTTATAAAGTCATTGCCCATCATCAGGGCAGGCAGATTGGTGCGCACTTGATGAAGCGGTAAAAGCAACCCGAGCTAACCAATAGTATAGGTAAGAAGAGTGCTGCCCTGCCCGAACTTCATTTCAGGCAGGGCAGTTTTTTCGTTATTGCGGAAATTCTCAGGCCTATTTTGCAGGTATTGTTTTCGAAAGCCTATTTTTGTCCACCGGAAACAGCCATATTAGTATTTTTTATTACCTTAGAAAAAAGCTACCAATAAACGGAATATGGGAAAGGTCATTTCATTATTAAATCACAAGGGCGGTGTTGGAAAGACAACGAGTGCCATCAATATCGGTGCCGGGTTGGTAGAACTGGGGCAGCGGGTATTGCTCATTGACCTGGACCCACAGGCCAACCTTACCCTGGCCCTTGGCGTACCGCGCCCTCCGGTAACCATCTACGAAGCGATGCGTGGAGAATCAGGACTGCAACCCGTGACGGCTAAAGAAAACCTGGACGTAGTGGCTTCCACGCTGGATCTTTCCGGAGCAGAGATGGAGCTGATTAATGAAGCAGGCCGGGAGTTTATCCTGCAGGAGCTTTTTGACCCGTTTTTGGAAGAATACGACTTCATAATCATCGATTGCCCGCCATCCTTGGGCTTACTCACGCTGAACGCCCTTACCAGCAGCGATTTTGTGATGATCCCGCTTCAGACCGAGTTCCTCGCTATGCAGGGGCTGGCTAAAATCAAGCAGGTGATTCAGAAGGTGAAGTTCCGGCTGAATAAGAAATTACAGATCGGTGGCGTTATTGCCACTATGTACGACAGCCGGAAGGTACTCAACCGGGATGTGGTCGAAACGATATCGAAATACTTTGGCAACCTGGTCTTCGAAACCAAAATCCGGGATACGGTAGCTCTGGCTGAAGCTCCTGCTCAGCGAAAGGATATTTTTGCCTATAGCCCTAATAGTTCAGGTGCTAAAGATTACCTTAACTTAAGTAGGGAAATACTGCAGCGCATGGAACAGTTTGACCAGATGATGGCAGAAAAAAGACAGTAGGGTATTAATCAGCTTTTAAATTTTTGATCGTGAGCAAAAAGAGATTTACAGAAGGCATGGAAAGCCTCTTCGGGCCAACCGACGAGCAGGAATCGGACAAGGGCTGGTTTGATGCTCAGGAGGCCGGTGAACAGGATGCCCACGAGCAAAAACCCAAGCGTTCCAACTCCGGTAAGAACTTTGCAGATGACTTGCAGTCTTTCCTGCAGGAAGCCTTTGATGATTCAATGGAACGGCAGCTCGAAGAACGGCAAAAACGGGATGAAGCCGCCCCGGCTAACCCGAGCGTCAAAAAGAGGCAGCGCCGGCCCATGGCAGGCCTGGATGCGCTTATCCGGAGTACCGTAGACCCCCAGCCTGAATCTGAAACAGACCGCAAACGCCCTAAACGGATTACGCTTTCCTTCGATCCGGTTAAGCTGGAAAAGCTCAAAACAATTGCCCGTAGCCAGAGAGCACTTCTCCGGGACGTGATCGATGAAATTGTCGAAGACTACCTCAACCGCATGGAAGCCAATTCCTGATTTCATACTTGTTTTCATCCGCTTATCGCTTAATATGCTGTTATTCCAGACCAACGCGCTGGACTTGAATGGGTAAAGCTGGTACCTTTGCGGTACCTTGGCTTCTTGTAAAGCGGCGCTTCCCGGAAGTGAAGCACGCCATGATGCTTAACCCGACAGACCCATGAAAACCCATGTATATGCCGTACAGCTTTTTTTGCTGTTCCTCTTCAACCCTTTTCAATTATTACTCCCGGCCCTTAAGGCTCAAAGTGAAGCCCCACGCCCGAAGGTCGCCCTGGTGCTCAGCGGAGGGGCCGCCAAAGGCATGGCACATATAGGAGTGCTCAAGGTGCTGGAGGAAGTCGGCATAGAGCCTGATATTATTACGGGCACAAGTATCGGCGGTGTCATTGGAGGACTGTACGCCATAGGGTACAGGGCAGACACGCTTGAGCAGTTACTTTTGCAGCAGGACTGGGAGCAGGTGCTGAGCGACCGCATAGGACTGGAGAATGTCATACTGGAGGAAAAGGACTACTTCGAAAACCAGTTGTTTGAGATCGGTTACAAAAACGCCCGGTTCGTTCCTCCCTCAGGGCTGATTTACGGGCAGCAGGTAGACAACCTGCTGAGCCGGCTGACTTTGCCAGCCTATCATATCAACCACTTCCGAAATTTGCCGATACCTTTCCGGTGTGTGGCATCCGATATAGTGGAAGGCCAACCGGTTGTGCTCGACAGTGGGCACCTCGCTACAGCAATGCGCGCAAGTATGGCAATACCCACTGCGTTCACCCCTGTGAAAAAAGATGGACAGATTCTTATTGACGGTGGCCTGATCCGAAATTTCCCCGTAAAAGAAGCCAAAGAGTGGGATGCAGATATCGTCATTGGGGTGTATACCGGCTATGTAAAAGCGGATGCCGATAAGCTGCATAATTTTTCCCAAATCCTCATGCAATCGGGCTTCCTGCTGAGTGTGAAAGACGCTCAGGAACAAATGCCTATGGTAGACCTCTACATTGAGCCGGACCTTCGTGACTACAGTGCACAAGACTTCAGCAAAGCCGATTCCATTATCGTCCGGGGTGAACGAGCCGCCCGGGCCGCCCTGCCTGCCCTGATCAGGCTGAAAGCAAAGCTGGACAGCATTGGGCCACATCAGCCGGCAGGCAGGCTACAGGCTCCTGATACCTTTTGCTTTGAACACATCCGGGTTCAGGGCAACGAGCGTATCACTGAGGATGAAATTATTGGCCGTAGTGGGCTGGAATCCGGGCAAAGCTACCCCCCGCAGGCTATTGAAACAGCCATCAACCGGTTGGTCGGAACCAACAAGTTTGAGAAAGTTACCTTTCAGCTGCAGCAGGAAGCCGGCGAAACAGTACTCGTGCTGCAATGCCTGGAGCGAGCGCCTGCAGTATTTAAGACCGCCATCAACTATGACAACTACAGCAGTGCAGGCTTCCGCTTTAACATGACCAGCCGAAATACTTTATTGCCGGCCTCCCGGCTAATGATCAACAGTGTGGTTGCTGAAAACTACCGGTTTCAACTGAACTATCTCAAATACCTCGACGAAGCTCAGGCCTTAGCCTGGGTCACCGATGTGCAACTGACCCGGGATAAAATTCCCATCTTTCAGAACGGCACCCAGAACGAAGAGTACAGCCTTGTTGAGGCGGTTATTGACCTGCATGTGCAAAAGCGGCTAAGCACCAGCACCGCACTAAGCACAGGCATACAGCAGGAAAACCTCATTTTCCGCCCTAAAGTCGGAGGCGGGCTGCTTTTTAACCGGCTAAGCTATACAAATTATAACCTATACGCCCGCCTTGAGCACAACAGCCTGAACCGGAATATCTTTCCGACTGAAGGCACCCGGCTTTCTTTAGAGCTCAAAGGGTTGCGGAACAGTGGGTACGAAGTAAGCGGGCTCAACCCTGAGGTGGGGCTAAACAGGGATTCGCTGTTCTCCTTCAGGCCGTACATCAAGCTTAGTTTCAGAGCGGAGCGTTTTCTGCCACTGAGCAGCAGAGCCTCCTTGAAAACCAGTGCATTTGCCGGGTTAGTGACTAACCCCAGCAATACTTTTGGGGACTTCTTCCTTGTAGGTGCCCCAGAAGCCCTGACCCGGCGATCGATTCCATTTTACGGGTTGAACACCAACCACCTCGTGGCACAGGCAGCCGTTGGGGCAGGCGTAGGCTACCAGCATTTCTTTCGGCGCAATATGTTTTACGCGTTGGATGCCAACGCAGGCTTTTTTGATGAGCCCGACCGCACAGGTGAGAGCCGGATTGACCTGCAGCAGTTTATTCTTGGCGTGGGGCTGACCGGGGGCATTAACACCATCATTGGCCCGGTAAAAATGACCCTGATGTACCCTTTTGCCGGAAATGTGAATACCTCTAAGGAGCTGAGGTTGTTCCTTCCCATCGGGCACCGGTTTTGATGATTTGGTGAAACAAGAGCGCCTGCATCAACAAATTGTTGATACCTATACCAGAACAATCAAACAGAATCGTTATAATTGCCGCGATTAATGCCTATTTTTGTGAAGAGCTACCCCAATGCCTGCCATCTGGCTAAGGGGAAACAAGAAAGTTACTGATTGAGCATGGCGGCAAAAAAGCGCAAGAAAAAAGGGCAACTGAGCCTGAAGCTGGGAATTAACGATGAGCGGATACCGAAACTGGTAGGCATTTTGCTGCTATTCCTGGGGCTGTACTTCATTATTGCCTTTACGTCTTACCTGTTTACCTGGGCGCTGGACCAGGACAAAGTGTTGCGTTTTTCCTGGAAGCTTCTTTTGGATAACACCGAAGAAATGGCCAATTGGCTGGGCAGGCTGGGAGCGATCGTTTCCAATATGTTTTTTTACTGGGGTTTTGGGCTCCCCTCCTTTGTGATCGTGGCTATACTTATGGTCAGTGGGCAGGGGCTGGTCCGCAGGCAGCATCTGAGTATGTACTGGCCGAAATTCCGGCTGTGGATTTTGCTGATGCTCATCTTCAGTGTATTCCTGGAGTTTGTGGCAGGGGATGCCGATTTTCCATGGGGCGGTGCATTTGGGGAGGCGGTCAGTGAATGGCTAATCAGCTTTGTGGGCACAGCAGGTATGATCATTCTGTTGGTTTTCCTGTTAGTGGGCGTATTGGTCTGGAATGTAAATCCTAATTTTAATGAAATGACGCCTCAGGGGGCCGTCAAGGATACGCAGCAGTATATCAATGACTGGTTTAGCGGCAGGCTTCCTGGCAAGAAGGCTTCAGCAGCTGGCAGTAATGGCTCTTCTCAGGGCCGGCCCCGGCCTGAAACCCTGCGCCCGGGCAGTTCAGAAGGACAAACTGAACCCCGACCAATTGAGCCGCCTTCCAAAGCCCCGGAACCTAAGACGCCCCCCAAGCCACATCAGCAGGATCTAAGCTTCGAATTAGTGGAAGACGTTTCGGTAGACAAACCTGAGTCCCTTACCGCCGAGAACAGCGAGCTGGAAATCAAGGACCCTGCCGCAGCTGCCAGTGATTCCCATAAGCCTCCTTTGTCGGTCACCCAGGAAAACCAGGACCACAGCGAGCCCTATGATCCGACACTGGAGCTTTCCAGCTATGAATACCCGGTCAGCAGCCTGCTCAAGGATTACTCCGGGCAACGGGTGGAAATTGACCGCTCTGAGCTGGAATCAAACAAAGAGCAGATCATTGAGACCCTGCTGAACTATAAGATTGAGATCACAAAAATCCGGGCTACCATTGGGCCGACGATTACACTCTATGAAATAGTACCAGCACCGGGCGTTCGTATCTCCAAGATTAAAAATCTGGAGGACGACATTGCCCTGAGCCTTGCTGCTCTTGGGATCCGTATTATTGCCCCCATTCCCGGGCGGGGCACCATCGGTATTGAAGTCCCCAACCGCAAGAAGCAGATCGTCTCCATGCGGGAGGTACTGATATCGGATAAGTTTAAGCGGGCGAAAATGGACCTGCCAATTGCTTTGGGCAAGACCATTTCAAATGAAGTCTTTGTAGTGGACCTGGCCAAAATGCCCCACTTGCTGGTAGCCGGTGCGACCGGACAGGGTAAGTCGGTGGGTGTGAACGCCATTCTGATTTCTTTGCTTTACAAAAAGCACCCTTCTCAAGTCAAATTGGTGCTGATTGACCCAAAGAAAGTAGAATTGTTCCCCTACAGTAAGCTGGAGCACCACTTCCTATCCTTCCTCCCCAATCAGGAGGAGCCGATCACCACGGAGACGAACCGGGTGGTGCATACGCTCAACTCCATGACCATTGAGATGGATCAGCGGTACAACCTGTTGAAAAAAGCGGCAGCACGTAACATCCGGGAGTACAATGAGAAATTTGTGCAGCGCCGGCTGAATCCAAATAAAGGGCACCGGTTCATGCCGTTTATAGTGCTGGTTATTGATGAGTTTGCGGACATGATTATGACCGCAGGCAAGGAAGTGGAACTGCCGATTGGCCGATTGGCACAGCTTGCCCGGGCGGTGGGTATCCACCTGATCATCGCTACACAGCGCCCATCGGTCAACATTATTACCGGTGTGATTAAGGCGAACTTCCCGGCACGGATTGCCTACAAGGTCTCCTCCAAGGTCGACTCCCGGACGATCCTCGATGCCGGCGGGGCCGATCAGCTGATTGGGCAGGGTGATATGCTGTTGTCTGTAGGCGGGGAAATGGTCCGCCTGCAGGATCTGGGCCTTGGCCAGGAAGACATGCGCGACCTG
>CAZNHN010000088.1:12848-20410 GCA_964572415.1 uncultured Phaeodactylibacter sp.
TATCCGGAGCCTCACTACCTGCCGGAATTCCACGGCGATGATGAAGAAATTGAAGGCTCTGCCGGGCTGACTTACGCTGACCTGGACGAGATGTTTGAGGATGCTGCCCGTTTGATTGTACAGAATCAGCATGGCTCCACTTCTATGATCCAACGGCGTTTGAAGCTGGGCTACAACCGCGCCGGACGGATTATGGACCAATTGGAAGCGTTGGGGATTGTAGGTCCAAGTGAAGGCAGCAAGGCACGGGAAGTTTTGGTGTATGATGAGATGGAGCTGGAGAAATATTTAGAGGATATAAGGAATAGAAATTAACAGGCTCCCGAAAACATGAACATACCTTCATGTTTCACTGTTGTTTGAGTAGAGCAGTACTGATATTCAGGCTGCCTACCAAAAACAAACTACTTTATGCATATCCATCAGTTTTATGATGAGGGGCTGGCACACGCCTCCTATGCGATTATTGATAGCGGGAAAATGGCATTAGTCGACCCCGCACGTGACCCTCAGCCTTACATTGCCTACGCTAAGGAACACGGTGCAGATATTGTCGCCGTATTTGAAACGCACCCCCATGCGGACTTCGCGAGTAGTCATCTGGAGTTTCATGAAACTATTGGGGCTGTCGTTTATGTGCACCCGGACATGGGCGTTTCCTATCCGCATGTAGCGCTGAAAGACAAAGAAAAGATAGAACTTGGGGAGCTGAAAATACAGGCTTTGCATACGCCCGGGCACTCGCCGGACCACCATTCTTATCTGCTGCACGATGAGCATGGGAAGCCACATGCCATTTTCACCGGGGACAGCCTGTTTATTGGCGATGTCGGCCGACCTGACTTGCGGGAAGATGCGGGGAAATTTAATCTGACCCGTTCGGAGCTGGCAGGAAAGATGTATGAAACGATGCAAACGGTTTTCAAGCCCCTGCCTGATCATGTAACTGTTTATCCGGCGCACGGTGCCGGCTCACTGTGCGGTAAGAACATGAGCGATGAGACGGTAAGCACGATCGGTGAGCAGCGGCAGACCAACTGGGCCTTTTCTGAAACCGATAAAACCGCCTTTGTAGAAGAGCTGTTGTCCGGGCAGCCCAATGTACCGAAATACTTCCCCTTCTCTGTGGAAGAGAACCGGCGGGGCGTAGCGGCTTACCGAAGCAGCCTGGAAAAGGTGGCAAGGGTACAAAGTGAAGATGACCTGCAAAAGGATATTCTAATCGTGGATACCCGTCCTGCCGATCAGTATAAAGCAGGGCACCTCAGCAACAGTATCAATATACCGGATGGCGGGAAATTTGAAACCTGGCTGGGCACGCTGCTGGCTCCCGGCACTGCATTTTATCTGGTTGCTGGCTCTCAGGAAGGTCTAAGGACTGTTATGGAAAAAGCAGCGAAGATCAGCTACGAGCAATTTATCAAAGGCGTCTACCTGCTGACGGAGGCACCGGCAAATGGCCATATACAGTCAGCAGACCTGGAAAAAGTTAAATCTAACCCAGAGGCTTATACCATCCTCGATGTGCGAAGCCCGAAGGAACACGAGCAGGAACCCGCATTTGAGTCCAGCATTAATGTACCTTTGGATCAGCTACTCGACAAAGCCGGGCAGGTAGGCAATGGCAAACCCATCGCTGTACACTGCGCCGGCGGTTACCGTTCTGCTATTGCAGCCAGTATTCTGGAGCGCGCACAGGAAAACGAAGTATTGGATATCGGTGATAATATCAAGAAAATCCTGGGTTAATAAGGCTCCGTGAATTCGAATGACTCAACCGGTATACCCTCCTTGAGGGGCTTACGGTAAGCGACGTGTATGCGGTCTACCTTGACATTTAACTTTTGGTAAACTCCAACTGCTTCGAAGTTATGGGCACGCACCGTAGTCAGGTACATTTGTGGGTACCGGCTGATGTTGCGGGTATTTGCCATGTGCTCAACGATGACGGCATAAGCCCCTTTGTTTTGAAAATCCGGGTGAATACCGAACCCTATACCTTTGGCGATGAATTGCTTCTTCATCGCCTTTTTTATCAGTAAAATGGGGATTTTCCACCAGGAAAGCTTGCCTTTGGCAAAACGAATGAGTTCGTTTATATCCGGTAGTACCGCGCAGAAAGCTGCCGGCTTGCCATCAAAATAGGAGATAGAGAGGGTATTGGTATCTGCAATTGCTTTGGCTTCCAGCAGTATTTTCTGGACCTGCTCGGGCAGTAGAGGCTTAAAGTGCCCGTACTTGCTGAAGGCAGCATTATATATTTCACAAAAGTCTTTGGTGTATTGTTCCAATTGACTGTAGTCCAGGTTTCTGGTTTCAATATTTGATCTTTGCTTTAGGCGTTTGACCACATTTCGGAGCCGGTCTACCGGGATGGCATTGCTTTCGCCGCGGAAAGTCAGGATTTGTTCGTACGGAATAAAGCCCCAGTCTTCAAAAAAACGGCGGTAATACTTTGGGTGGTAATTTTCCTGGAATAAAGGAGGATAGAATCCCTTAACGAGCAGCCCCCAAAACTTTTCGCGTTCTCCGAAGTTGACTGGCCCGTCTAAAACGATAGCACCACGAGCTTCCACCCATTCCCGGACTTTTTCGAAGAGGGCAAAAGCGTAGGTTTCGTTTTCTATACATTCAAAAAAGCCCAGCCCACCGATGGGGTGCTCCTGCATTTTATTTCGGGCATGATCCATGAAAGCTGCTACGCGCCCTGCGAGCTGACCGCTGTCGTCGCGAAGAATCCAGCAAATCGCTTCTCCATCCCTGAAGGTATCATTGACTTTTGAGTCAAAGACGGCCTCAATGTCACCCTGAAGCGGAGCAATCCAATGAGGGTCATTTTTGTATACGATGTGCGGGACCCGGTGAAAGTCTTTCCAATCCTGCTTTGAGCGAACTTCAGTAAACTTCATAAGCCTTTAAGTTAAATGGAGCAGTTCTTATCTGTCACCGCTCCCCTACCCTGCGAAGGTAGCGTAAATTCGCTTTTTCTAAAACAATAATAGTCTCAGCCAATCTGGGTACAAAGCCGTAGGCCCGCTGTGCAGGTCATTACCTGACAGGGGCCTACCGCATAAACCCAACTTGCTATACCCGTGCATTACGCGCTCTGTGAGTCGCAAGTGGGTTTGGATTTGGTCAATTGGGGTTGGCTGTTCTTATGCCGCTTCTTCCATTTTTTTGCGGTCAAGCAGTACAAACTCCTGCACTACGACCTGAGGGGAAGTGCGCTGCACACCGTTTTTGTCCTCATAAGAGTTATAGGTGAGCTTGCCGCGT
The DNA here is from genome assembly GCA_964572415.1 of uncultured Phaeodactylibacter sp. GTDB lineage: Bacteria > Bacteroidota > Bacteroidia > Chitinophagales > Saprospiraceae > Phaeodactylibacter. The sequence continues at coordinate 16,125 of CAZNHN010000088.1, forward strand.
ACGGCTACTTCTTTACCCTTTTTGCAGAGTTCGCCCATGATTTCGCCTAATTTGCCCCAGGCCACACAGCGGTGCCATTCTGTTGTGGTGATACGGTCGCCGCGCTTGTTGCGGTAGCTGTCGTTGGTAGCGAGAGAGACGTTCGCAACGGTCTTGCCAGATGCGGTCTGAAAAATCTTTGCATCTTGTCCGAGGAAACCAATAAGGGTTACACTGTTTCTAATTCCATTCATGATTTTGAGGTTTTTTGAAGGCACCAGCCTTCCATCTACTGCATGAGCAGTAGCTAATGATTAATAAAAAAGGTTGAAAAATTTAGGGTTATACAGAGTTAGCGGCGCAGGAGCCAGCTTAGTTAATGGGCATGAATTCGCTTACGATGACTTCTGAGACGTAGCGCTTCCTGCCGTCTTTGCCTTCAAAGGTGCGGTGAGCAAGCTTGCCTTGTACGGCTACTTGTTTACCCTTTTTAAGGAGCACCTGCATGATTTCAGCAATGCTATCCCAGCCAACCAGGTTGTGCCACTGCACGTCCACGACTTTCTCGCCATTTTTGTTTTTAAAGACCTCACGGGTAGCGATTGTCGCACGGGCTATGGACTTGCCTTCGCCCAGCTGCTTGAATTCGATTTCTTTGCCCAGGTTACCAATCAATTGTACGTGGTTGCGTAAGTTGTTCATGACTAATTGTTTTTTGGTGATGAAATACGTTGTTGACAACTGACATCACAAAGGTGGGGGCAAACGCAAATCATAGTCGACAAATAAATGGTTACTTCCGTTTGTAATCGTTTGTATTCGTTTGAAAACTTTTATTACACTCTAAATGATTGGTTTACAGTAATTTAAAAGAAAACTGGTTTTCCAATCTTTTATACCCGCTTTTTATGGATTTATACGTTTACAGCAACTTAAAGGTAAGGTTAGGGCATTTTTTGCGACGATCTGAGCAACCCACTGTGCTCTCCTATTTTCGGTTTTGACGACGCCTGCATCATTTCCACCTTTTTCGTACCTTCCGGAAAACTCAACCAAGATAAAACCATGATGAATGTAGGCGTGATTGGGAGCGGAGCTATGGGCAGTGGGATTGCACAAGTGGCAGCTACTGCCGGGCACACCGTATTTCTTTACGATAACAATCCGGCGGCTTTGCAACGCTCTAAGGACAAGCTGGCTAAAATTATGAACCGCCTGGTGGAAAAAGGGCAGGTGGATGAAGCCATGGCGCAGACCATTCAGGGCCGTATACATTACGTTGACAGCTTGTATGACTTTAAAGAGCCGGGGATGGTCATTGAGGCGATTGTGGAAAACCTGGAAGTGAAACGCAATGTCTTCGAGCAATTGGAGCTGATTGTACCTAAGGATTGTATTATTGCGACCAATACATCCTCGCTTTCCATTGCCGCTATTGCGGCGGTATGCAAAGACCCCAGCCGGGTGCTTGGCATCCATTTCTTCAACCCCGCTCCTTTGATGAAGCTGGTGGAAATCATCCCGGCTATACAGACCGATTCCGCTGTTTTGAAACAAGCCTGTGATCAGATTAAGAGCTGGGGCAAAATAACCGTAGTGGCAAAAGATACACCTGGGTTTATTGTAAACCGGGTAGCCCGCCCTTTCTACGGGGAGGCGCTGCGTATCCTTGAAGAGGGGCTGGCGGATGCCGCTACTATCGACTGGGCAATGACAGAGATTGGAAAGTTCAGGATGGGGCCATTCACGCTGATGGACTATATTGGAAATGATGTGAATTATACGGTTACGGAAACGGTCTTTCAGTCCTTCTTTTACGACCCACGGTATAAGCCTTCATTTACGCAAAAGCGGTTGTCGGAGGCAGGGTACCTGGGCCGAAAGTCGGGAAGAGGTTATTACGATTACCGGGAAGAGGCACAAAATCCGGAGCCCAATAAAGATAAAAAACTGGGGCAGGAAATCGTGTGGCGGATTCTCGTCATGCTAATCAACGAAGCTGCCGATGCGCTCTATCTTAATATTGCCTCCCGGGAAGACATTGATTTGGCGATGACGAAGGGCGTGAACTACCCGAAAGGGCTGCTGCAATGGGCAGATGAGAAAGGCATACACCACTGTGTGGAAACAATGGACCGCCTGCATCATGAATACCTGGAGGACCGGTACCGTTGCAGCCCGCTGTTGCGGAAAATGGCCAGGGATGGGATGAAGTTTTACGGGGATGCAGAATAGCTTTTAGGGCATGGATTTACCTGATTTTCTGTCCCGAAGGTTTTTCATTTCCAGGCAGAATCAGTTGTCCCTCCAAATTACACGCTGAACGCCGTACCGGCTGCCGCTCCGTAACCGAAGCAGGTAGAGGCCTGAGGGTAAACCTTGCCTTTCAAGTGTGGCTTGATACAGACCTCCCAACTGCTGAGTGTGCAGTAAGCGCCCAAATGAGTCATAGAGTTCCAATTGGTCAATGGCAAAATCAGACTGCAACTGCACGTTGCCCGTGGCCGGATTGGGATATAGTTGGAAGACGGCTGCGGGTAAGCGGTGGTCGCTAATATCCGTAATCACACCAGTTATAGCATCATTTTCAGGGTTAGCGTCAAGGTAGTGATTGGGACCGAAGGTATTAAAGGTATAAATCAATTCTCCAGAAAATGGGCTTGAAGTAGGAAACAGGTGGGTTATTGTATCGGTAACCAGGTAGTGCTCTCCCGGATATAGCTCAATTCCATTGATTATTCGGTAACCAGGTTCTGCGCACCAGTCATGTCTTGCATCCCACTCCAGAGCAAATTCATAAACCAGCCCTGAACCAAAGTTTTCAACTTCCATTTCTTGCCTAAAAGTAACCCGGTAGAAATACTCCCCTAAACTTTCGCTAGACTCAACATCAAGAACCTCTAAGTCGATACTGGAAATGCCAATATCATACGGCTGCTGAAAAGAGAGAGAAGCAGGTGTGGTTTTCATGACAAAGCCACGGTATCCATTAATTAACTGCCCGGATACGATAAAAGTATCCTCCCGGAATGGCTCAATCGCAAAGATTTCCACTCCATCCAATGCCCAATCGATTAGAGGATCGAAGGCTTCTGTTTCCAAATTTAATAGCCAGGCATTGAAATCGGAAGTGCCAGGTGTATAAACAAGTGGATGCCCCTCGTATATAGTGAGGCGCACATGCTGAGTCTCCTCAACTGGAAGTGACCATGCATCCATGGACAGGTCTGCACTAATATGATGCAGGCTACCTTCGCTGATGTACCAAAGCGCACTATCGGCTGCTGCCATGGCAGTAGCGGTATGATCCAGGGAAAGCAAAATGGTATCCGTTGCCCAGTCTACTATTGCTACTTCTGTATGGGTCGCAATAACAGCATAAGTTCCGGACAGGCTGACAATGCCAACCAGCGAATCAATATCTACATCTACCGGCTGCGGAAAGAGGTCATCACCGGGGGGCATACGAAGCAGCCCCAAAGTAGTGGCCAGCAATACCGACCCATCATCTGCAACATCCATCACCGGACAGGTATTCTCTAATAGTCTTGGTTCAACTGCGATACTGAAATCTTCTTGGCAATCAGCATAGAACATTGACATCAACTGATTACCTATTGAGTCAAACTTTCCGATTCTCGTGATTGGGGCAGGACCGCCATCCCCGCAAGGTTGAATGCCTAAAAGTATTAAAGTATCTCCGTACCATACTGCTTCAACCACATTAGACGGATCCTCTCCCGGAATCCAGGAGAACCAGGTTTGGAGCAGTTCCAGGTCATTATGCCAATAAAAAGCACTCGGATTTCTACAGTTGTCTAATACCGTACCGGCTACCCAGGTCGTGGAGCCTGAAGAAAATATCTGTTCACTATTAGTTGTCAAATAAGACTGGACAACACTTGAGCCCAATTCATGGAAAAAATGATCGGTACGTTCCTCTTGTGCCAATAATAATAGAGTAAACCCACAAAACAATAGGGTAAGCGCGTATTTCATGTGAATGCGGTCAGGTTCAACCACAAAATACCTTGCATACCTATACGAAGCAAGCAACACTGTTGAATTTGCAATCTATCCAACAAAACGACTTGATGGGAGAAGAAAGCAATTAAAGGAGGGAAAAGTTAGACCCTAACCAGATCTAATGGGTGTTTAGCCAATAAGGCGGGGGGTAAGGGATCACCAAATAACAAACGGGCTGCCCGGCGAATGTACCATGCAGCCCGTCTGGTATGCGGCTGTAAAACGACAAAAGCCCCGCTGCGGTATTCTGCAACGGGGCTTAAGGTTAGATTGAGCTGGCA
>CAZNHN010000089.1:0-753 GCA_964572415.1 uncultured Phaeodactylibacter sp.
CGAACATGCTCATCAGTTTGGAGCTGATATAGACCACAGTGAAGCGGTCATCATCGAGGTATTGCTGAAAGTACTTATCAATGGCATTAGCGTTGGAGGTCTGTGCTGAGGCGATGCTGACGATGCCCAGCATCAAGGCGGTAAAAATCCACTTTGAGGTCTTCATGATTTAAAATTTACGGATAAACAATCGGATGAGTAAAGGTTGGTTATTCAAAAAAGCGGCTGATCTCTTTGAGGTTGCGCTCAAAGCCCTGAGCAGCCACGTCTGTTCCCTGATTGAGTTCTGCGGAAGCCCGTTTTAGTGCGTTGCTGGTAATGGCAAACGCCTGTTCGGGATCTTCCACTTCGTATTTGGACCAGTCTACGCCGGCCACTTCCTGATGTTGGGTAGGCTGATAGCCTTCATATATCCCAAAAGCGCCGATGGCAAGGGCTACAGCGGCTGCTACCCGCAATACCCAGGTTTTGGCAGAAAGGTGCCGGACTTTAGCTTCCCGGGGCTCTAGTTCCGCCAGTAGTTTGGCGTCAAAGGCATCGCCCAGTTCCGGGGCGGCATTTTGCTCCAGGTACCCAAACAAGGGGCGGTACCCCTTCAGGTCTTCCGGCAGGTCTTTTCGCTGAAACGCACGCCGGAGTTGGGTTTCTTCTTCAAGGCTCGTCTGCCCTTCGAAGTAGCGGTCTAATAATTGCCGTATCAATTGGTGGTCCATAAGGCGGTTAATTTATTTCGGATGCTCTTCCGAGCTCTGA
>CAZNHN010000089.1:763-1195 GCA_964572415.1 uncultured Phaeodactylibacter sp.
AATGTTCGTTTTTACCTGAGCCAGCGGCATTTCCAGGGTGTCGGAGATTTCCTGATAGGTAAACCCATCCACATCCCGGAGCTGCATGGCCATTCTTTGATTGTCGGGCAGTTCCTGCATCAGTTTCTGAATTTGCAGGTAGCTGTCCGAGAGTTCCGCTTGCTGATCGGGCGTATGTGCTGAGCTGCTCAGCCCGTAGGCACTGTCCAGCCCTTCGTTTTGGTTGAACCGAAGGCGGCGCTTGTCGATGGACCGGTTTTTGGTCAGCTGCATGCACCATGCTTCGATGTTGCGGACTGTACTCAGCTCCTGGCGTTGTTCCCAGACTTTGATCAGGGTTTCCTGTACCACATCTTCTGCCTCCTGTGGGTTACCCGTTATGCGAAGGGCCACCCGGTAGAGTTTGTTTTTGATGGGCAGTATGTCTGATTT
>CAZNHN010000089.1:1226-8762 GCA_964572415.1 uncultured Phaeodactylibacter sp.
CTCTCTAAGTAGTTTGACGGAAATAAGTTAGACCGTTTTCTCTTTAGGTTTTTGGGAAATTTCAATTCAGCTTCCAAGTTTTCAGCTGCTAATGAAATTTCCCAAAACTCAAACGCTCTAACTTATTTTGTTTCCGTCTCTAAGCTGCGTTCACTAAGGTGACGGCAAGGGTTAACGGAAAGTTACAGCCGGGCCGGAAAAAATTTAAAGTTAATATAAAGTCAACCTTTGGCACACCATACAGAGTTGTTATGAGACGTTGTACCTTTGCGCAACGCAGAAAGTCTATTTGTGAATCTATGAAGATTGTCGACCGCTTACTGATCAAGAGTTTTATCCCACTTTTCATCGTAACGTTCATGATTGCGATGTTCGTTTTGGTGATGCAGGTACTGTGGCTGTACATCGACGATATAGCGGGCAAGGGGCTGGGGTTGTTTCTCATCCTGGAGCTGATGGGGTATAAAAGCCTCTCCCTGGTGCCGATGGCCCTGCCGCTGGCGGTGCTGATTTCTTCCGTTATGGTGATGGGGAATATGGCGGAGCGGTACGAGCTGTCGAGCTTTAAATCGGCCGGGGTCTCTCTGGCACGGATTATGCGGCCCATGATCGGGTTTGGTTTCTTTGCGGTCCTGGCTTCTTTTTTCTGTTCCAACAACCTTATTCCGGTGGCGAACCTCAAATTCGGGTCCCGGATGTACGATATCCAGAAACAAAAGCCGGCACTGCGGCTGGAGGCTGGTATTTTTAATGACGACTTTGACGGATACGCCATCCATATTGGCAACAAGCCAGGCGATGGGAAACGGATAGAAGACGTACTCATCTACGACCACACTGACGCCAACAAAGGCAAGCTGTCTCAGATTATAGCCAGTGAGGGAGAAATGTATGCTACTGAGGATGGGAGCTACTTCATGATGAACCTGCATAACGGGCATCAATATATGGAAGGGGATCCATCGGGGTCAGCCAACAGCCGTTCTTATCCCTTTGTACGCACTAATTTCAAAAGCTGGTACAAGGTCTTTGACTTGAGCGAATTCAACCTGAACCGAACCAATGAAGACCTCTTTAAGTCCAACCGGAGTATGCTCACGAGCGGTCAGCTTGCCGATGCGGTAGACTCCCTGGAGCAAAAGATCCGCCGCCGGGAGGTGGGGATATCCAATCAGTTCAGTTCCTATTTTGACCTGCTGGAATTGGACAGTACCTTCCTTGATAATCCGGATGAAGAGGATGAGCTTGCTGAGGCAGAGGCCGAGCGGATCAGGGCCGAAGAGGAAGAACTGGAAGCCAAAGCGAGTGAAGCCGCGGAGGAACAAACAGAAGTTGCAGACTCGACTGAGGCTGCCTCCCCTGACGAAAGCGCTGAAACCGACATCAAACAGCCGGCTTTCAAACCCGATGAAAAAATCAACCGCAAACCCATAAAGTCCTTTGAAGGGCGGCCTATTAAGCAGGTCATTGAGAAGCCGGTGGAAGACTATGAGAGTATTCTGCTGCTGTTCTCAGAAGCAGAGCGACTGAGGCTGGTCAATAAGTCCAAGTCCTTTATCCGAAGTATTCAGGCACACGCCGAATCCGCCACCCGCTCCATCGACCGGTTGCGGGAAAGCCGGGTCAAGCACATTTATGAGCTTCACACCAAATACAGCATGGCGCTGGTGTGCTTCATCTTTGTGTTCATTGGGGCCCCCATGGGCGCGATCGTACGCAAGGGCGGCTTCGGGTATCCTATCCTGATATCGATCATCTTTTTCATGATATTTATTGTGCTGACCATATTCTGCCGGAAAATTGCGGAGACCTTCGTCCTGCCTGCTGCAGCTGCTGCCTGGGTGCCCTGCGCAGTGCTGTTTCCCATAGGAGTACTGCTGACGCGCAAGGCGATGAACGACAGCAAACTGGTCAACATCGATCAGTATGCGAATTTCTTCAAAGCGATCTTCAAACTCTTCAAAAAACGCAAAGCTGAGCATGACCCCGCTGTCTGATTTATGGCAAACGAACCGCTGGTTTTTTTCCGGCATGGTTCAATTTCTTTTATTTGGAGCTGTACTGCTGGCACTGATGGAAACCGGAGCGTTCGTCTGGTTTTTTAGCCGGCACCGCAGCGTGGGGCTGGATTTGCTGTTTGTGAATGGTACCAAGCTTGGCGAACCCGTTGGGTTTATGCTGGCCGGGCTGGTGCTTCTGTTCATCCGGTTCAGGCATGCTATTGCCCTCCCTTTCCTGGGTTTTAGTGTGTCGGTTATTTCTTACCTATCCAAGTCTTTTTTTGCGCATGACCGCCCCTTCGCCTATTTTGAGAAGCTGGGCATTGCCGGGCAGCTCAATCTGGTGGAAGGCATCAAAGTGCACTCCGGCGCTACCAGTTTTCCCAGCGGCCATACAATGGCAGGGTTCGCCCTTTTTGCCTTTATGGCCTTCTGTGCACCGAATAAAAAGACCACCGGCGCCTTATGCTTTCTACTGGCGCTTATCGTAGGCTTATCCCGGATTTACCTTACCCAGCACTTTTTTAAGGACGTTTACCTGGGTGCATTTATGGGCGTTGTCATCGCTATGTTTTGGTACTACCTGCAATACCTCCCAAAGATGGGCTGGCTGGATAACAGCCTAAAAATGCCACGGCGGGGAACTTCATAACGCGGGTAAGGGTTCTTTCGAAAACCCAATAGCTCATGCCTGATCTGAATTTGCCCACATTGGAAACCGGGCGGCTCCTCCTTCGTACGCTTAACCCGGCTCCCTTTAAAGCGCTAACTACCAAGTTTGACGACGCGACGCTGGGGGCTGCCCTGAATTGCCCCACACCAGAAATGTACGCTGGCGTAAAAGAGCGCTTCCTGACCTTCGGGCTGGACAATCCGCGTCTGAGCATGCACAACTGGTTGTTGTACCGTAAAGATACCGGGAAGCTGATCGGAGACTTTTCCTATCACATTATCTTCCGCCGGCACCTACGGGCAGAAATTGGCTACAGTCTGTACGATACGGAAGACCGGGGGCAGGGCTTTATGCAGGAGCTTTTGCCGGTTACGCTGAGGTTTGGTTTTGAGGAACTTGGGCTGGAGCGTATCGAAGCCCTTACTGCGGTTGACAATTGGGCGTCCATGAGCCTGCTGCGTAAGTTTGGCTTTAGAAGAGAAGGCTACGCCCGCCGGCATTACCGGTTTGAGGGCGAGCATCCGGACTCTTTCAGCTTCTCGCTTTTGCCCGAAGATTTTAAAGCTGAACCAGCGCTGTTACCCATTGAAAAGTTAGTCCGTGGCTTTGAACGGCAAGCTATACCGGAAGAAGGCTGGACGCATGAGGCTCATCTGAAAGTGGCGCTATGGTACCTGTTTCACAAGGGAGGAGATGAGGCGCTTTGCCGGATGCGTAACGGAATCATCGCTTACAATTTATACCTGGGGCACGAAAACACTCCCGAAGCAGGCTATCACGAAACACTGACAGTATTCTGGATTACTGTTTTGAAGCACTTCCTGGAGGCGCATCCACATCTAAATTATGATGAGGCTCTGAGTGAGTTCCTACAGTCGCCTCAGTCGGCATCCGGCTATCCCAAAGCCTTCTACAGCGAAAGCCTTCTACAGTCAGTCCGGGCCAGGTCAAGGTGGGTCGCACCTGATTTGCAGCCGCTGTAAAGCAAAAGAGCGCATCAGCTACAAAAACTGATGCGCCCTCTGCTATTTTACTTTGTTGCCGCTATTTCTCCGGATTTAATCCGTCTCATATAATCTTTATAGGCCCGCATCACATTGGGCATGAGGACGTAGAGGCCCGCAACGTTCGGGAAACACATTGCAAAGATCATGGCATCACCGAAGTCGAATACACTTTTTGCAGAGATTGCTGAACCAATGATTACGAAGGCACAGAAGATGGCTTTGTAGATTAATTCATTGGTTTTGTTCTCTCCAAAAAGGTAAGTCCAGGCCTTCAGCCCGTAGTAAGACCAGCTGATCATCGTGGACAAGGCGAAAAGGATAACTGCCACAGAAAGAATAGGTGGGAACCAGGCCATTACCGTTTCGAAGGCAGAAGACGTCAGCGTGATGCCATCCAGGTCGCCGTTTTGGTCGCTCAGGAAAGCCTGTTCTGCACCAATACCCCCGTAGTTAGTGATTACGATAACCAGGGCCGTCATGGTACAAATGACAACGGTGTCAATGAATGGTTCCAGCAGCGCAACAATACCCTCTGAGATGGGCTCATCGGTACGTACTGCTGAGTGTGCAATCGAAGCAGAACCCACGCCCGCTTCATTCGAAAATGCTGCCCGCCGGAATCCCTGTATCAGCACACCAATGAAGCCGCCGTAGAGGGCATCGGCATTGAAGGCACCCCCAATGATTTCACCAAAAGCAGCGGGGATGTCGGCGTAGTGGTAGCTCAAAACCACGATAGCCCCCAGCACATAAATACCCACCATGAATGGGACAATTTTGTCAGTCACCCGGGCAATAGACTTGATGCCGCCAATAATTATTACAGCTACGATGATAGCCATTACCGCGCCAAACATCCAGGAGCTGTCTGCGATGAAGCTGTCTTTGCCACCAGTCACATCAATAAACTGCTGAGCAGCCTGATTGACCTGTACCATATTGCCCCCACCGAATGAACCGCCAATACAGGCGATTGCAAAAAGCACCGCCAGTATTTTGCCGATCACCCCCATGGCTGGCCCCTTTTCCTTGAAGCCCTTATCGAGGTAATACATTGGCCCACCTGAAACGGAGCCATCCACATTATAATTCCGGTACATCACCCCCAGGGAACACTCCACGAACTTGGAAGTCATCCCAAACAAGCCGGCCACGATCATCCAGAAGGTTGCACCGGGCCCGCCCACAGATACTGCAATGGCCACACCCGCGATGTTTCCAATCCCCACCGTACCCGAAAGGGCAGCTGTAAGTGCCTGGAAGTGAGAGACTTCGCCGGCATCATCCGGGTCGTCGTACTTGCCGCGTACCACGTTGATGGCGTGACCAAAAGCCCTGATATTCACAAAGCCGGTATAAATCGTAAAGATAAGTGCTCCGGCGATGAGCCAGACCAGCACAAAGGGAATGGTGAAGCCCGCTACTGTAATGGGGACGAATACGACGCTCTCCACCACCTGGGTGAGCGGCTCCATTACAGCGTTGATTTTGTCATCAATTGTTGATCCACCGTTTTGAGCCCAGATTGCAAAAGGAGCAAAAAGGCTGAGGATAAAAAAGAGAAGTTTCTTCATGGTTGTGTGAGTGATTTGCCTTTGCCGGCGAGCCGGAGTCTCCGGGTAGAAAGGCTAGCTTAGACATCTTGCTTGCAGGTGTTATGTTTTGGTTTAAAGTCGTTATCGGTGTCTACAAGAAGTTTGTTGAAGGTCATAATCCTAATAATGCCAACTAAGGTATTCGATTATTTTTACTTATTCAAAAGATCAACCTGAATATTTGGTAGTGCTCAAATCGGTGCACGCTATGTTCTGAGGATGTATTATATTGGGGTGGGAATCAGGTAGCAGCTTCCAGGGCTACCTGACCCGGGTACCCGGCTTACTACCATAAAGCATCATTTAAATTGCAACAGCAACCAACAGATCAGGCGTTACTGGAATTGCTGAACCAGGGGGACGAAAGAGGCATCGAGCTGATATTCAGGCGGTACTACGCTTATATTTGTAAAGCCGTGTATAAGATTATTCCGGATAGCAATCTCGTGGAAGACCTGGCTCAGGATGTGTTTTACGAGCTTTGGCGAAAGCGGGATCGTATCCAGGTCGCCTCCTCCCTGAAAGGCTATCTGAGGCGGGCGGCTGTAAATAAAGCCCTTAATTATGTCCGGGACCAGCGTATTAAATTCACGGAAGAGGAGCAGGCGCCCGTACAGAAGAGTACAGAAGCTACGGCTCCTGAACTTATGGCTGCGGATCATTTGCAATCAAGAATAGATGCGGCTATTGATGCATTGCCAGAACGGTGCCGTATCATATTCATACTCAGCCGGTTTGAAGATATGAGCTACCGGGAAATAGCGGACCAACTGGAGATTTCGCCAAAGACGGTAGAAAATCAGATGGCGAAAGCGCTGAAGATACTCCGGGAAATGTTAAAGTTCAATCCGGGGAAGGAAGCCTGAAATAGGCAGGAAATGTCCCGTTTGGGCGGGCAGATGACATTTCAGGCATTATTCTGAAAAAGGAAAATATCAGATAGGGGAGGGCGGTTATGCCTGTGTCCTATTGACGAATGAATCAAATGAGAATGAAATTATCACGATATATATCATTGTTTCACCGGCAGCAAACTGGTCAGTTGCGACCGGAAGATGCAGATGCCCTCACCGGGCAACAAGATCCCACGCTGCATCGGGAACTTGAAGAGGTGTGGTCAGAAAGCCTGTCTTACAAATCCGGTTATGAGCCGGATGTAGACAAGGGCTTCACCCGCCTGAAGTCCCGTATGGATGCTGATCAGGCGAAGGATGCCCAAACCGTCCGGCTAACTTCAACGTCCCGGAACTGGATGAGTATTGCCGCAGCGATCGCATTGGTAATAGCCTTGGGTACGTTCTGGCTGGTCAACCGTGGGCAGGGCGCGTCCGCCCAGGTCTTCACTACCGGGCCGGCGGAACAACTGGAGGTCACTTTGCCTGATGCCTCCGTTGTTTACCTCAATGAGGATTCTTACCTGAGTTTTGATATTTCGGATGGCAAAAGACGGGCCTCTCTCACTGGTGAAGCGTATTTTAAGGTAGCGCCCGACCCCGATCGCCCCTTTGTGATTCAGTCTAATGGAGTGCGTACTACAGTCCTGGGTACGGCATTTAATCTACGGGCCTATCCCGAAGAATCCACCGTCGAAGTGGAAGTGACCGAGGGACTGGTGCGTATGGAAAATGAACAAGCCGGGCAGCAGGTGGAGCTAAAGCCTAAAGAACGAGGTGTTTTCAGGGCCGATGAGCAAAAGCTGGTGAAGAAGCCGGTGTCAGAGCTCAATGCGCAGGGATGGCATAGCCAGCAACTGGTCTTTCGTAACGCAGAACTGGGTAATGCCCTGCGCGAAATTGGCCGCTATTACAAAGTCGAATTCAAACTGCGCAGTAAAGACCTGCAATCTTGTGCATTATCTACCGAAATTGCAGGGGACCCGTTGCCTGATTTTCTGCAGATTTTGGAAACCATTTACGGGCTTGACGTTGAGCAAACCGGAGCTTCTATTTATCACCTGAAAGGAGGGCGTTGCCGCTAAGGACAGCTCTGATACTATGCAATAGGCTCAAGCAGTCGTAGTTCTACGCGGCGGTTGCGCAGCCGTCCGGATTGTGTGCCATTAGAGTGGGTAGGGTATTTTTCTCCCATGCCCCGGGAGTTGAGCCGTTTTGGGGAGATGCCCTTTTGCTTCAGGTATTCCGCCACCGCTCTCGATCGTTTTTCTGATAATGACAAATTGGTTGCCGCTGAACCCACGTTATCGGTATGCCCGATGATATCCAGCTGCATGTCCGGATGCGCTTTCATAATCCGCGCCAGTT
>CAZNHN010000089.1:8772-17293 GCA_964572415.1 uncultured Phaeodactylibacter sp.
CCTGAAACAGCACATCACCCAGTTCATCCAGTTCCTGACGGGATGCCGGCGTCAGCTGGGCTCCACCGGACTCAAACTGAATATGGTCCAGGGTGATAAATCGCCCGCGCATCAGTTCCTTTAGCTTTTGGCCCTGTAGTTCCAGGGTGGGCAGTTCTTCCACCAGCTCAAATTCCAGCTTTTCAAAGCAAACAGCCTGACGGTTGTTGTAATTGCCGGTGGCGGAGGTAACGCCCCAGTACACCTTGTCTTTGCCCCTGAAGATCGTCCTGACCAGGTCACGCTGCAGCGAAATCACCTCTTTTCCGTCTATACGTACACTTAAGGTGCGGGAGTTCGCATTCCAATTGATGTTCAGGTCATGCTCCCGGCAATCTTCAATGTTGGGTATACGGTTGGGGCCAGCCAGGTTGAAGCCATGATTCACACTGCCGTCCCTGAGAATAGCCACATGGTCTTCCCAGGGGTCGCCCAGGTGCTCATTTTGCCAGGTGTCAATTTCGATGCCAATAGCCGGGTTCAGCCCCGCAAAGCCCATGCCTTCCCCCCGGTACCCGGTCCGCTCGGCATAAGGGTGGAAAACGAAAACCATGCCATCTGCACCATCCCGGTCCTTGCACCCAAGCATGGCCCTCAATTGCATGTCAAAGGAAGACTTGAGGCTGATAGCTTTCTTGTACCAAATCGACCCGGAAGCCCAACGGTAATCAGGGGTAAGGGTAATGCAATTGTCCCCTGATTTCCGGGCATCGCCGTCCAGCCTGAAATCAGTAATTTGGGAAGTCTGAGCGCGCAACAGGAAAATGGGGCTAAGTACAAAGAGCAGGAAGGTGTTAAGGGCAAGGTGTTTCATAGCTATCGGGTTTTGCGAAATCGAATATGTTGTCAAAACGCGAGATTGCCTGCTTTGGTTTTTCAAACCCTGATTTTAGCAGGGGATACTTCCGGGGGATAAAAAAGCAGCCTGTCTGAAACTAAGGTTCAGACAGGCTGCAAAGGTTGAAATGGGAATGTACCTTCGGGTTTAAATAATCATACCCGCGCCTACTGTTTCATTCGTCCCTTCATCCACAAAAATCACACTACCGGTAATCCGGTTCTTGCGGTAGGCATCGTAGTAGAGCGGCTTGGTGGTTCGTATCACCACTCGGGCTATGTCGTTCATGCCTATGGATTTATCTTCTTCGTTGCGGTGGAGGGTATTGATATCCAGTTTATACCGGATCTCCTTGACAATACAGCGTACTTCTTTGGTGGTATGGAGAATAGCGTATTTGCCCCGGGGCTGCAGCGGCCGGTCAGCGAACCAGCACACCATTATTTCCAAATCCTGCTCCACCTCAGGGTGATTGTTCTCCCGCACAATCATATCGCCCCGGCTTAAATCCAGATCGTCCTCCAGCAGGATGGTCACTGACATCGGTGGATATGCCTCGTCGACTTCCCCGTCAAAGGTGTCAATTTTTTTGATTTTGCTGGTAAAACCTGAAGGCAGCAGCATTACATCATCTCCTTTTTTGAAAATACCACCGGCGATGCGTCCGGCGTAGCCCCGGTAATCATGGTAGTCATCAGAGTTGGGGCGTACCACATACTGTACCGGGAAGCGGCAGTCAATGAAGTTGTGGTCGCTGCCGATGTGTACATTTTCCAGATAGTAGAGTAGGGTGGATCCGTCGTACCAGGGTGTGTTCTCTGATTTGGTCACCACATTATCGCCCTTCAGTGCGGAGATGGGGATGAAGTGGACGTCATTGACATTCAGCTTGTAGGAAAACTCCTCGAAGTCCTGTTTGATCTTTTCGTAAGTCTCCTCCGAATAGTCGACGAGATCCATCTTATTGATACACACGACAAGGTGCGGAATTTGCAGCAGGGATGCGATGAACGCATGCCGGCGGGTTTGTTCCAGTACGCCCCGGCGGGCATCAATGAGGATGAGTGCAACGTTAGCCGTAGAAGCCCCGGTCACCATATTTCGGGTGTACTGAATGTGGCCCGGGGTGTCCGCGATGATGAATTTGCGCTTGGGCGTTGAGAAATAGCGGTAGGCCACGTCGATGGTAATGCCCTGTTCGCGTTCTGCCTTGAGGCCATCCGTGAGGAGGGCCAGGTTAACGCCTTCTTCCCCCCGCCGTTCGCTGCTCTCCCGCACCGCATCGTACTGATCTTCAAAAATTGACTTGCTATCGTACAGCAGCCGCCCGATGAGGGTGGACTTGCCGTCGTCTACACTGCCCGCTGTGGTGAACCGGAGCAGCTCCATATTATCGTAATTTTCCATTTTGCTTTTGTTTTTCCTTTGATTGATCGATTTGGGAGCTTAGAAGTAGCCCTGTTTTTTCCGGTCTTCCATGGCTGTTTCTGAGCGCTTATCGTCAGTCCGGCCGCCCCGCTCTGTTTTACGGGCAATGGAGACCTCCTTGATGATATCCTCAATGGTTTTGGCCTCAGATTCCCAGACGCCGGTACAGGTCATGTCGCCAATCGTCCGGCAACGCACCATGCGGGTTTCCACTGCGGCTGCTTCTTCCGGGCGCTTGTGGATGTATTCGCAATCAGCGAGCAGGGTGCCTTCCCGGGCAAAAACGGGGCGCTCATGGGCAAAGTAAAGGCTGGGCAGCTCCACTTCTTCCATAGCCAGGTACATCCACACATCGAGCTCTGTCCAGTTGCTGATGGGGAAGACGCGGAAGTGCTCCCCGTAGTTTTTCTTGCCGTTGAAGAGGTTCCAGAGCTCCGGGCGCTGGTTTTTGGGGTCCCACTGCCCAAACTCGTCGCGGTGGGAGAAGAAGCGCTCTTTGGCACGGGCTTTTTCTTCATCCCGGCGGGCACCGCCCAGGGCTGCATCGAATTTGCCTTTTTCCAGCTCTTCGAGCAGGACATGCGTTTGGAGGTAGTTGCGGCTGGCGTTGTACCCTTTTTCTTCTACGATAGCGCCGCTGTCGATGGCCTCCTGCACAGAGCCAACAATCAGGCGGGCCCCCGTCTCTTCGACCAGTTTATCCCGGTATTCGATCGTTTCCGGGAAGTTGTGCCCGGTATCTACATGCAACAGGGGAAAAGGAATATTCGCCGGATAAAAGGCCTTTCGGGCCAGATGCACCATCAAAATAGAATCCTTGCCACCGGAAAACATGAGCACGGGCCGCTCAAACTGAGCAGCGACTTCGCGCATAATGAAGATGGATTCTGATTCCAGTTCTTTGAGGTGATTGAGATGATAACTCATAATTGTAGGGTTATTCGCGATAATTGAACAGGCGGCTCCTGAGTGGAAGCGCAACTGTGGTTATGCTTTAGGTAATTCAATATGTGGTTTCAGGAATTGGAACACCGCCTCCACGCTCTCTTCCAGGGACTGCTTGTCGGTTTTGATTTCCAATGCCGGGTGGGGCGGTGGCTCGTAGGGCGCGTCAATACCGGTAAAGCCTTTGATCTGCCCGGCTCTCGCTTTTTCGTAAAGCCCTTTAACATCGCGGGACTCACAGACTTCCAATGGGGCATTGATGTAAATCTCCAGGAAGTCTTCCGGCCCGATAATCTGACGGGCCATTTCCCTGATTTCCACGGTTGGGCTGATGAAAGAATTCAGCGTGATAATGCCGCTGTCCAGGTACAGCCGGGCTATTTCCGCAATGCGGCGGATGTTTTCCTGCCGGTCTTCCGGGCTGAAACTGAGGTTGTTATTAATGCCGCTGCGGATGTTGTCCCCATCGAGCACCTGCGCAAAGAAACCATTATTATAAAGGTAGCGTTCCAAATGCTGAGCAATCGTGCTTTTGCCCGAACCGGACAAGCCGGTGAGCCATAGGACTTTACTCCGTTGGCCAAGCCTTCGTTCCCGGTCACTGCGCTGTAGCAGGCGGTCGAAAATAGGGTGGATGTGTTCTGTCAAAACGGGTTCTTTTTGTGCCCGGGATAGCCACCGTAAAGGTGTTGTCTGTAATTGGCGAGTGCTTGTCAGCCTTTTGCTGATGTTGGCCGCCCCGGAATACGTTTAATAATTGACACACAAATGAATCGCAAAGAAATAGGTTTTTTGCTATTTGCCAAAACCTTTACTTCCTTGTGTCTGATGCTCTGGCTTTTGACGGTGCAAATTTGATAAATTATTTTTAATCTATAGGATTAATAGGAAATCAAAATTACTTATGTCCTCTAACCACTTTGAAACCAATGCCATTCGCGGGCAGATGAAGCGAACAGAGCAACGGGAGCACAGCGCGCCACTTTTCCTGACTTCCAGCTTTGTTTTCCCCGGCCCGGAACAGATGGAACTGGCCTTCCAGGGCGGTGCTGATGATAATATCTACAGCCGCTACAGCAACCCGAATACCGACGAGCTGATCCAAAAGGTCTGTGCAATGGAAGGTGCAGAGGATGGCTTTGCGCTGGCTTCCGGTATGTCGGCGGTATTCGCGAGCATGGCCACTTTTTTAAAGGCGGGCGATCATGTGTTGGCGTCCCGGGCCGTTTTTGGTTCCACCCACCAAATCCTTACTGAGCTCCTGCCGCGCTGGGGCATCACTCATACTTACGTCGATCCACTTGATGTAAATAGTTGGGCGGCGCATCTGCAGCCCTCCACCAAGATGCTGGTCCTGGAAACGCCTTCCAACCCCGGCCTTCAGCTGATAGACCTTGAGGCAGCGGGCGATTTCGCGAAAGCGCATGGCCTGATTTTCAACGTAGACAATTGCTTTGCTACACCTTATTTGCAGCAGCCCGGCCGGTACGGCGCCGGTCTCATTGTGCATTCCGCCACCAAATGGATGGACGGGCAGGGAAGAGTCCTCGGCGGTATCGTTGCAGGGAAGGCTGACCTTATCGAAGAGCTTCGGTTTTTCTGCCGGCATACGGGCCCGGCCATGTCCCCCTTCAATGCCTGGGTACTGTCGAAAAGCCTGGAAACCCTCAGTGTACGTATGGACCGGCATTGCGCCAACGCCCTGGAAATGGCCAAATGGCTGGAAGCGCGCCCGGAAGTGGAGCGGGTTCACTATCCGCACCTCGAAAGCCATCCACAGTATGCCCTGGCTAAAAGGCAGATGAAGCATGGAGGAGGTATCGTTGCCTTTAACCTGAAAGGAGGGCTGGAAGCTGGCCGGCAGTTTTTAAGCCGTATTCAGATGTGCTCCTTGTCTTCAAATCTGGGTGATACGCGCACCATCGTTACCCACCCGGCTACCACGACCCACTCGAAGCTTTCTGAGGCTGACCGGGCATCCGTAGGCATTGGGCCAGGTATGATCCGCGTATCTGTAGGGTTAGAGCATGTGGATGATATCCGGCAGGACCTGGCACAGGCACTGGAAGCGTAGGTTTTGGTCTACTTTTTTTGGGCTTGGGCAATAGTTCGCCTGTGCGGCTCGTTAATGCCGTGTTTAGTAAATGACGCCTGGCTTGTCTGTGCGTCTTAAACCTGACACCTCTAACAAACTAACGATTCTATTATGTCAACCACCAATCCAACGCCAAATCCTTCCGGTCCTAAACCTAATCCCGGACCTGGTAAAAAAGATGACAGTCAACAAAAGTTGAAAATTGCAGCTATTGCGACCATCGCAGTGCTGGCCATCGTATGTATTGTACTGGTGATTAGCCTGGTCAACAAAAACAACGCCAACGATAGCCTGACCTACGAGCTGAATGAATCTGAGCAGCTTAAGGCCGAACTGGAGAAGCAGTACTACGAGGCTCTTTCTGAGCTGGAGGAAATGCGCGGCAGCAATGAAGAGCTTAACGCACTCATTGAAGCCCAAAAAGCTGAACTGAAAGAGTCTAAAGACCGTATTGATGTCCTCCTCCGCGATAGCCGTCAGCTGGCAGAAGCACGCAAGCAGATCAACAGCATGAATGCTAAAGTTGAGCAATACCTCGCCGAGATCAACCAACTGCGGCAGGAGAATGAAGAGCTTACAGAGCGGACCGCCGCCCTAAGCCAGGAGAACTATTCTCTGAACTCCAACCTCGACTCCGCCCGTATGCGCAATATGGAGTTGTCCTCCGCCCGTGCAGCACTGGTGAGCGAGAAGGAGGCCGTTGAGGCCGACCGCGCTCGTCTGGCTAAAAAGGTGAATATCGCCTCCGTAGTCAAAGTAACTAACGTGGAAGCAGAGGGGCTGAAGGTCCGGGGCAATGGAAAGACGACTTCCCGCCGCAGTGCCAAAAATGTTGATCAGCTTCAGGTATGCTTCAATACCACTGAAAACCGGGTAGCCGAGCAGGGCGTTGAGGAATTCCTGATCCGAATCGTTAATCCACTTGGAGAGACGCTTGCGGTGGAGTCTATGGGCTCAGGCGTTTTTGTCAACAACGCCAACGGGGAGCAAATCCGTTATACGATGATTAAGGAAGTGGACTATGACCGCGACGAGCAGCGCCTCTGCCTGACCTGGGCTCCGAATGAAGCTTTTCAGGAGGGTAACTACGAGGTGGAAATCTACAACAAAGGCTACCTCGCAGGCACGAGCAGCTTCCAGTTGAGATAGACTGCCGCTAAGCAATAGAGTAAACTACACAGCAGCGCCCGGGCATTATTCGGGCGCTGTTTTTACTTGCGGGCATCAGATTTTGAACAATACCCGGGTCAAATTGATTTTTACGTTTATATACCGACGATAAAGTGGTTTGCCACAGCAAACCGACTTGATGTCGGCATAAACGCTGGAAAGTGTCCTGCGCCTGTCCTGACAAGCTACGCTTCGTCACGGACCGATGTCGCAGACCACTTTGTTAAGCGTCCATAATCTGAAAAAGCTTGTATGAGCGAAAAGAAGGAAAAATTCATCAACCCCATTGACCCGGATAAAATCGCGGAAAACCCGCACAACCTGCCCTACGCCCACACCGTAAGCGGCGTGGAGATCAAACCCATCGACAAAGGAAAGGTGAAGGGCAGGGCGGTCAAAGCCATGTATAAGCAATCGGATATGCAACTGGAGCAAATCCGCAAGCAGATAGAGCTGCTGGCGCAACAGGCTAAAGGTATTCAGGACCGCATCTCCATATCTGAGCAAATCTACAATGCTCAAATGAATTTTGAGCCACTGATCGGCTTTACTTACCACCTGTACGAGCGCCGGGACGGCAGCGAATACGTGCTCTCTATGGTCAGCCCGGAAGAGTGGGGCCCTAACCCGCCTTATCGCTTTGTAGCCACGGTGGAGCTGTTGGCAGACCATACCTGGGATGTTTTGCGCAAGGCTTCTGAAACGGAAGAGGACGAAGCTTGATTTTTAATTGCTTCCCGGATCTTCCGGTCTTAAAAAATCAGCTATGCGACTTTTAATTTTTATGTCAGCCTGTTTGTTCCTGATAGGATCAGTAGTCGAGTGGGAGGGGGAGACCTCCCATGAAATGGGCGACCTCATTCGAAATCAGCCTTCGACCCATGAATTTGTTTTCCGGAACGTCAGTGGTGAGCCTGTGGTCATCGATAATGTCCGGACTTCCTGTGGCTGCACAGTACCGGAATGGGACGAAGTGCCAATCGAACCGGATTCCACAGGCGTCATCGCTGTCACCTACGATGCCCGCGACCTGGGCTATTTCAAAAAGAAAGTCAAAGTCTACTTCAGCAATCAGCGGAAAGCGGAGGTGCTCTTCATTGAAGGGTGGGTGGAAGAACTTTAGTGTGTTTTCAACTGCCTGATCTGATCATAGACCGCTATCCCCGCTGCCATTGCCACATTCATTGAGGTATTGACCCCGTACATGGGCAGGTGCATGGTTTGACGGCATAACTCCAGTATTTCCGGTGGGATACCATGCGCTTCCTGGCCAACCACCAAGACGGTTTCCGCCTGCGCTTCCACCTGCGTATAAGGCAGGCTTTGATCCGTGATTTCCAAACCCCAAAAAACATGGTCTTTGGCGAGAGCCTGAGCGCTTTCGAGGTCCAGCACGCTATGGGGTACATAGTCTAAGGTAGCCCGGGCGACCCGCCTCACTTTGCGGTGTTCCAGCAGCTCCGCCGGCCCGTAGAAGTAAAGGTGGGCCAGGCGTGCCGCATCAGCCAGGCGGAAAAGGCTGCCGATATTCCGCACATCGGTAATGCCTGCCAGGAGCAAGCTTAGGGGATGCCGGTTTTTCCCAATATTTCGGATGTAGGCTTGCAAGTCTTCCGGACGGTCATCGTAAAAGGTAGATTGTTTCGGCATAATCGCAGCATCAGTTGGTGCGGAAAGGTAAGGCTTCCTGATTGAAAAATGGCGCGGGGCGGCTAATTAACATTGGCACTACCACTCAGAAATACGCGTTCTCTTTACAAGCAACACCGTCTCCATGAAAGCCCCGTTATTAATTTCCCTTCTGTTTTTTTGTGGTTTACCTGGCTTCGGGCAGACCGATATTCAGGTGCTGGGCACCGACCGCCCTGAAACGGGTCAGCGAATAGTCTGGCACAACAACGCCTTCTATCTCCTGCTTCAGGTGCAAGCCGAGATTGGTGGGGAGAATGCCGTACTCCTTAAGCTGGATGCGAGTGGCAATATGCTTTGGGCCAGAGCTGTAGGTA
>CAZNHN010000089.1:17303-20352 GCA_964572415.1 uncultured Phaeodactylibacter sp.
CCGGTCGTGACCTTGTCAACGACCTGACGCCCCATCAGGATGGTGTCCTGGTCCTGGGCCGGATGGTGGAGCCTGGTAATCCCAATGTGATTGATGATGTTTTTCTGCATTATTTTGAATCCGATGGTGGCATTGGCTGGAGCCGCTACTTTGGCCGTACCACCGGCGGGGACGATGAACATGCGGATGCTGTTTTTACAACTGAATCCGGCAATATCGCTGTGGTGATGCATGAGGCCGTAGGGCAGGATCGCCCGGCATACGTCACGCTGTTGCAGGACAACGGTAGTCCCATCTGGGGGACACAGCTTCGTCATGAAAGTCTGGACTGGATATTTCCGGCACACGGATTGGAGCACGCCGGCCGGTTTTGGATTGCGGGGGCTGCTTCTCTTGCGGATGGCACCGAGGAAGCCTTTTGGGTTACGCTGAATACGGCTGGTCAGCCCTTGTCCTGGTATTCTATGACGGTAACGGACGATCAGCCCTGCAGCTTCCGGCAGATTATTCCGCTGGAAGAGGGGTGCCTGTTGGTTGGCACTGTAGGTGCGGATACCCCTGATTTATTACTGGTATGGGCGGATGAGAATGGCAATCAGGTCCTAACCCGGCGTTTCCACGATCCCGATGGGGCAAATTTGCTGGCGGCCTCCGGAGGGTATCAACGGGCAGATGGCCGGGTAGTAGTTGCCGCCAATCGCTTCGAAGCATCGGGTGGGGTAGAGGGTACGGGCCTTTGGTTGCTGATTGAAGAAGATGGAACGCTTGCCGAATGCCGAAGAATTGGGCAGGGTAAGGAAGTCATTCTGCAACTGATTCCCGGGCCCGCAGGTACCATCGCTGCAACGGGTAGTACTTTCCCGGTCGGTAGCACTGCCGGTGATGCCGCCTTTCTGCAATGGCCGGAAAACTGGTGGGAAGCCCCGGAAAATTGCTTGTCCGTATCCGGTCAGCTGGAGCCGGCGGCTATAGCCTGGAACAGCCGCTCCGGTGGGGCATTCTTGCAGCCCTGGCTGGCAGAAGCCAATCATCAGATGGTGGATGTGCCGTATTTTCCGGATGAAAAATCACCCCTTTGCTGCCCGGATAAGGATACACTCTATGCTTCCATCTGTGCAGGAAAGGCATTTGAAGGCTTCACTACCGCGGGTACGCACCGTTACCAAATTGATAGTGTGGGAGACTGCGGGCTGGACCGGCTTCTGGTATTGGAGGTAAAGGATACAGCGGAGGTTCTGGGGCTGGAAGTGCAAGCCTCGGATTGTGATCAGCCGAATGGGGAAATTCGTGTAGCGGCGGTAGGCGATAGCCTTCAATTTAGTTTATCGGGCGGTCCCTTTCAGGCTGAGCCACAGTTTGAAGCGCTTTCGCCCGGTGTTTATACCGTGGCTGTTGAACCGCCCAATGGGTGTATGGCTACGGTGGATTCGGTCATTGTCGCTGCAGATTGCCCGGTTTATCTGCCCACCGCTTTCTCCCCCAATGGTGACGGCCGCAATGATGTACTTCAGCTATATACCCCCTTATCCGGAAATGCTGAGGTCCTGATCTTTCAGGTGTATGACAGGTACGGTGGGCTGGTATACGAAGCTGCGGGCCCCTTGTCAGCAGTGCAATGGGATGGGCGGGTGAATGGGCAGCTGGTCAATCCGGGCGTCTATACCTGCGTGGGCCGGGTGCAATTGCCTTTTAAGGAAGTAGAGATCGCTCAGGCAGTCACGGTGACGCGTTAAATAAATACCCGGAGCGGCCATTGGCTGCCCCGGGCTTTTTAGCTTGTCATTACGTTTGCGGTTAGCCCATGTAAGGATAGCGGTAATCCGAAGGTGGATTAAAGTTCTCCTTGATAGAGCGGGCAGAGACCCAACGGTAGAGGTTGATGATGGAGCCGGCCTTGTCGTTAGTACCCGAACCTCTGGCACCACCGAATGGCTGTTGTCCGACCACCGCACCGGTAGGCTTATCGTTGATGTAGAAATTACCTGCCGAATGGCGCAGGCGCTCGATCGCTTTGTGTGCCGCGTAGCGGTCGTTGGAGAATACCGCACCGGTAAGGGCGTAAGGAGAGGTGCTGTCCACGAGATCAAGCGTTGCCTCAAAGTCCTCATCCTCGTATACATATATGGTCAGTACCGGACCAAAGATTTCCTCTTCCATTGTGGTGAAGTGCGGATTGCCCGTTACGATGACCGTAGGCTCAACAAAGTAGCCTTCTGATTTATCGTAACCGCCACCCACAATGACTTCGGCTTCATCGCTCTTCTTCGCGATTTCTATGTAGTTGGCAATTTTATCAAAAGCCCGCTCATCAATCACGGCGCCCATAAAATTGCTGAAGTCCTCTACGGTACCCATTTTCACGGTTTTGATGTCTTTGGTCAGCCCCTCTTTGAGCGCTGGCCATTTGCTCTTAGGCAGGTAGGCACGGGAAGCAGCGGAGCACTTTTGCCCCTGATACTCGTAGGCACCGCGGACCAAAGCCGTTACCACCTGCTGTACATCGGACGAAGGGTGCATAACCAGGAAGTCCTTACCGCCTGTTTCCCCAACGATACGCGGGTAACTGCGGTACTTCGTCAGGTTTTTGCCGATAGTCTGCCAGAGCGACTGGAATACTTTGGTGCTACCCGTAAAGTGCAGTCCGGCGAAGTGTTCGTGCTCGAAGATAATGTCACCGGCAACCGGGCCGTCGACCAAAAGGAGGTTGATCACTCCATCCGGCAGGCCTGCGGCTTCCAGTACTTCCATCAGCAGCCCGGCGGCATAGACCTGCGTTTCGGCAGGCTTCCAGACTACGGTATTGCCCAGTAAAGCCGGTGCACCCGGCAGGTTGCCTGCGATAGCGGTAAAGTTGAACGGCGTGATGGCAAAAATAAAGCCCTCAAGCGGCCGGTATTCCACGCGGTTCCAGATTGCAGACTCGGGTTCGCTCAGGGGTTGGTCTTCGTACATTTCGGTCATATACTGTACATTGAACCGGAAGAAGTCCGCCAGTTCTGCCACCGCTTCAATTTCAGACTGATGTGGGGTTTTGGATTGCCCCAACATC
>CAZNHN010000090.1:0-20173 GCA_964572415.1 uncultured Phaeodactylibacter sp.
ATGATTACCCGGTAGTGGGTGTGGACTGGCATATGGCGAACGCATTTGCTTACTGGCGTACCAAGCTCTGGAATACGTTTGCCCAAACACGGGGCGACGGTATTAATTCGGAGGACTTCCGGCTGCCAACTGAGCACGAGTGGGAGTACGCAGCACGCGGTGGTCACGATGTGGCAATGTACCCATGGGGGCTGTACTACACGCGTAATGCCAAAGGGTGCCTGCTAGCCAACTTCAAGCCTGGCCGTGGTAACTACCCTGAGGATGGTGGTCAGTACACTGTACGTGCAGATGCTTACTTCCCCAATGATTACGGTCTTTATAACATGAGCGGCAACGTTGCTGAGTGGACCGTGACGGCTTACTACGATAACGCCTATTCCTTCCTTCATGACCTCAACCCGGATATCCGCTACGATGCAAAGGACGATGATCCTGAGGCATACAAGCGTAAAGTGATTCGTGGTGGTTCCTGGAAAGACGTTGCGCATTTCCTTCAGACGGGTACACGCCACTGGGAATACCAGGATACAACGAAATCTTACATTGGTTTCCGTTGTGCACTGACCTTCCTGGGTCGTTCACTGAACGATTTCTAATGATAACACCAATAATTATTGGATGCATGCTTTAACCAACGGGCATGCATCCAATTCTTTTTTGGTTATCTCCTCTATCTATAACTCACCTCACCGTCCCATCGAAGCTTTTCTCAAAATTCCGCCTGGGCTGTTTTTGGGTCTGCTTTGTGGCACATTTTCTTAAATGTCCAGTTTGATTTTCGGGAAAAAACCGAAAAAAAATATTGAAGCTTGTAACTAATCAGAAGTAGGGCATTATGTGGTAGAGTTTGGAGAAACCAATCTCCCAAATCGCTAAGAATTTAGATCACCAAAACTATTAAAAGAGAACTAAGATGAGTTTCTTGAAGTCAAAAGGGTTTAAGTACATTAAAAACCTGATCATCGGTCTCGGTGCATCAGTGGTATTGATGGGTGCACTTTTTAAGCTGGAAAGCTGGGAAGGCGCTTCCGAAATGTTGATCATCGGCCTGTCCGTTGAGGCATTTATTTTCCTTTTCCTCGGCCTTATTGGCCCTGAGCCTGACTACTACTGGGATAAATTGTACCCAGGCCTGAGCGATTACAGCTCAAATATTGCACCGCTCACAGCTGGCGGAACTCCTAATACTCCTGCGGCGGCTCCTCTGAATGGAGAAGTTGTGGAGCAGCAGCTCGGAGGTATGCTATCTGAATTGCAAACCATGTCCAAAAGCTTATCATCATTAAAAGCTCTACAGGAAGTGGACTTTTCCGGTACAAGTGATCAGATCAAAGCCATGAGCAACTTCTATTCTAAGCTGAATGAAGCAATGGCTGACTTGTCGGACTCACTGGAGGATACCAAGCAGTACAAAGAGCAGCTCAACGCACTCAACCAGAACATCGGGCAGCTGAACGGTACCTACGCACAGTTGAACAACGTTTACGGCAACGTAATTTCTGCCATGTCAAACGTTGGGCAATAGTCTGAGCCGGCGCATCCCTATTTTTGAATTTTCTAAAAGCTATATAGCATGTCAATACCTAAGGAACCGCGGCAGCTCATGATCAACCTCATGTATCTGGTGCTGACTGCGCTACTTGCCCTTAACGTATCGGCCGAGGTAATGAACGCTTTCTTTACACTGGACGACGGTAACAAAGAAAGTATCGCCACTGTGGAATCTCAGTTGGAGCAAACAGTAAGCGGGCTGAAAAGCCTGCTGAGCGACGAGTCCAAAGCCAAGTACCGCCCTATCGAGCCTGCAGTGGATCAGGTTCGCGAAACCATTTCCAGCTTTAACAGCTATGTAAATGATCTTCGGGACAACCTGATTGACTCCGCCGGTAACCAAAATGGTGAAGTGGATGATGATGACTACACCGAAAGTTATGGTAAGGTGGTCCCAAAGGGGAAGAAAAATAAAGATATCACGACCCGTATGCTAGTGGACGAAGGCCGTGGCGAAGAGCTAAAGGCTGAAATCCTGAAAACAAAAGAGCAACTGGTCAAGATTTATACGGACCTGCTCCGCAATCATGGCAAAGCCTTTGGTTTGAAGGAAGCAGAAATCAATAACCGGATTGAGAATATCGGTAACAACCTGCCATTCGGTATTGATGATGAGACCTGGAAGGCAAGCAAAGACAAGAACAGCTGGGCGGACTTCAAATTCCGTCAGATGCCACTTGCTGCCGTTCTTCCGCTCATGAGCCAAATGCAGTCCGATGCAAAGAGCTCCGAAGCTGCACTGATCAACAGTATGGCTGAGCTGGCCGGTGGCCGTGTGGTAGAGTTCGACTCTTTCTTCCCGGTAGTTCAGGCTGAGAAAGCCTACGTTATCAAGGGCGATCCATTCAAAGCAGAGATTTCTGTAGGTACCTACAGTTCTCAAATCAACCCGGATGATATCAACATCTACGTCAACGGCAGTGCTGTTTCTGTAGGCGAAGGCGGTAAAGCGGAGTACACTACCCGCACCACTTCTACAGGTAACAAGCAACTGAAGCTGAAAGTAGAAGTTCGCAACCCACTGACTGGCGAAGTGTCTGAGGGCGAGAGTATCTACGAATATGAAGTAGGTACCCGTTCTGCTACCGTTTCTGCGGATAAGATGAACGTATTCTACATCGGTGTAGACAACCCGGTATCTGTTTCTGCTTCCGGTGTGTCTTCCAATGATCTTAGCGTGCGGGCTTCCGGCTGTACCATCCGGGCCACGAGCAAAGCGAATGGTAAATATATGGTTACTGCAACTAAGCCGGGCGATGCGAAAATCATCCTGTCTGGTGGTGGTCTGCCCAATACAACTTTTGATTTCCGTGTTAAGCGGATTCCGGACCCGATTGCCCGCCTTTCCAAGTCTAGTGGTTGAACCATGGGTAACGGTACCTTCAAAGCTCAGGCAGGAGTTGGTGCCTTCCTGGACAACTTCGACTTTGATGCCACTTGTCAGATTCAGGGTTTCAACCTGGTATATGTGGCTTCCCGTCAGGATCCTGTCGAAGTGATTAATGCTGGTGCACGCTACAATGATGCTGCCCGACGTTTGGTTAATCAGGCGAAGCCCGGGGACATTTACTATTTCGATGATGTAAAGGCCCGCTGTCCTGGTGATAATGTGGGACGCCCGATCAACTCAATGGTATTTAAGATTAAGTAAGGTTATCACCTTATGGAATCATTTAGCTGTTTCAGCCAACTCTCTAAACGGGAGAGTTGGCTGAAGTCAGCTCAGCCCGTAAGGGCTAATGTGTTGAAAATCTGAACGGTAAGAATTTCTGTTATTTTGCACGAGTTGTAAAATAGCAGCTCCAGGATTACCGTTAGTTTACAGGAAAGCTTTGATGGTTATCCATAGAAGCTGGTGCGTAGCAGAAAACTATACATCCAATTTAGCCGGAATAATTCCCAGGAACGTACCACCGTGAAAAATTAGTTTATTGTGCGGTCATTCGTTGGCGCGAAAAGGAAAAACGTGGTGTTAATCCGCTGCTATACTTTCTTCCTTCATTGGAAAAGCAGTATTTTTCGCTTCCTAAGGCTTTTGACCGTGGTCAAATTCTCGTTCAAACAAATTAAATTAAAAAATCAGCCATGAAGATCGCTCTGAAATTTTTCAGCTTAGGATTGTTGATGTTCTTCCTTGCTGGTCCGCTCAATGCACAGACCCCCGACAACATCATCATGACTGAGTCAGGGGAGATGAATGCGGACAAGCCCCTCGATGATATCGTAGAGAAACGCCTGACCTTTGAAAAGCGTGTTTTACCTTACGACCATATCCGCGAGGCAGACATATTCTGGGAAAAGCGCATCTGGCGGGTCATTGACGTACGTGAGAAAATGAACCTTGCTTTTGCTTATCCTGAGCGCCCGTTTTTCACCGTTTTGATGGAAGCTGCCGAAGCTGGTGAAATTACTGTATATAGTGTGGAGGACGATAAGTTCACGATTCCACTCACTCCCGATGAGGTCGCCTCAATGGGGGCTAGCGTAGACACTATTGCAACAGTAGATCCGGAAACTTACGAAGAAACGTTCCAGATCGTTCGTAACGAAGTAAACCCGGGTGATGTCAAGCGTTTCCGCCTGAAGGAAATCTGGTTCTTTGATGAAGAAACCTCCACCATGCAGGTACGTATCCTTGGTATTGCACCGCTTATTGAGGAGTTTGATGACAATGGGAACTTCAGATACGAGCGCCCTATGTTCTGGGTATACTATCCGGAAGCACGTGAGGTTTTAGCACGGGAGCGCGTTTTCAATATAGCCAATGATTCCAGCCCAATGAGCTATGAGGATCTTTTTGAAATGCGATTTTTCTCCAGCTATATCTACAAAGAATCTAACGTCTTCGACCGTCGCCTTGAAGATTATCTCTCTGGTACAGACCTGCTCATGGAATCAGAGCGGATCCGTCAGGAAATCTTCAACTTTGAGCACGATCTTTGGTCGTACTAAGAGATTAATTGCTAAAGCATAAGCTTTCGCTGGAATTGTTGTTTCAAACGGGTTTCAGTGAAATTTGGCTTCATAAAATGAAAAAGCAGTGTTGGATTAGATCCTACACTGCTTTTTTGCTTTGAACTGCTTGTAACAACTAAAATCAGGTCTTAGGCATTAACCTCCAGGGTCAAGCTGGGGGCATTGACAAAACAAGGTATTACTTCAAAAGAAGTAAATTAGAAAGAATGCTTATTGGTTTGAAAAAGAACCGGTCTGATGATCAGGAAGCCAGCTCATCCACCAGGCGGGAAATCTGCGCAAGGCGGTCCCGGTTCAGCGAATAGTTGATGAACTTGCCCTGTCGCTCCGTATCAACAACTCCTGCCCGCCGCAAAATGGCGAGGTGCTGAGAAGCTACGGATTGTTCAAGCCGCAGTTTGATATAAATATCAGTTACGGTCATGCTTTCGCTTTCTTCCAATAGCCCGATAATCCGCTGACGCAGTTTATGGTTAATGGCGCGCAAAACCAGTACAGCTTTTCGCAGCTCGGCATAATCCAGCGTGATATCGCTATCGCCCTGATTTAGTGTTACGGTCTCGTTCTTCTGTTTTCTCATATCAAGCTATTTTACATATTAAAGAAACTCTTCAAGTCATTTGCAATTACTGTGCCAAAAAAATGAAGACGCTTCTTTGCTGTAAAATGATTTAGTTTCAGATCGATCAGGGAAAGGCAGGTATGATTACAACTGTGCTTTTGTTTGATGTTGATTGCCTCTCGGAGCTTCTTATTCAGCAGGCTTCGTTCTAGGGAGTCGCCAAAGGTTAAGCTCTCAAGCCGTAAAATCGACTTTTAAAATGGTGTCCTTACAAAAGTAAAAAAATATTCACATAAATGAAATGTGTAATAAGGTCTTATCGTCTATTTTTTTAGGAGTCATGCATAGGACTTGGCTCGATATGACACTTTTTTCTTATTCGTAGAACCTTTTTTGGTGCCGAGCTCAAAAGCTGTGGGCAGCAGCTTTTTTCCGGAAATCAGTGGGACTCAGGCTGTAGTTCTTTTTAAAAGCGGCACTAAAGTGAGATAAATCCTGGAAGCCACATTCAAAAGCAATTTGAGTGACCGGCAGCCCGGTATGTTCCAACAGATGCGCTCCATGTTTAAGCCGGCGTTCGTGCAGCCACTGACCGGGCGGTTGGGCAAAGGCTGCCTTAAAGTCTCGTTTAAAACCTGACAGGCTGCGCTGGGCCAGTCGGGCAAATGCAGACAGCGGCAAATTGAGCATGAAGTTCTGCTCCATTACAGAAGCAATAGTGGGCTTGCTCCGGAGCAGGCCATTCAGGAATAAAGCGAAGCTGGCATTTTCAGGTTCAGCAATCAGGTTGAGCAGCAGTTCTTCCAGCTTGAGGGTAAGGCCACGGCGGCGGGCTTCGTTGAGCGGCGTATTGAAATAAGGCAGTACAGCATGGTAAAACTGGCTTACCGGTTCTGTGATATGCAACCGGATCGCCGGCGCCTGACTGGCCCGGTTGGGGTTGGGGAGCAAATCTGCGTGCCGTTGGGCAAACTGTTCCAAAAAAGGTTCGTCCAGGAAAAAAAGGACACTTTGGAATACCCCCTGAGCAATAGGTATCTCAGACATCAGATAACTGCCCTTACGCAGGAACAGGGCTTCATCTGCCGCAATCGGAAATTTGGCACCTCCGGCTTCGATAATTTTCTCCCCCTGAAGCACGAAAACAATTAAGTGCTGAGCAGACCACACCCGCGTTCGGTTGGTACGCTCATAAGACCGGTACTCGATAAACCGGAATCCCTTCTCTACTTCTATTTTTGGAAAATCGTCAGCGTACGCAAAGTATTGGTCTAACTGTGTTAAACTCATGATGCCCATTTTGTGTGAAAAGTACCTTCCCGGTCCGTCCGCTCATAAGTATGCGATCCAAAAAAGTCGCGCTGTGCCTGTACCAGATTAAGCGGCAGGCGCTCGTCCCGGTAAGCATCAAAATAGTGCAAGGTAGAGGACAGGGCAAGCGTCGGTATGCCAAACTGTGCAGCCGTCTGAATAACGCTCCTTGCAGCACGCTGCCCGTAGAGCAGAGAACTTTGGAACAGTGGCGACCGCACCAGATTATTCAGCTCCGGCTCCTGCTGATACGCCTGCCGCATATCCTCCAGGATTTCTGCCCGGATGATACACCCGCCCCGCCAGATTTTGGCGATCGTTTCGAGGTTGAGGTCGAAATGATATTCGCGGGAGGCTTCCGACAGCAGGTGCATACCCTGTGCGTAGGTAATCATAAAGGCAAAATGTAAAGCCTCACCGACCTGACTGACCAGTGGTGCCTGATCCACAGCGGGATAGTTTTCAATCGACCGGCTGTAGTGCCGTGCGGTTTCTGTGCGTTCTGCCTTTAATGCAGATAGTCCGCGCATGGTTACTGCCGCATCAATGGTAGGTACCGGGATGCCAAGATCCATGGCGTTTTGGGAGGTCCACTTGCCTGTGCCTTTCTGTTTGGCTTTGTCCAGTATTTTGTCCACCAGCCAACCTTCGCCCTGATCATCCGGTTGGGCAAAAATCTTACTGGTGATTTCGACCAGGAAAGATTCCAGTGCACCTTCGTTCCACTTTTTGAAAGTTTCATGCAGGGCGGGGTTATCCAGTTGTCCTGCATTCTTCAGGATGTCATAGGCTTCCGCCAAAAGCTGCATCAGCCCGTATTCAATGCCGTTGTGCACCATTTTGACGTAATGCCCGGCAGCCCCGTTGCCCAGGTGCGCCACACAAGGCTCGCCTTTAGCCTTGGCGGCCACTGCTTCCAGAATAGGAGCAACCAACTGATAGGCTTCCGGGTCTCCGCCCGGCATAATGCTTGGCCCGCGCCTTGCGCCCTCTGCACCACCGGAAACCCCCATGCCCATAAACCGGATACCCCTGGCCTTGAGCTGCTCAAAGCGGCGGTCAGTATCCGGAAAGTAGGAATTCCCCCCGTCAATGATCAGGTCCTTATTATCGAGGTGGGGGAGGAGAGACTCAATGACGCTGTCCACAGCTTTGCCAGCCGGTACCAGCAGCATGATTTTGCGCGGTTGAGCGAGTGCCTTTACGAAGGTAGCGGTGTCTGTCGTACTCATCACGGGCTTGCCTTCTCCCTCTTTTTCGAGTGCAGCAGCCTTCTCCGCATCCAGGTCCAGCCCGGCCGCTGAGAAGCCATGATCAAGCACATTGAGGATGAAATTGCGGCCCATTACACCCAGACCAATCATACCAAAGTCGTATCCTTTATTATTCATTATTGGCGTTTTCGATTTGTTGAAGTTTTTGCAGCCGGCGGTTGTGGCGTTCTTCACCACTGTACTGCGCTTTTGCGAAAGCAAAGACCAGTTCCCGGGCCAGTTCAGAGCCTATGACCCTGCCGCCCAGGCAAAGCAGGTTCATATCATCGTGCTCCACTCCCTGCCTGGCTGAGTACGTTTCAGTGATAAGCGCTGCGCGCACCCCTTTGACCTTGTTGGCTACAATCGCGGCGCCCACACCACTGCCGCACACGGCTATGCCGCGGTCTGCTTTGCCTGTAGCTACGGCTTTAGCCAGCGGGTGCACTACATCCGGATAGTCGTCCTGTGCATCGTAGGCATGCGCTCCAAGGTCGGCGATCTCAAAACCCGCCCCCTGAAGCCATTCGGCAATTTGATTTTTAAGGTCGAAGCCACCGTGGTCGGCAGCGAGTCCAATCTTCATAGGTAATTCGTGTCAGTATTAGAACTTTAGCGGCCGTACAGCCTTATGTTAAAACAGGGCTATGCAATCCTGGTTGTATGGCACTGCTCGAATTCATCAAAAAATAACCCAATGGACCCACAGGTTTTTGTGATTTTCGGTGCCTCCGGCGACCTGGCCAAACGCAAACTGCTCCCGGCTATTTACGAACTCTACTGTAGCGATTTGCTTCCGGAATCCTTCGCGGTGCTGGGGGTCAGCCGTACTGATTTCAGCGATGATGCCTTTCGGGAGGCGGTCTTCACGAACAACGAATTCATCGAGGACAACAGGAAAAAAGACTTTGCCCGAAAGCTGTTTTACCAGCCAATCGATACGCTTGAAGCCGCTGATTACCCCAAAGTACGAAAACGCCTGGAAGAGATTGACCATCAAATGGGCACTGCCGGGAATTACGTATTCTACCTCTCGGTACCGCCCCGCCTGTACACCGAAATACCCAGGTTTCTGGCACAGGAAGGGCTGAACAAGCAAAAAGACCGCATCCGCCGGCTGATCATTGAGAAGCCCTTTGGCTACGACCATGCCTCTGCCCAAAGCCTGAACAACAGCCTGCAGGAGCACTTCGACGAGGACCAGATTTACCGGATTGATCACTATCTGGGTAAAGAAACCGTTCAAAACCTGCTGGTGACCCGCTTTGCCAATGGCATCTTCGAGCCGCTATGGAACCGAAATTACATTCACCATATTGAAATTACCTCCGCTGAAAAAATTGGCGTGGGCGACCGGGGCGGCTACTATGACTCCTCCGGTGCGCTGCGCGATATGGTGCAAAACCATCTGTTGCAGATCGTTGCCCACGTGGCTATGGAGCCTCCAATCAATGCTGATGCAGGCTCCATCCGCAGCGAGAAACTCAAGCTTTTTAAAGCCCTGCGCCCGATTGCAGAATCGGAGGTAGCAAAATACGCCATCCGGGGGCAGTACATTGAGGCTAATATTGGTGGAAAGCAAATCAAGGGCTACCGGGGAGAAAAAGGCGTGGGAGATGATTCCATGACAGAAACTTACGTTGCCCTGAAGTTCTTTATCGACAACTGGCGCTGGGCGGGCGTACCTTTTTACATCCGTACCGGCAAACACCTGCCTACCAAAGCCACCGAGGTGGTGGTTTATTTTAAATCACCTCCCCATCATTTGTTCCGCAGCAATGAAGAAATGATGAACATGAACAATCAGCTGATTATGCGGATTCAGCCTGACGAAGGCCTGCTCCTTCAATTTGGTATGAAAGTGCCCGGGGCCGGCTTCAACGTCAAGAATGTGGAGATGGATTTCCACTATTCCGACCTCACCGATGCCCATGTCCCCGAAGCCTACGAACGCCTGATTCTTGATGCCATTAAGGGGGACGCCACCCTCTATGCCCGTGGCGACAGTGTGGAAGAAGCCTGGCGCTTTGTGGACCCGATCCTGAACGCCTGGAAGAACGACCCGGACATCAAATTATACGGCTATCCGGCCGGCACCTGGGGGCCAGATGTAGCGGACAACCTCATCGAAGGTGACCGGGTAAGCTGGCGAAACCCCTGCCGTAATTTGACAGACTCCCGGAATTTTTGCGAACTTTAGCAACACACAAAAACCTAAAGCCATATGCACATCCACATTGCAGATACTGCCGGGCAGGTAGCCCGCGACTTTGCTGAGTTTTTTGAGAAATGGCTGTCCGGGAAAGATGCCCCGGTGAACATCGCCCTTTCAGGAGGGAGCACCCCGGCTGTTCTGTTCCGGCTCTGGACAGAGGAATACCAGGACCGTATCGATTGGGAAAAGGTACACTTTTTCTGGGGCGATGAGCGCTGTGTGCCTCCCGACGAAGAGGAGAGCAATTTCAAGATGGCAGATGACTTGTTCCTAACCCCGGTAGGCGTGCCATCCTGCAACGTTCACCGGTTGCGCGGCGAGCTGCCGGCGGAAGCTGAAGCCGGCCGCTACGGCGAAGAAATAAAAGAATGCCTCCCCGTTAAGGATGGCTGGCCGGTATTCGACCTCATCATGCTGGGTATGGGCGGAGACGGGCATACCGCGTCGATTTTCCCTCATCAGATGGATTTGCTTAATGCAAATGAGGTTTGTGCCCTGGCACAGCATCCGGTAAGTGGGCAGGAGCGGGTCACCCTTACGGGAAAGGTGCTTAATAATGCCCGGAAAGTGGCCTTCCTCGTCACCGGTCGAAGCAAGGCAGGAAAGGTCTCCGCCATTCTCAATAAGGAACCCGAAGCAGCTGATTATCCGGCGGCGCATGTACAGCCTGCCCATGGGCAGTTGCACTGGTTCCTGGATCAAAAAGCGGCAAACGGTGTCGACAACCCATAATACCATCCAATGAGTGAAGCACAATCCCCTGTTCCGGAACTGGATTTAGAACTGATCAATGAATACTATGCTGTACTGGAACGGCAGGGGCCTGGCAGTCCTGAGACCACACTGAAAGCCCTTAGTTTTGTGAGGGATCACAGCCACATTTCCCATGTGGCGGACATCGGGTGCGGCACCGGAGCGCATACCCTCCTGCTGGCAACACATCTGACCGGTAGTCACATTACAGCCCTGGACCTCTTACCTGCTTTTATTGAACGGCTCAATACCAATGC
The DNA here is from genome assembly GCA_964572415.1 of uncultured Phaeodactylibacter sp. Taxonomy (GTDB): domain Bacteria; phylum Bacteroidota; class Bacteroidia; order Chitinophagales; family Saprospiraceae; genus Phaeodactylibacter. The sequence goes on from CAZNHN010000090.1 coordinate 10,882, forward strand.
AGCTCAGGCTGGCCTGAATGATCGGGTGAAGGGCATCGTAGGCAGTATGGAGGAACTACCCTTTGAGCCTGATTCCCTGGATATGATCTGGTCAGAAGGGGCCATTTACAACATGGGTTTCGAGCGCGGTCTTCGGGAATGGCGGGCATTTCTCAAAACAGGGGGTTACCTGGCAGTATCAGAGTTGACATGGCTGACACAGGAGCGTCCCGCAGAGCTTCAGGATTACTGGTATACTGCTTACCCGGAGATCAACACCGCTTCCGCTAAACTGGCTCAGCTGGAGGCTGCGGGTTATGCGCCTAAAGCGGCCTTTGTTATCCCGGAATCCTGCTGGACTGACCATTACTATGCGCCGCAAGTACCGGTGCGGGAGGCTTTCCTGAAAAAGCACGCCGGCAACCCCGCTGTGAAGGCATTTATTGAAAATGACCGGGCAGAAGCTGAATTGTACGACCGGTTTAAGCAGTACGTTGGCTATGTGTTCTACATCGGACAAAAACTGTAAGCCGTCAGGACTGCTGCCCGGGCGGACCTCTTCTGTTGTCGGGTATTGCGTTCGTACTGCTGTTTTTCCATCCTGATGCTCTTTTGAAATTCGGGCCATGCGAATTCCGGGAGCTGTACAGTTAGAATAGCAAACAGGCCGTGCAAGCGTCCAACTACAAAAAAAAAACATGGACAAAAACGCAAATCTCAGAGCACTCGCCGCAAAAACAAGAAGCGTTTACGAGCAGTATGGCTTACAGTATGATGCCGGGCGGAGCCGTTTACTGTTCGAAAGGAAATGGCTTCGCCGGTTTGAGGATCTGTTGCCTGCATCAGCGGCTATTCTTGATGCCGGTTGCGGGGGAGGGGAGCCAATCGGGCGTTATTTCATAGAGCAGGGCTATAAAGTCACGGGTATTGACTTCGCAGCGCCTATGGTTGAGCTGGCGAAAGTGCGCTTCCCGGACAGCACCTGGTACCGGATGGACATGCGGGCGTTGGATTTGCCACAACTCTTTCAGGGCATCATCAGCTGGCATAGCTTTTTTCACCTGACGCCCGCTGAGCAACGCGCAACTTTGGCACGGTTTGTCCAACATTTGCAACCGGAAGGCTCGCTCTTGCTGACCGTGGGCCCTGATGCAGGGGAAGTCACCGGGCGCGTGGGCAGGCAACCGGTCTACCACAGCAGCCTTTCGCAGGCAGCGTATCAGGAAGTACTCCATAACCTTGGTATGACGATCCTTGACTTTGTACCGGAGGATCCGGAATGTGATTTTGCTTCGGTGCTGCTTTCTCGGAAGATGGCGTAGGGTGGCTATTCATTTTTTGTCCCTTTCCCCCTTTTCTCTATTTTTTTACTCCCCATAAAAAAGCAAGAACAATTATCCCTCCAACAGCGATTCCTCCCATCATGACCGGAGATACTATAGCGGAAAGCAGGGGAGTCAGAACTACGGTCATATCAAGTCATACTTAAAAATCATCTTATCAAACAAAACTCTCTCGCCGCTTTCATCAATGATATAGCGTTCATCATTGACCTCATCATTAAAAACACGATAAATATTCCCTTCAATAACCGAATCCAAATGAGAGGCTTTAATCTTTGCAATCATTACCACTTCATCGGCATTTTTCCACCTGACTTCCGGCTCTGATATCAAAGTCCGCTTTCCATTTTCATCGAATAGAAATAGCTGGTCACCGAGTCTGATAGTCGTGTAAAACTTCCCTTCTTTTACGGAATTGAGCACAGAATGATCAATAAAAACAGTATGGTAGGAATGATTTGTATTCATTGCGGCGTCTTTGAGCTTTTACAAAATACTACTTTTGAAAAACTTCTGTGTGCTTCTCTGTTCCCAAAACCCAGTTTCGTGGTTAAGGACAGGTTAATTAGCCTCAAAAATTCGCTCCCGATCAACCCCTGAATCAACACTTGACAGACCACCAGGTACAACTTTTGGTAATACGTTCGTTTCGGTTACGCGCCTTTGAGCTTTTTTATCCTTTCGGTCAGCGCAGCAGGCACCTCCTCCCACTCCTGTAATTGCTCCAGCACCTGCCTGATCACCGCCTGCCGGAATCTTTCAGCAGAAGCATTCTCCCGTTCGACAGGTATATACCATGCTATTTGGGTTTCATCCCAGTCAAAGGTGTCTCTGTCTTTATTGATACGAAGGTCAATAACCACGTATAAAACAGGCAGGGTCAATCCTTGTGCTGCGGTATTGAAATCATCTTCCAGCTCCGTCAGGGCATCAGGGACAAATTTCAAATCAGCTTCTTCGGCCATCAGGCCGAGGCGGAAAGTGCGGGTGGTGAAAATCATAAAAAACAGGAATTCTTCCCTTGTGATCTTACAAAGACCAATGATTAATTAGGCTGGTTCCTATTGGTGTATTATGTATCCCCGAGTAGCATTATCTTATCGGTCAACAGTTCAGGAATGCCTTCCACACCATCTAGCCATTTAGTCAACTGTCCGACTACCTCCGAACGAAAATTAGTCAGCTCCATACCCTGCAAGCATAAATGCAGTATTACTTTCCCTTTTGTCAATTCCAAGCTATCTTCTGCGGGGTATTTGCGGAGATCTAAGGTCACGTAAATCGTAGGCAACTGTTCCTCTCCAACGATTACATTCAGATCATCTTCCAGCTTATTGAACTTATCGTGTATGGCTGGGAGATCTTTTTCTTCGACCATGAGACCGAGGCGGAAGGTACGGGTGGTGGTAGTTTTCATTTAAGTATCTCGTTTGTTCCCAGGTGGACGTATTAATGGATGTTGTCTTTTAAGGTTCTCCGGAAGTAATGCATACGTATAAATCTTAATCTTTTCTTGCTTCAAGCACTCTTGAAGTTGACCTGTATACTGAATGGTATAAATTAATCGGCGATCTAGAAGTCCAGTGCCATACCTTTCTTTTTCACCTTTTCTGGTTACGCCATACTTCCAAACTTCACTTTTAAGGAGAAATATGCGGTCTGTGTTTTTGCAGTGAAAACAAGGATACCATCCATCTATTGCGGCAACCAAGGCATACTGTTCCGCATTCTCAAGCTCTTCCAGCTCCTTTTCCAGCTTTTGCCTTCTTTCAGGTGAAAGTTTAGCGAAATCGCTCCCGTAAAACAGCAGAGCAGTGCTGCCAATCAACAGTATCAGCAATATCACATAACGCTCCCAGCTTCTTTTATCCGTCGGTATCAACCGCGGCGGCTCCTTTTTGACAACCATACAAAATAGGATTAAGCCCATGCGAGGCCACAAAGGCGAATGAGTCTATTTTGCAAGTTGGGGAAGTGACCGATGATTGTAATGGCCACAGGGATACAACAATATTAAATCTTTTGGGGCAATAAAGCAAGGAGGGCTAGCCTTGTCGGGGCGCTTTCCCCCGGTCTTTACCGGGGTCCGGCAGGTTCTCCCACTATACCAGGGGTTGCGGAGCTACAGTTGAGGGATACATTTTTGCTAGCCAGGAAAACCAGTGCTGCTGTGGGTAAGCCCCTGACGCTGTAGGCGTCAAATATCAGTTGAACGGGCAATGAAGTGGTATGCCCGACCCTGTAGGGGGCGCACCTGCTTTCTCTTTGACTGCCTTTTGGCCATGCCTTATTGTTTCAGACCTCCACCGCCTCATACTCCGCCTCCCCCATCCCAAAGGCCGGGTCCACCAGCTTCGCCTCCGCCCAGCTCAGCTTGTAGAGGCGGGAGACGAGAAGGTCGATCTGGGCTTTAAACGCAGTATTAATCGTGAAAAAAATGCCTCCAAAAAACAAAACAGCCAGCCTCCCCCACAGGAAAGCCGGCTGTTCCGGTCTCTTCAATGCTGAAGCGGTCTTTACATCGCGCGCAGTGCCTTCACCAGGTAGGTGAGGGAGAAGGGCAGTGCGACCCAAAACCACTCGTTCATAAAGATCAGCATTAAGATGACCACAGCAGTGGATACCAGGAAAAGGATCCAGTCCATGGCCGTTGATTTATTTTCTGCATTCGCTTCCATATCTCGGTTGTTGATTCTGTTATTGATTGCCGTCAGGTGGCTGCTGCCATCCCGTTCGGAGCCAAAAATAAGAAGTATTCCCAAATTGCCCAAGGTATCGGGCAAATCCTGTAGCCGAACATGGGCATTGACCGGAACGTTTTGACAGAAAACCGAAGAATGAAATACTGTTGCACTGTTTTGATCGCGCTTTTTCTTGCCTCTTCTTCCCTGTACGGCCAGGAGGAACCGCCACTTTCCGGCGTTTTCTACCTAGACATCCGGCAGACGGTGCAGCCGGAGGAGTTTCCGCGACAGCAACTGCGCGTTTACCGCATGCAGGGCGAAGCCCTGACCATTGTCATTGAGGGATTTGATGACCCGGAAGCAGAAGCCGCGGCTAACTACACCCTGAGCAAAGCATGCTACAATGATATCGTCCGGGAGGCTGAGCGCAACCGGCTGATGTCAGTAGGGACGGACTGTGTAGCCTACACCCCGGTTGCCCGCCCCACGCTCAAAACGGAATTGAAAATTGACTACAAAGGGAAGACTAAAGTCTGTTATTCCTTTGATAAGCCATTCGCACCTGCACTGCAGCAAGTACTGCAAAAGCTCAATAACTGCATCCCGAATCAGGAGCATAAATTGATTATGCCTCAGCGCACGCCGCAGCTAGACTAAACAAATTCCTGATAGCTAAAGACTGTTTCAAAGCCCTTGACCTTAAAATATTGCTGAACGGCTTGTACCGGCTTTTCACTGATAGCCATTACGAAGTCGCCTCCCCATGCCCCGAGGGATTTAACGATGCCCGGGAAATTAGGGAAGTGTTTCTCCCTGACCGTAGGGATGCCCAATGTGGTGGAAAGCAGTGCTTCATGTTCTTCCAGCAGGAGCGTGGCTTCGGCGGGAGTACGTGCCTGTAGGAGGAGCAGGGTCAGCTCCGAAAGGCGGTCGCGGAGCTTTTCGGTGCCACTGCCCCGGCTGCGGTACCGGGCAATGCCCGCCCGGCTGTCCTGCTTATGGCCCAGGAAGGCAAAGCAGATGTGGTCTGCGAAGTTGGGAACGTAGGGGATTTCCACATAAGAGGGCTGTCCCTGCCGACGCTGGAAAAGCACCGGGTGCTGGCTATTGGCGCAAGCGATGTCATAGCCTGACCCGCCGAAGGTGTCGTCCAGCAGTTGGAAGGGGTCGACGCCAGCCCAGCGGGCGATCGCGGCAATCAGGGTGGAGCTGCTGCCCAGGCCCCACTCGCGGGGGAATTCCAGCTGCGTTTCAAAGGCAAGGTAGGGTTGGTTGCTCCAGAAGCCGGGGCGCTGCTTTTCGATGCCCTGGAAGATGGTCTCCAGGCGCTTGCCGGTCTGTAAATCATTGGCTTGCAGAAGCATCCCGCCGGCAGCAAATCTGCCTTCAAACCAGGTTGTACCATTCATTAGCCGGCTTTGCCAGCTGTGGTGCGCGGCTTGTGGTGCGGTTCTTACGCGAAGCCACTGACCACGGCTGAGTGGCAGTCCGAGCGCCAGTGCACCGTCGAGTACGGCATATTCGCTGGTCAGGAGGACCTTGCCGTTGGTGTGAATCGCTTGTTCGATGGTCGTTAGGTTTTGCTATTTCTTCAAAAAGTGTTCGGGTACCAGGCGGTCGTTCCGGCTTTGTTTGATGTAGTCTCGCACGGCAGTAAAGGATACGACCTTGTCGGCAAAGAAGGCGGTTGCCTGTTCCTGCTCTTCCGGTGTAGCCTTGAGGTGATTGAGAATATTAAGCAGGTGCATCTTCATGTGCCCCTTTTGAATGCCCGTGGTGACGAGTGAGCGCACGGCGGCAAAGTTTTGTGCGAGCCCGGTTGTGGCAATGATCATCATCAGGGTTTCTGCACTTGGATGGCCCAACATATCCAAAGAGAGCCGGGCGATAGGGTGGAGGCGGGTCAGCCCACCCACGGTACCCACCGCCAGAGGCAGGTCCATCCAGAATTTGAATACCCCATCCTTTACGGTGCAGTTGCTGAGGCTGCGGTAGCGCCCGTCCCGTGCAGCATAGGCATGGCCGCAGGCTTCGATGGCCCGGAAGTCATTGGCGGTAGCCAGGACCACCGCATCAATACCGTTGAAAATACCTTTGTTATGCGTGGTAGCCCGGTACGGGTCGATCTGCGCAATGCGGATGGCTTTGGCAAACTTCTCTGCAAAGGTATCTGCATCCATGTTTTGGCCAGCGGCTTCCAGGGCTTCCACCGGGCATTCCACCCAGGTACGGACAACGCACTCGGGTGTATAGTTGGAGAGAATAGCCATGATGATGTCAAGGGAGGCTTCTTCCTGGCGAAGAACTTCATGGGTGGACACCAGCTGCTGCAGGCTCATGCCAAATTCTTCCAATACGGAATTGATGAAGTTGGCGCCCATGGAGTCGCAGGTTTCGAAAGTGACCCGCAGTTGGTAATAACCGGGCTCTTCGGTCGTGAGGTCTACCAGCTCGATTTCCTGAATGCCTCCGCCCCGCTTTTCCATATTAGTGGTAATGTGGCGGGTGTCTTCCCGAAGTTGTTGCTCGATTTCAGGCATGGCAGCTTTAAGGGCTGCTCCGTCGCCGGTCCAGCTGAAGTGGACCTGCCCGACTTTACGGGTAGACAGCACTTTGGCATGAAACCCACCCCGTTTTGACCAGAACTTGGCGGCACTCGATGCAGCAGCCACTACGGAGCTTTCTTCGATCACCATTGGAACAGCGTACGGCTTGCCATTGATGATGAAGTTGGGGGCTATGCCAAAGGGGAGGAAGTGATTACTGACCGTATTTTCGCTGAAGCCATCAAAAACACGCTGTTGTTCTGTATCAGCGTGCCAAAAGCTTTTTAGTGCCTCAATGGTTTCCTGTGGGTTATCAGAAAACTGTTCTGCCACCCAGTTGAGCTTTTCTTCCTTGGACAGGCGTGAAAAGCCTGAAATCATCTTATCCTGCATGCTTATAGGTTAAAGTAGCGGTGCGGACACCGCTTAATTCGCTTTTTATCGTACCCGAAGAAAGGCGTTAGCCAGTTCCAGGCCTTCTATTTGGGCGGCCACATAGGCCTGTAGTTCCTCGTAGCTGCCGCGGGCGTGCCGCAGAAATCCAGAGGCCTGCCCGTATATAGATGGTGCTTTAAGTTTTTGTGTCAGGTAATAGCCGTCCAGGAAATTGCGGACGCCGCCCGAAATGATAAACTGTCGGCAGAGGGCTTTGTCACCGAGTTCTTCGAGAAGATCATTCGCCATTAGGGTCATTTCGGCAGCGCTGTGCCCCACATGTGCCAGTTGTTCGTAGATGGCAGCTTTGGTTTTGTCTCCCCGCAGCATTTCCAGGCGTGCGAAGTTGGTACCTCCGTTGGCAGCAAAGTCAATGGCTGCCAGAGGAAGCTGCATCAGTTGCCGGAGGCTTTCCGGCCCCATTCCCTGTCCTACTTCCTTTACAATAACCGGATAAGTGGCTTTTTCGAGAACGATTTTTATAATTTCCAGGGATGGGCGCACGAACCGATCCCCTTCAGGCTGTAGCCATTCCTGCATGGGATTGACATGAATAATAAGGCCATCAGCCTGCAATTTATCCAGCAATTCCTGCACCCGGTAAACTTCGCCTTTATCGATCAGCTCTTCCAGTTGGGCAACGCCGAGATTGGCAAACAAGGGCAAATCATCGCCAATTTTACTGCGGACATCGAAGTCCGGCATACTGGTATCGCTGTATAGTAATGACCGGCAGGAGCCGAGCCCCATGCCCATGCCAAATTCCTTACAAGCCTGTGCCAGGTTGTGGTTAATGGTGTTGGCCCATTCCGTCCCTCCGGTCATGCTCGATACCCAAACCGGTGCACGCATCTTCTTGCCCAGGAATAAGAAGCTTTTCAGGCTGCCACGTTCCGGGTGCCCGGACAGGAGGGGCTCGTAGTAGAAACGCTGGTCCAGGGTGCCGCTTTCCACCTGGGAGCGGAACGCCAGTTCAATATGGTCACGCTTTCTGGATGAAGCAGTAGGGTCTTCCTTTGGAGATAATGTGTCCACATCTAAGGGTTTGCTTGTAAAGGTCATAAAAATCGTGGTTTTGTCCAGAAAAATGAGGCTGGGATTATCAGAACTTAAGGTATTTGACTCAGCAAGGGTGAAACAATAGCCTCCCAAAATGGTTCCCGCGTGTTTTTTGTTTCGGGCATCTGAAACAGAGCGCTGACTTTTTTTCCGGTCCGGGAAACTTTTTTTTTCCGATCTCAGTTGATGGTCGTGTGAAGGGCAGGAAGCGGCAGAAGCATTAATTTCAGTGCTTTCTGCCTGGGACAAAACCAAGTGGATTTACAACGTCCCGAAATTTGCTGATTGCCCAAAAATGCTATCTTTATGGTACAGACGAAGGAAATAACAACGATGAGCAGTTCGAACAGCAACGTTTTCGAGGAAGAATTTCTGCCTCAGATTGATGCCCTGTACACCTTCGCGTACCACCTGACCTATAATGAGGAGGACGCTAACGATCTGGTACAGGAGACTTATCTCAAAGCTTATCGTTTTATCGATAGCTATAATGCCGGCACGAATGCCAAGGCATGGCTGTTCCGCATCCTCAAGAATGCTTTCATCAATCAATACCGGAAGAAGAGCAAGCAGCCTACACAGGTTGACTATGAGGAGATCATCAATTACCACGATGAGGAGGATTCGAGCCTGACTTCCTACAATGATTTGCGGGAAGAGATGTTTCAGGGCATGATGGGAGATGAGGTGACCAACGCTATAAACGCGTTGCCAGTTGACTTCCGTGTGGTGATTCTGCTATGCGATGTGGAGGGGTTCACGTACGAGGAGATTTCCAAAATTGTGGATATTCCTATTGGTACGGTTCGTTCCCGACTGCACCGGGCCAGAAATATGCTAAAAGAACAATTGAGAACATACGCCGAGTCTTTGGGCTACAAAGACAAGCGCAAATAATTCGTTAACCTACTACTCAAAGTAGTCCGTTGGTGGAGCCTGTTGTGCGTGGCACTCAGGCTTCATTGCCGGTATTCTTAAACGCAAAGAGATGCAACGCCTTATCTGCAACCACCGATCTTTATATACGCTACCGTGCCCGCATCCGGTGAGTACGGATGGTGTGCCGGTGCTATCCTGGCGGAGCCTCTGTTTTACGTTTACCGGGCGGACTACCCAACAGTAAAAAACGTATCACAATGAGAGATCAGAACTATCAGGAACTCGTTAGAAAAGTTACGATGTACCTAGACAACGAACTCAGTGAAAGCGATGAACGAGAACTGCTGATTGAAATCAAATCTAACCC
>CAZNHN010000091.1:0-1204 GCA_964572415.1 uncultured Phaeodactylibacter sp.
TGGCGGAACAATTTCATACCGGTGCTCAGGTTGAGATAGCGGTCAAAAATCAACAGCGAGAGCACCACATCCTGGTCTTTGATGCTAAAGGACAGGCCCTCCGTTTCATAATTTTCGCGTAGCAGGAACTCATAAATGGGTTTAATATCCGTCTTTGGCAGGGCACACAGATAAGCATCCCCCATAATGAGGCCCGTATCCTCGTGGTAGATAATATTGATTCGGGCGCTGCCCTCTATGATCTCCCAGTTGTTGGGGCCCCGCCGGGAAAGGCGGACATCCTGGCCGATTTCCACCAGCAACTCCTCAATACTTTCCGCTACCCCCACAGGCTCGTACACCTCGGCAAAGGACGGGAGGTATATGCTCGCCCCACAGTGCGGGCAGTACTGATCGTTTTCCACTTCCTGCTCTGCCACCACATTATCACAAGCCTCACAACGCGCTTTTACACCTGGAAGGGCCGCCTGATAGTCCGACAGCGCCCGCTTTAGGTAGCGGACCGGCAGGGAAAATCCGATGTTATCCCCCTGTTCCACACCCAGCGTATTGATCCCGACAATAGTCCCCTGCCGGTCAATCAGCGGGCCACCGCTGTTTCCCGGATTAAGCGCGGCATCGTGCTGCAGGTAACGAACGTTTTCCACCTCCCGGTTGGCATTGGAAATGATGCCCTGCGTGATCGAAAACTCCAGTCCGAAAGGGTGCCCGATAGAGACAACCACATCTCCCTCCGTCAGCTTTTCATCATTGCCCAGAGCTACTGCTTCAGGCGCCACATCAAAGGGGTCTTGCATGCGCAAAAAAGCCAGATCGTACTTAGGGTCGGCGTAGACCACCGTAGCCAGTTGCTTGGGGAGGCGGTCGCCCCGGACCACCACTTCCCGATTGTCCTGCACGATGTGGTTATTGGTCACCACCAGCTGCTTATCAGGCAAAAGAAAGCCCGTGCCCGTGCTGTACGGCGTGGCAATCTGAATAATGGAGTCCCGGTACCGGTCAATAATCGCTTTCATAGAGTGGTCTGAGCTACACTTCTGCCTGTGAAGGTACAAAATCGCAACAATTGCCCGCTTTTTGGAGTTCCGAATTTTCAAAGCCATAAAAACATGCCGGAATTACCAGAAGTCAACGCCAAGAAAAACCACTTCGACCAGGTGGCCCTCCACCAGCCCTGGGACGACCTCGGTCAGGAGACGCGCCG
>CAZNHN010000091.1:1214-12998 GCA_964572415.1 uncultured Phaeodactylibacter sp.
TTTTCGCGGAAATGGACAATGGCGACCACGTCCTCTTCCACTTTGGCATGAGCGGCCGCTTCCGTTATTACGATGACCCCGCCGACCAACCCAAATACGAACGCTTTGCCTTCGATTTTGAAGACGGCGGGCGCCTTGGCTTCGACTGCCCACGCAAACTGGCACGCATCCACTATGTAGAGGACCTCGACGCCTTTATCGCCAAAAAGAATCTGGGCGAAGATGCCCTTGTCCTCCAGGAAGCCGACTTCCTGGAAATGGCCAACGGCCGCAAGGGCACCATCAAAGGCTTCCTGCTCAACCAAAAGTACCTGGCTGGCATGGGCAACCTCTACGTGGATGAGGTGTGCTGGCAGCAGGGCATCCACCCGGCTTCCATTATAGGCTTACTGAGTGAAGAAGAGCAGCGGGCGATGTTCCAAAATATGCAGGCCATTCTCCAGAAAGCTGTCGCCCTCGATGCCGTCTACCCGGATTACCCCGAAGAGTGGCTATGGAACCACCGCGATAAAGGCGGCACCTGCCCCAAAGACGGCACTGAACTGCAGCGCGACAAAGTGGCGGGGCGCTCGACCTATTACTGCCCGCAGTGCCAGGAGTTGCGGGTCTAAGGATAAGGTATTCAAGGTTAAAGGGTTTCAAGGTAGCCTAACCGGGTGCACTAAACCAAGCCATGTCATGGACATTCACCCGGTGCACTTTTCGTGTGCTTCTGGTCAGTACGCCGGGCGAGTGCCGCAATCACTCACAGGTATTCCCATCCTGCCCACAGAACATCCCATCCGGTAAACCACAGTTTACAAAAGTGGTACGGGATGCCTTTGCCAAACCTGTACCCTGGACTTCCACCCGTTCGATATTTTCCAGTACACTACCGGGCTCCAGCACCACCCGGCCGGCAACCTGCAGCGCCTGTATACTGTCATCCAGACAATCTGTATGTACTTTGCCGCTTTCCAGAATAAATTCGCCCCCATCCTCTACCCTGATCGTTGCCCCTGCCGGTAGGCTCAAACCACACTGCACGGTCAGCCGGGCGCCGGAGGAGATGACCAGTCCGGAGCGCAATTCACGGGGACTGCTCCACACGATGTCCGCCCCTGTGGGAATCACCATATCTTCTGCTGTCGGACTACAGGGCACCGGATCAACCGTAAACCCGCCTTCCCCATCCGGAAAGCGCTCAAAGTCAGGTTCCAGTGCCGCAAAGAAGTGATGCATACGGCCAATCTGACACTGCGTCAGAGCACAACGTTTCTGAAAATTGCACCCCAGCCGGTTATAATCAGACTTCCAGGGGGTATCCGAGCAGCCATCGCCTCCATCGGCGTGCTTTTTGTGGGCCTGCAGAGGACTGATATGGTCCAGAGAAAGCACATGAAAGATTTCTCCAAGCAGCCCCTCTCCCAAACCGGCATCAGAACCGGGATAATCCACTTCGCAGGTTTGCTCCCCTGGCGTATTGCCGTGCCGCCAGATGTTATAGGTGCCAAACAATGCCTGCGCAGGGTAGTCGGGCACCCGTCCACGCTGACAGCCCATAGAGGAAGTCAGCCCGCCCCCACAGGGCCAGTAGCAATCATTCTCATCAGGTATGCGGGGATCACCGGGCGGCTCGGGCATCCACTTGCCTCCTGTGATGAAAATATGGAAAGCATGCTGTGTTTCCGGTGCAATCAGGGCCGTATAATTAGGATGCGCGGGGTCAGGCGTTTTCAGGTAGCGGTCATCCACCTGATACCAGTACTGGTAGCCGCCGGGTTTACAGCCGGAGAAGCCTATGCCCCACCCTTTATTATCGGGATGAAAGAAGACATCCTTACCGATAGTGGCCGTATTGAGCAGCCGAATGCGGGCATCAGTCATGTGAGGGGAGCCATCCGTAGGGTCATCGCAGAGGTTACTGAGCAAGCCATTGGCTCCTTTGGGGTCATCAAACCAAGACTGGATAATATCAATGTGTTCCGCTGTGAAGTTGCCGGGATCATCGGGATGGCGTACCCATTGTCCCAGGCTGTCGGGGTGTTCCTTTTGGAAAATGTGGACAATGGCCTGCATGTAACGCACGGGTGTCAAATCCGGGTAGTCTGGGTCAGGAGCATAGTTGATGGACTGCTCGCAGGATGCTTCTGTCTCCTCCTGTGGCCAGCAGTTGGGATAGGGTCCGCCGGTGGTTCCCCGTGGCCCCGGGCAGACCGAGCATTGCTCACGGGTACGCCCCGCCCGGCGGTTGCGGAAGCGGCAGTTGTCTAATGCCGTAAAGGAAGCCATTAGCGATAGCCAGGTTTCCCTTTCCGTGGCCCGAATGGGCACTTTTGTAAAGGTGTAACTGTCCCCGCTCAATGCGTCAACAGTTATCTCCACAGGCTGCAACAGGTGCTCGCCCTCCACCCGCAGCAGCCCGGTTGAGGGGTAATCGGTAAAAGTGACTGCTATCTCACCGTAGAATTGATCATCGGTCCAGTCCAGCGTCTCCTGATTCTGACAGGGTGCCCGCCCGGTAAGCTTCACTTCTGCGATAGGGCAGCCGGAAGCAGCCGGCTGTACCCAAAACCAGAATTGGAGAAGGATTATCAGCGTGGGAATTGTCATAATCGTTGTATTCGGGAATAAAACGAAAGTCTAAGGATTATCTTGCCCCTTACTTAATCCGTATCTGGGAAGCCGCATTAACAAAGAGCGTATTCCCAATCTCCTCGTACCCTGTGAACAGCTCTGCACCCTGATGCTTCACCGGTCCGTCACGGAACCCAATAATGGTCAGGTCGGCATCCTTAGACTTTTCGGAGATAATCACCTTGGGGTCAATATCCGGCTTACGCGGAATAACCTCGATGTTATGCTTGGAAATTGGCAGCTGACCGGCTTCGATCAGAGTGGACAGGCGCTCCCGCTCTGACTCGACATTGTCTTCCGGATAAAGGGCGAAAATTTTAATCTGCCCGCGGCTCCACTCCCGGTGCCCCAGGATGATATAACCCAACAGTATCATCAGGTTGGCATTCTCATAGTCGTTAGAGGTAATCCAAATGTGGATGCCCTGCTTTAACCCGTAGCCCCGTTCCGAGCTTCCAAGAATGACCAGGTCGAAATCAACCGATTTGATGAGCTTAAAGTTGTCTACGATGTCCTCCAGGTTATCTGGTTTCACTTTGCTGAATTCCACAAGCAGCAGGTTGTTCTCGGTGCCGGAAATACCCGGCAGCTGAATGACCTGCGCCACCGCCGAGGTATAAGACGGACTCGTCAGGGTATCGATATAAATATTGCTGTCTGTAGCCTCTGCCATTTTGATCAGGCGGACCTTTGAAGCACTCGCCTCCTGATAGGTACTGCGCGACAGGTAGCCATTGATCTTGTGGATATAGGTGCCAAAACCATAGCGCTGCGCAATCCACCGGAGCATATCAAAGGCCGCAAGGCGATCGAAGGAGTGTTCAGAAATACAAACTGCGGAAGGGCGCCAGCTACCGGTCTGCTCTTTGTCGGCTTTCTGCAAAAACACCTGCAATTGCCGGCTAATCTGGAAAATCACGCCCTGGAAAATGATCGCAATATTTTTCTTGTCCGGATTGAAGCGGCTGACCAGCAGGTAAATACCTACCATGAACAGCAGCGCCATGATGGCATAACCCGCATTCATAAAAAACATCAGTCCAAAACAGGCTATGGCCCCAAACAGGGAAATGTACCAGCGGGACCGGAACGTAGGGCGGTAGGATGGGTCAGCGGCAAAGTGCTGCAGGAAGGAAATCAGGCACAGAGAGCCATAAGTCACCATAAAAAACATGGAGATGATCTCCGCCACGGCATCCAACCCGCCCATCATGATGAAGACGAAAGCCACCACTACGGTTACCACGGTGGCATTAAAAGGCTCATCGTTCTTTCCCCGCCCCCGGGACAACCAGAAATTCACAAACTTGGAAGGAATCAACTGATCTCTGGCAATAGCTTGCAAGGTACGCGGGGCCACCAGAATAGACCCGATAGCCGAGGAGATTGTAGCTGCCGCCAGGCCTACGGGAACCAGCCACCAGCCCTGCCAGGCGATATCGCCCATCACCAGGCGGCTTGTGTCTGCCAGATGCTCCGGGCTTGCCGACACAGCCAGCTTGTAAGCGATAAATACGTAAACGACCATGCCTGTAAGTGTACCCGCAAGCGTACCAAGCGGGATGGAACGCCCCGGATTCTGCAGGTCACCGGAAAGGCCCACCCCTGCCGTCATGCCGGTAAAGGCCGGGAAGATAATAGCGAAAACGGAAAAGAAGCTCAGGGCCACGATGGGAGAAGTGCCCCTCTCCTGAACCGGAGGATCAGCTGGTGCCTCACGGAGTTCAGGTACATTGGGATTGACCGGTGCTGTACCGGCGGTGGTATCCAATTGGAAAGGTAGCGTGGCAGAGTCAATTGCAGGTTGCACCGGATTAACCACCGGTTCCTGGTAAGACTGTACATTGGCAAACGGATCAAGGGGTGTAGTCCGGCTGTATTCTGTCTGCCCGGCAAAGAAAGCAACCAGCGCGATGCCCAGGGTAGCGACTACAAAGTAAAGCATCTTCACACCCAGGTCGGCACCTTTAGACAGCACCACCAAGGTCAAAAGCACAAGCGCCGGGATGCTGACGGTCTGTTTTTTATCCAGCAACCACTCCACTGCCGGCGAAAAGTGGTAGGTTTCTTTCAGGTATTCAATCAGAGGAGTGAAAGCCTCGGCAAAGGCAATAATGTAAAACGCCACACTAATCCCCTGAGAAAAGTACAGGGCAATACCAATGGAAGAACCGATCACCAGACCAAACGAACGGGAAATGATGTAGTATTCTCCCCCACCCTCTACTTTCTGGTTGGTTGCAATCTCGGCGATGGCCATAGCCGTGGGTATTGTTACGGCGTGTCCGATGAGGATAATGGCGATGGTGCCCAACAGCCCCACCTGTCCCACCGCGAAGCCAAAACGCAGGAACATAACTGCGCCAAGGATGGTCGAAATAGCGGTAAAAAAAACAGGTGCAGTGCCAAACTTACGGGCCGTTGTGCTCATTGGGTGTGTACTTTGCCGGTCAATATACTTCTTGTCGGGAAGTTTGACAAGTTTGTTCGGTGCTGTAGACGCTGGTTCGGCCCATCGTCACACAAAAGACCTTATATTTGCCGCATGCAGCAGCCTACTTTTTTTCAGTTTGAATCCGCTACGCCCCGCCGGCTGGGGTACCTGGGCATGTTCGGTCTTTTGGTACTTGCTGCTCTGTTTTATCGGGAGCGTGCCTGGATGCTGGATATTGCCTTTCAGACCTTCCTCATGATCAATGAAGGCACAGTGCAGGTGATGGTCAACCGGTTTGGCTCAGCATTGGTTCAGTTACTACCGCTGAGTGCCATCAAGCTGGGGGCTCCGGTGGAAGTGATTTCTTTCCTCTATTCCATTTCCTTTCCGCTGCTGTTTTTGGCCTTCTACACGGTAACAGTGCGGGTATTGCGCAACGACTACCTGGGCTGGGCGATTGTCTTGCTCTACACGCTCATCGTGTATGATGCTTTTTACTGGGCCACATCTGAGCAACAGCAGGGGCTGGGCGCGGTACTGGTCTTTTTTGCCTACTGGCTGCGCTACCCCCGGCAGGAAAAACCCTGGATGTGGGCATTGAGTGCATTTTCAGTGGTGGCGCTGGCTTACTATCACCCGCTGATTTTCATCTCCTTTTATTTTCTGTGGGCCTACTTTGGGCTGCACTTTCGTGCAAAAATCAAGGGGTGGGCCTACTGGATGCTGGCCGGATTCATGACGGTGGTGCAGTTGGTGAAATCCTGGCTTTCCGCCAACTGGTACGACAATGCCAAATACAGTTCCTTCTCGGATAACCTGGCCGCCTACTTCCCGAACTACTTTGACCTGCCGGCACACGGTAAATTCCTCCACAACGCCCTCACCATCTGGTACGGCTTCCCTATTTTGCTGCTGGTGGTTACCGGCTTCTACCTTTACCGCCGTCACTGGCTCAAGCTAGGGCTGATTTGGCTGACCTGCTTTGGGTACCTCATGCTTTTGCACATCGGTTCGCCTGAATCGGAGCACCGCTTTTATGTAGAAGTCAACTACATGGCGCTAAGTATTTTTGTCGGGGTGCCTTTTCTGTTTGAAATCGCCCCACGGCTCAAAGGGCGCAACCTGGCTTACCTTCTTGGAGGCATTCTGGTACTGCGCCTCGGTACCATCGCCATCCACCACCAACCCTACGAAGCCCGCTGGCGATGGGTGGAACAGGCAGTAGCTGCCCCCGAATCCGGTAACCGGTTCTTCCGCACAGAGGCAGAAGTGCCAATGGATACCCTGCTAATGTCCTGGGGCGTCCCTTACGAAAGCCTGCTGATTTCCAACGCCCAAACAGACGGGCAAAACGTGCGCACACTGCTCGTCCACCCGGACATGAAAGCCTTTGAGGCACCCCTTCAGCAAGACACGGTTTTCATTACGCCTTTCAAGACTTATCGTGTGCAGGAATTAAATAGGACCTATTTCCCGATTGGGCGGGGGCCCTACAAAAGTTTACCCGCCGACATACGCTAACACAATGTTTACTACAGGCAGATGCCGCTGTTGAAAAACGCTGATTTTTGCGTAATCTCTGAACAAATAGCCCTTATTTTCGATAGACAGGTTTAGCGACTTCAAAGTACAAAAACGGATAAGCGTGAAAAAACTACTTCTACTACTCTTTGCCTTATTATTTCTCTCCCTTGGCGCACAAGCCCAACGCAACTGCGTTGCCACCGAATACATGGAGCTACAGCAGCAGACTTATCCCAAATTTGAAGAAAACAGACAGCAAATTGAGCAGCATACCAGCCGGATGCTGGCGCAGCCCGGCCTGAGGTCCGTCAACGGGACTATTACTATACCGGTAGTGGTACATGTGGTGTACAATAACCAAAGCGAAAACATCAGCATGGCGCAAATTCAGAGCCAAATTGATGTATTGAACGAGGACTTCCGACGACTCAATCCTGACGCTTCCGATACCCCGGGGGATTTCCAGCCGGTGGCGGCAGATTCAGAAATTGAATTCTGTCTGGCAACGATAGACCCACAGGGCAACCCAACCAATGGTGTGACCCGCACGCAAACTTCCAACGCTTCATTTGCCGCCAATAATACCGTCAAGTTTTCCAGCAGCGGTGGTAAGGATGCCTGGCCCGCTGATCAGTATATGAATTTCTGGGTGTGCGATATTAGCGGTGGTATCTTGGGATATGCGCAGTTCCCCGGAGGCCCGGCAAGCACCGACGGTATCGTTGTGGACTATCTGTACTTTGGCACCATCGGAACAGCCACGCCTCCATTTGATCTGGGCCGAACAGCTACGCACGAAGTAGGCCACTATCTCAATCTGCGCCACATCTGGGGAGATGGCAACTGTAATATAGACGATCAGGTGGGAGACACGCCCCGGGCTGGTGGCCCCAATTATTCCGGTGGCTCCTGCACATACCCCGGTCCCAACAGCTGTAACGAAGGTGCGGGCGACCTGCCTGACATGTTCCAAAACTACATGGACTATTCCAATGACGGCTGCATGAACCTTTTCACGCGCGGGCAAAAAGTCCGTATGCGCGCGCTATTTGAACCCGGTGGTTTTCGCGAAAGCCTGCTCAACTCTACCGCCTGTGGGCCGGTCAGTCCGCCTACCTGTGACGATGGCATTCAGAACGGGGACGAAGAGGGCGTGGACTGCGGTGGCTCCTTTTGCGATGCCTGCCCCTGCTATACCGCTGAACTGACGCTGTCTATTACACTTGACAACTACCCGGAAGAAACCTCCTGGTCTGTCACTAATGCGTCCAATGCCATTGTCGCATCCGGAGGCACCTACGGCAATCTGCCCAATGGCACCACGGTAACCGAAAATATCAATCTCAGTGGTGGCAGCTACACCTTTACAATCAATGATACTTATGGCGATGGCATATGCTGTCAGTATGGCAGCGGATCCTACGCCCTGACCGATAGCGATGGCGCAGTCATAGCATCCGGCGGTGCATTTAGCAGTTCTGAAAGCACCGACTTTTGTACCGATCCACCGGCAGCAACCTGCGACGATGGCATCCAAAATGGTGCGGAGACCGGAATAGACTGTGGCGGCCCCGACTGTCCGGCCTGTCCGACCTGCAGTGATGGTATTCAGAATGGCGCGGAAACCGGTGTCGATTGTGGTGGGCCCGGTTGTGCGCCCTGTGTACAGAGTTGCGATGCCCCTCTCAACCTGCAAGCCAGCAACCTTACCAGCAGCAGTGCATTACTAAGCTGGAATGTTGTCCCGGCCGCGGACACCTACGAGTTGCAATACCTGGAACAAGGCGCCCCCGTCAGCAACCTGTTGAGCCTGAATGTCGGCAGCAGCAGCTCAATTGTTGACGGGCTTGAGGCAGGTACCGCTTACCTTCGGGCACTATGCAGTGGAGAAAATGCTCCCTGGTCTTCCGTAGAGACGTTTACGACCTTATCCGATTCCTGTCCGGATGACGATAACGATGGTATTTGCAATGCAGACGATCAATGCCCTGGCTTTGATGACAACCTCATCGGCACCGCCTGTGATGACGGGGATGACTGTACTGAAAATGACACCTACGGCAACGATTGCAACTGCGCAGGTACGCTGATTGACAACAACAATAACAACATCTGCGATCTGGAGGAGGGCTGTAATGATCCGGTCAACCTTAATGCAATAGCCTTTTCGAATACCTCTGCTCAGTTCTCCTGGGATGCTGTACCGGCTGCGAGTACCTACCGTTTACAGTACCGGCCGATTGGCGGCAACCCGGTTTCTCTGGATATCCCGGATAATATGTATGTGGCAAACGGGCTGCCCCCAGCTTCTACCGTACAGTGGCGGGTCCGGGCACTTTGCGCTAACGAAAATTCTGGTTTCGTAGTGGGGCCGGCGGTTACCTTAAGTGACCCTACGCGCACCCGTACTGTGGCGACAGGCTTTGAACTCTTCCCTAACCCGACTTCCGGCAGCTTTACGCTGTTGCTAAAGGAATGGGAAGACCGCAACGGGCGAGTGCTTATCCGCAGTGCGGTAGGGCAGGTCCTTTATCAGACTACAACAGCTGATTCACAGCTCAAGATTGACCTGCGGGCGCTGAATATTCCGGCCGGGGTGCTGTTTATTACAGTGCAAAAGGAGGGGCTAGCCCCAGTAACCAAGCGGCTGATGTATAACCGGAAGTAAGTTAGGAGAATTCCTAAAGCGCCATTCGCTCCATTTGTCGGGAAATCTGGCAAATGGAGTGCTATTTTAATCGGCTGCACCCCTTCCCGAAAAGCTATTCAGCAATGACTGGATTGTCCTTCCAACCAAAAGTGGCACAAGATCCGTTTAGTGCTACCTGTTTTTATTAAGACCTACTCGCCATACCCTGAACCGCCGTGCCCATAGCCTCCTTACAGATTGATCCTCTTCCACGCTTCAATTAGTATTTAACCGTTCGGTAAAAGATTCCCTGAGGGTTTATGCCTCAACTTTTTTAGAAGCCAATTAAAATCCATAACATTGTAGATTCACCTGATAAACGCGCTCAGGCATTCTAATTCAGATACACCTTAGTAAAATGAGTATTAAGAATATCAGAGCCGTTTGGGAGGACTACAGTCTCCATTTGGCAGAAAAGCCAACAGATTATGACCCGGACGAAGTGGCCCAAAAACTAGCTGGTTTCTTCTGTCCCGGACCATTTTATTTTTATATTCTCGACTTCGGATCTTACGAGTTCAACAAAGTAAGTGAACAGTTTCGTGACCTTATTGGAAAAGATCCCGGTAAACTACAACTAGATGATTTTTTAAGCCTTATCCATCCAGATGACATCGACTTTTTCACAAAATGCGAGGCAAGAGCCTCTAAATTTCTGTTTCAGGAAATCGAGCCTCACGAAATACTGGAATATAAAGTCAGCTATTGTATTCGATTGAAAACCCGTAATGGCACCTACCGGTTATTCCTCCATCAGGCTATGGGTGTTACACTAGAGTCTTCCAGCAAATTGGGTAAGGTGATCGGGGTTCATACTGACATTTCCCATATAACTACACACAACAACCGCAAGCTCTCCTTCTTTCATCAAAATGGCAATAGAAGCTTCACGAATATCGATGTCTACCAAGACAGTCAGTATCTTCGGGCTTCGGCAAAGCCTGCATTCTCTCAGCGGGAACTCGAAATTATTCGGTTATTATCAGAGGGCGCAAAGACTAAGGACATTGCCATCGATTTGTCTATCTCCCGGGGAACAGTTCGCAAACACAGAGAAAATATCCTCAAAAAGGCAGGCGTCAAAAACACCTCCCAATTGATGGCAAGGGTGGTCAGGGAGGGGCTCATCTGAATAAACCCGTGAAACAGACTTGATACGCCGGGGATCTAATCCTTGAAAATACGCATAAATGCGTATTGGTGGATACTGAAATGGAGTGTACTTTTGCTCTGCCTTATGTATTGCTATCAGTTTTGCCCTACCTGTAGCAATATAGGGTCAGACCTCAGGTGTAGCCCCAAAAAACTGACTCTTCACCTCAATTTTTTGTAACACTTATTTATTGCAGGGCGGAGCGTGCTCCGGAACCAAAAACACCATGGTTCCGTTTTCAGGGTAAACCTTCTTTTAATGAGCAAGCTCCGCCACTTTTTCCAACGCATGGGCTGGCTGAAACCGGATCCGCCGGAGACAGCCGAACCGCCTAAGTCTTTTTGGGAAGAGCTCAAAGCCGAACTGCGCAAGAGGCTGGTGGGGTACTCTGCAACCTTTATTTTCGGAGCGATCGGGCTTATCTTTTTCCTGATGGGCGGGTACATCGTTTATGACTGGATTCAGGATACCAAAGACCGCAGGCGCAACTTCCATGAAGTCTGTATTGACGGCAAAGTGAGGGATGCTTTCACAGACGCCGGCATAGAAGGGGCAGCCGTCTACATTGAAGGCAACCCGGAGTGGACCGATAGCTCTAACACCAGCGGCTACTTCCGGATTTGCATTACCATCCCAAAAGCTCAACGCGACGTTAACCTGACTATCGAAAAGGAAGGCTACCTCAGGCAGTACTTCAACAAAGTCTCGGTGCCCGATAGCGATATCACTCGTGAGAATGTACAGCCTTTCTATATCAAAGATGTTAAAAACGCACAATCAGAGCCATTCCTGAACTAATTCTGCGTTAGCTTATTGACATTGCTGTTGATTTACAGTATATTAGGTTGCAACACCTGAAAACCTCTATGCTAAACTGAACATCCCAATGGCTTCTAAACACTCCCTGCTCGTCGTAACGGTCCTGCTTGTCGCTTGCTGGATCGTCTTTTCCGCACTTAATCCCGGAGAGACCTCCTATGTTATCAAAGGAAACTTCGAGGGCATCTACGGTAATCCTGCCGGTGCTCAGGTTTTTATCACCCAGGAGCGCGAACTCGTTTCCGAATTCAAGGACGAACGAAAGTACCATTCCTGT
This sequence comes from uncultured Phaeodactylibacter sp., assembly GCA_964572415.1. Taxonomy (GTDB): domain Bacteria; phylum Bacteroidota; class Bacteroidia; order Chitinophagales; family Saprospiraceae; genus Phaeodactylibacter. The sequence continues at coordinate 12,727 of CAZNHN010000091.1, forward strand.
ACTTTAGGGAAAAATGGCAAACTGAATACCGAATTCAGCGGAGTGCCCAACCGGGAAACATTTATCTATGTATTTAAGGATGGCTTTGTGCCTGCCCGCTACTCTATTATGCTGGGCGACCCGAGCCAAAAGCAGGAAGTTGGGGAAGTAGCTCTGGTGAGCTACCCTCAGGATGCAGATGAGGGTGTAGCCTCCGGCCATATTCCATGCAGCGGACAGGTTGCAGACAACTCAAAGCTCACTCAGGTACAATACCTGGAGAATTTCCGCCC
>CAZNHN010000091.1:13008-20109 GCA_964572415.1 uncultured Phaeodactylibacter sp.
AGGACTTCCACTGCTCTGATAAAAGTCACACCATCGTATTCAAGGGTCGGCTTATTCAATCCGGGCAACTCGTACATCAGCCGGACTTTTCCATCATTTACCCGCCTCATCAACAGATGGGTATCCTTCGGACAGGAACAGGCCGCGGGAAGTAAACTGCCCCACCGGGACTAATCAATCAAGTGGTTCAAATACACACTCAGCTGGTAGAAAATAGTATTCGAATGCTGTAAACTGCAACACCAGCTGGTTTCAGTTACGATTTCAGTTTTCTTCTCAAAGCTTCTGCCATTCCACCGGTTCAAAGCCCTGTACGCGCGCAATGCCTCCTTTAGCTCTCTTTAACACTTTTCACCTGAAGCCCCCCTGTGCAGAACCTTCAGGGCATGGAAACTCCGCCTCCACAAAATCCCCAGAATACTATAATTTCCAATAGGACAGCCACCGCAAATTCCCTACTTTTGTGGCTTCTTAGCGACGGAGAAGAAATTTCCGTCACACTGCTTAAGCATCCCTGAACTCAAAACAAACAACGCATGTACCGTACTCATACCTGCGGAGAGCTCCGCATATCGCATGTTGGCCAGGAAGTGACCCTTAGCGGGTGGGCGCAAACCGTGCGCGACAAAGGCTATATGCTTTTCATTGACCTGCGCGACCGCTATGGCGTGACGCAGCTGCTGTTCAATGAAGACATTTCTTCTCCTGAATTGCTGGCAAAAGCCCGGGAAGTGGGCCGCGAATTCGTGCTGCAAGCCAAAGGCAAAGTAGCCGAGCGGACTTCCAAAAATGATAAAATCCCAACGGGTGAAGTGGAGATTGAAGTCACCGAACTGACCATCCTGAATGCGTCAAAGGTGCCTCCCTTTACCATTGAGGCCGAAAGCGACGGGGGCGATGACCTGCGTATGAAGTACCGTTACCTTGACCTGCGACGCGGGCCGGTACAGGAAAATATCATGTTCCGCAGCCGCCTGGCGATTGAGACCCGCAAGCACCTGTCGGATGAGGGCTTCCTCGAAATTGAGACGCCATTCCTCATCAAGAGTACGCCGGAGGGGGCACGTGACTTTGTGGTGCCTTCCCGTATGAACCCCGGGCAGTTCTACGCGCTGCCACAAAGCCCGCAGACCTTCAAGCAAATCCTGATGGTCTCTGGTTTTGACAAGTACTTCCAGATTGTGAAGTGCTTCCGGGATGAGGACCTGCGTGCGGACCGGCAGCCGGAGTTTACGCAGATTGACTGCGAAATGGCTTTTGTAACCCAGGAGCAGGTGCTCAACACCTTCGAAGGGCTGACCCGCCACCTTTTCAAAACCCTGAAAGGCATCGAACTGCCTGAATTCCCACGCATGTCCTACGATGAAGCGATGACCCGCTTCGGTTCTGACAAGCCGGACCTGCGCTTCGGCATGGAATTCACAGAACTGAATGACGTAGCGCAAAATAAAGGCTTCAAGGTATTTGACAGCGTCGAGCTGATCGTGGGCATCGTGGCCGAAGGCTGCGCCGAATACTCCCGCAAGCAGGTGGACGAGCTTACGAAGTGGATGCAGCGCCCGCAGATCGGAGCGAAAGGGCTGGTTTACGTGAAGTACAATGAAGATGGCACTTTCAAGTCTTCTGTAGATAAGTTTTTCTCCGCCGAAGACCTCAAAGCCTGGGCGGACAAAATGGGAGCCAAGCCCGGCGACCTGATACTTGTCCTGGCGGGCGAAACCGATAAAACCCGCAAGCAGCTCAACGAACTCCGCCTGGAGATGGGCCGCCGCCTCGGCCTGATGAAGGAGGGCGACTTCAAGCCGCTTTGGGTGGTTGACTTCCCACTCCTGGAATGGGATGAAGAAACCGAGCGCTTCTACGCCATGCACCACCCCTTCACTTCTCCGAAGAAAGAAGATGTGGCACGCATGCTAGATGGAGACCATGAGACCATGAAGGCCCTGCGCGCCGATGCTTATGACCTGGTCATCAACGGGTCTGAGATCGGTGGAGGCTCCATTCGTATCCACGACCGGAAGCTGCAGGAGCGCAACTTTAAACTCCTCGGCTTCACAGACGAAGAGGCAGAAGCGCAGTTTGGCTTCCTTATGGGGGCCTTCGAATATGGTGCGCCGCCCCACGGTGGCATTGCCTTCGGTTTTGACCGCCTGTGCGCAGTGATGAACGGGCAGAGTTCTATCCGGGACTTCATCGCTTTCCCCAAAAATAACATGGGCCGCGATATGATGATCGATGCCCCCGCTCCGGTGCACACAGAGCAGCTTGATGAGTTGTACCTGGCGCAAAAGCAGATTGAAGAATAAGATAAAAACCAAATTATAACTATGGATACCAAATTCCTCCAAGAACTTGGACTGCATACTGAAAACGCCGGTACCAGCACCGGCCAAAACTCGATGGACTCCGGTCAGTACATTGAGTCCTACTCTCCCGTGGATGGCAAGCTCATCGGCAAGGTGAGCCAAACCACCCGCGAAGAGTACGAACAAGTAATGGCTACGGCTCAGGAAGCCTTCAAAACCTGGCGTATGATGCCTGCTCCGGCCCGGGGCGAGGTGGTACGGCAGTATGGGCTGAAGCTGCGCGAGCATAAGGACGCACTCGGCCGCCTTGTTTCCTACGAAATGGGCAAAAGCCTGCAGGAAGGCTGGGGAGAAGTACAGGAGATGATCGACATCTGTGACTTTGCCGTAGGGCAGTCCCGTCAGCTGTATGGCCTGACGATGCACTCTGAGCGCCCGAGCCACCGCATGTACGAGCAGTACCACCCGCTGGGTATTGTGGGCATTATTTCAGCCTTCAACTTCCCGGTAGCGGTATGGTCCTGGAATTCCATGATCGCACTCATCTGTGGTGATGTGACGGTTTGGAAAGCTTCTGAAAAGTCTCCCCTATGCTCCGTAGCCTGCCAAAACCTGCTGCGCGATGTGCTGAAGGAGAACAACGTGCCCGAGGGCGTAAGCTGCATCATCAACGGCGACTACAAGGTGGGCGAATTTATGACCAAAGACCACCGCGTGCCCCTCATTTCGGCGACCGGCAGCACCCGTATGGGTAAAATTGTGGCGGCGGAAGTGGGCAGCCGTCTGGGCAAAACCATCCTGGAGCTGGGTGGCAATAACGCCATCATCGTTACGCCAAGCGCTGACACGAACGTCGTACTCACCGGTGCTCTCTTCGGTGCAGTGGGCACAGCCGGTCAGCGTTGTACCTCCACCCGCCGCCTGATTGTACACGAGAGCCTCTTTGACGAGGTGAAGGAGAAAATGACCAAAGCCTACGGCCAGTTGCGCATCGGCAATCCACTGGATGAAAACAACCACGTGGGCCCGCTGATTGATAAGGACGCCGTACAGAACTACCTGAACGCGATCAAAGCAGTTCAGAAAGAAGGCGGTAAACTTCTCGTGGAAGGTGGTGTACTTGAAGGGCCCGGCTACGAAAGCGGCTGCTACGTGAAGCCTTGCATTGTGGAAGCGGAGCACGACTACAAAACGGTACATACCGAAACCTTCGCCCCTATCCTCTACCTCATCAAGTACAAAGATATGGATGAGGCGATTGCTTACCACAATGAGGTACCACAGGGCTTGTCATCGGCCATTATGACCAACAACCTGCGGGAAGCAGAGCGTTTCCTTTCCCATGCCGGTTCTGACTGTGGCATTGCCAACGTCAACATCGGTACAAGCGGTGCGGAAATCGGTGGCGCTTTCGGTGGCGAAAAGGAAACCGGCGGTGGCCGCGAAAGTGGCTCAGATGCCTGGAAAGCTTACATGCGCCGTCAGACCAATACCATCAACTACAGCACGGAGGTGCCGTTAGCGCAGGGTATTAAATTTGACCTGGACTAATAATAATGGAACGCCCGGCCCTTTTTAGAGGCGGGTAAATTGGATATACTATTACGCCCGGTGGAGGTAGCTCTGCCGGGCGTTTTTTTTGGAAGAGGCTAGCGCCAAACAAAAAGATCAAAAAATTTATTGCTGAAATGAGTACAGCAGGAGGAGGTCCTGCCTTATTGGGGTGTAAGAAATCACAAAATACATCACCAAACATCAAACTTATGACATCCCGAATTTTGAAAATCACCGCACTGCTCTTTTTCGCGGCGACGCTTTTTGTAGCCTGCGATAAAGAAGCCACGACCGACAGCTTCGGCGAAATTGAAACGCAGGAAGCCTTTATGCAAATGGAAGAAGCCGGCCACCTGGGCTGCAACGGCTGTTTCCAGCTGGTCTTCCCCGTCACCCTTGTTTTTGAAGATGGCACCACTGCTGCTGTCGATAGCCGCATCGCCATCCGTCAGGCGATCCGGGCATGGATTCAGGATAATGGCCGCCCCAATCAGCGCCCGCAGTTTGAGTATCCATTTGATGTAACTTTAAGAGACGGTACAGTGCAGACCATTGCCTCCGATGAGGACTTGCGCGAACTGGTTCAGGGCTGTCGCCCAAATGGCCCACACGACCGTACACCTTGCTACGACTTGGTATTCCCGGTTACGCTGGTTTATCCGGATGGCACAGAGGCAGAAGCCGCTGGGCCCCTGGCACTCCGTCAACTGCTGCGCCAATGGAAGGTGAATAACCCGGACAGCGAGGAGCGCCCTACCCTTGGCTTCCCGATTCAGGTGACCTTGTCTGCCAATGACTCCCTCGTTACGGTAAACAGTCAGGAAGAACTGATGGCGTTGCGGGAGGACTGTGCAGCTGGCAATTTTGGCCCTTGCTTCACCATCAACTATCCGGTGAACATCGCACTGCCGGATGGCACAACGGCTGAAGCGGATAGCCCTCAGGCAGCTAGCCAGATTTTCCAGGATTGGCGCGAGAACAACCCTGGCCCGCCAACCGCGGGTGAACGCCCCGGCTTCGTTTTCCCAATCGAAGTGACCCTGACCGAGGATGACTCGGTAGTGAGTGTCGAAAGCCCGGAGGAACTGCGCGCGCTTTGGAATGACTGCCACTAAGAAAACAACATAACTAATTTCCGGAAAGCCGGGTGCCTAAAGGGGGTGCCCGGCTTTTATGTGTTGCCAACGATACAACGGGAATAGCTGTAAACTCTTTTTCCCAACTGAGCAATTCGTTACTTCCCCCTGGTATCGCCTCCAAACAACTCATACCCCACCGTAAAGTCAAAGCGGTCTTGCCCTTCAGAAAAGAAAAACAGACCGAAAAAAAGAGGAGTTGTTTTCTATACATGAGCGCTAGTTTTGCAGAAAAGTAAGTGGATACAATGTCAAGTTACGCCAACTTTGGGAAAATTACTTCCGGGATCGGGGTATTGGCTTATTCACGGATGCTTGTGTGGGACACTGCTGTTTGCACCGTAGTTCAGGCTTAAGCTTGAAATGAGAATGACCTGGCAAGCACCATAGCGTACCAGGTCATTTTATTTTCATCCTAAATTCACCTTTGTTGCTGCAAGTTTGAGCGCACTGGTGCCTAAAGGAGATGTGGAAGGAGCACTTCCCAAAGCTGCTTATTACGTGCAACTCTACCTGTCTGCGCCAGGTAGACAGGTTTAATGAAGTCTTTCATTGTACTGTGAGCGCTCCCTTCCGACACTTGATCTAATCCTTAAAGCGTACGGTAACCGTTTCGCCGATACCGCAGCCCACCTTAACCTGCTGCCCTTCGGAAACGTTACGCATGAAGCCTTCCTGCTTTTCCGGCATAGCACCATAGTACTGGCTCAGACGCTTGTCGGCATCCTCTGCTACTTCACCGTCTACTGACTTGGCGTAGCGGTACTTTTCCATAGCTGCCAGGATAGCCAGGCGGGAAGTCCAGTCATCGCAATTACGGCCCATTTTGGCGTAGCAGTCACCGATGAGGAGATAAGGCCGGCCCCAGCCATCGGTCAGGCTTGCCGCTTTACGGGCGGCAGCAAGCGCACCCCCTGCATTATTTTTGCGGTAGAGCTTGATAGACGCGATACTGTAGTAGATCTGAGCTCTGCCATCATCGTCCATTTCCTGATCAGAGTTGAGGCATTCTTCGTAACGGGCCAGCGCCTGATCGTAGTTGCCTTCTTTCTGTAGCTGTGTGGCATCGTAGCAGGCATTACGCTCCCGGCGTGCCGTCTCCAGCGAATCATTAACAGCTTTAGCCAGCTGCTCGTAGTTGGACTTCATCTCCTGCATGAACGTTTCGGTAGAGTCACAGCCCTGCTGACGCAGTTTCACGTAAACGTACTTCACCACTTCCAGATCAGTAGGATTCTCTTCATACTGTGGCATAAGTTTCTTCTTGAAGTAGCCACAGTCAAACACCTGGTCCTCCACTTCCTTAAAGGCGTTATCCATACGTGCTTTAGAAGCTTCGTAGTACTCCCCGTAGGTATCGTTGTTCTCCTGGTTGTACTCGGCAATCGCCTCCAGTTTGCTGTACATGGCTTGCGCCTCCTGCTGATCTACTTTACCCGACTTGAAAAAATAGGCCAGGATCTGCCCCATTGGCTCCAAAAGGATGTACTCAGCGTCATTGCCGCCTTTTTCAACGGCTGCTTTCATCACGTCATAGGTAGACTGACGGAAGCCATACTCCGGCATATAGAACATATCGAAGCCTTTACGGCCCAAAAGGAACGCTTCATTTTCGTAACATTCTATTTGCTGATCGTACAGGTTCAGGATGCGCTCGGCGATAGCTTTTTTAGCTTCGGCATCCGTAGCCTTTTTATATTTCACTTTGAGCAAATCAATTCCATCGGAGAAGTGAGAAGGGCGCTGACCATCCGCTGCGGGTGCCAGTTTGTACGCCTTTTCCCAGTTCTCGTAGGCAATCTTGAACTCTGCTTCAGGCAGAGCCTCAAGATCAGCTACCGTTTTACCTTTAACGACTCCACGGTAAAGTACGTGAGCATTTGTTGCTTCTTCCTCAAAGGGTTTACCATTCCAGGTCTCGCACTGCGCCCCTGCAGCAGTTGTAAAAAGCACAGAAAGCGAAAGGGCAATCAGTGATATACGTAACTCTTTCATCGTTTAATTAAATTTTCGTTTGAAGAACCAAGTGTTATCATTTAATGTAAATCCAAGTGTCATATTAATGTAGGTTTCCCTAAGAGCCTGTTCCAATCCGAACTGCCCTG
>CAZNHN010000092.1:0-5749 GCA_964572415.1 uncultured Phaeodactylibacter sp.
CTTGCCAATATCCCACTGAGCGCGGAAGATGAGCAAAAGCTGGACCGGCTGATTGGACAGTTGATTGACAGATAGTGTAAAGAATGGCTGTCTAGCCACGGTATTAATATTCTACTTCCCTCCACTCCAGGCCCTCCTGTATCAAAAATACAGCTCCTTGCTCCGGCTGCCTCAGCGTCAAAAAATAATGATGCCCTTTGCTATCGACCTCATATACTTCTGTGTCATAGCCCGGCCCCATACCAATACCGCGCCTCCACCACCAATTGCCCCACTGATTGAATTCCACCCGTAGGGTGCCCGTGCTGTCAACGGTAGCCGTAGCACCATCCGTCAGGCGGGTCATATTGTATTGGGCTACTTCGTAGATTTGACCGTTGTAAGGTTGTTGCCTGATGTACTTCAACGCATCGCGAAAGGCGTGATCCTCCCCGCTGTAGTCGCGGAACATGGGTGCACCCTGGAAGTTGTCCGGCAGATTAAGGAGGTAAGCAGCCGGAGCATCATAGTAGTCAAATCCATCGAGCATTTGCTGGTATACCTGTGTGGATTTCCACCAAAACTGATTGTGCTGCCACAGGAAATAGCTGGAACAACCAAGATAGGCCAGCAGCAGAGGCAGGCGGCCCCACCTCGGCAGCGCGCTCAAGCCTGTGGCCAGAACCAGCGCGAGAAAGGCAGAGGCGAGATAGCCGTAGCGGTCGTTTTCCAAATGCAGGGTGTAATTGAAATACAGGTTGAGCACCGGAAGCAGCGCCAGCCCAAAACCCGTCAGCCCTATGACCGATAACCGCCACCGGTTACTCAGTCTGTTCCGGAATATAAGCCCTGCGGTTAAGAGCACAATTAATATCCCACCCAATCCCAAGGCAACCGCAGGTTGCGCAAGCCCATCAAAAAGCCATTGTTTGGCGGCGTGCGGCCAGTTGCGGGCAAAAAGCAAATGCTTGGCGGTGTAGCGCAGCCCGTTGCCAAGCAGCACCGGTAGCTCAAACTTGAGATGAACCTCCGCTCCGTAGTGCCCTACCCAGGACCCAAGGATAAGCCGGTTGAGTACAAAGTAAAGCCCTACGCCCCCAAACTGCGGCAGGTTCAGGCGCCGCCACTTAGGCCAGCTTCCATGAGGTACCATCAGCAGGAGCAAACTGCTGAGGAAGGGGATAATCAGGACCAACTCAAAGGTGAATAAGCCCAGGATAAAGAGGCCCTGTATTAGCACCCACCGACGAGGGTCAGGCTTGTCCAGCCAGTCTAAGGTGAGCCGGGCCGTACCCAAAATGACCGCGGTGGAAAGCAGGAAGTTTTGTGCGACCCGCCAGGTGACCGGCTCAGAAGCATAGGGCGATAGCAGGAACAGAAAAGCCGCCATCCACCCCATCAGATGAGTATTGGGCAACTGCAGGCGCTCGCTCAGCGCTTTCCCCAACTGCAAAAGCAGTAACGCATTGAGCGCATGAAGGCTACTCTGCAGCAGATACCAGGGCAGTGGCGCAATGCCAAAGACGGAATGCCAGGTAAAAAGCAGGGCATTCAGTACCTGCTGCATGGCCGGGAACCCAAAGCAGTCCAATATGCCCGCAGCCGTCCTTCCTTCAAAGCGGGACAACAGCCCTGTAAAGTCCGTGACGAAGCCCGAATACCGTGTGGGAAAGTAAAACAGCTGGGTGATAGCCCAAAACAGAAGGTACTGCAACAGGGCAGGGTAGCGCCGCATTCTTTTTGAGGCTAAGATAAGGTATTCTGAAGTGAAGCTATCCAGGACGGGAAATTTCCCTGTTGAATCCCTAATTTTGAGGTTTGCTAACTAATGCCCGGACCCGAATGGCTTTTCCGCCCCACATGAAATTCAATTTCCCCTGGCGTACCTATCAGGCGCGGTTGCTGTCTGAGCTGGGGCAGCACCTCGGGGACAACCGCCTGCATGTGGTGGCCCCGCCTGGGTCTGGCAAGACGGTGTTGGGGTTGGAAATCATGCGGCAGCTCAATCAGCCCTGCCTCATCCTTTGTCCCACGCTGGCCATCCGTCAGCAATGGGGCGAACGCCTCACGCAGGACTTCCTGAATGGGCAGCAACCCGACTGGCTTTCCTACGACCTCGAAAAGCCCGGCACCGTTACCATTGCCACTTACCAAGCCCTGCACGCTGCGGTAAAGCGGGGAGATGAAGTGTGGAATACCCTCAAGCTGCTTGCTGCCGGTACTCTGATAGTCGATGAGTGCCACCACCTGCAAAAAGCCTGGTGGCAGAGCCTGATGAAAACATACGAACAGTGGTCGCCTACCCTTATTGCCCTCACTGCTACGCCGCCCTACGATGTATCTGGTTACGAATGGCAACGCTATCAGGAACTCTGCGGGCTGATTGATGCCGAAATCAGTATGCCCGAGCTGATCGCCGAAGGCAACCTATGCCCGCATCAGGACTACATCTGGTTTACCCTGCCTGCTGCTGAAGAACAGGCTCCGCTAAAGGCTTTCCAGGAAGCCATCGATGATTTGCTGGACCACCTGAAGGCCAATTATACGTTTCGCGAGCACCTCAAAGCACATCCCTGGCTCATCCGCCCGGAGGCGTGCCTGGAAGCCATCTATGAAAATCCCTCGTATTTCTCTGCGCTCATGATTGTGCTGGAGGGCATAGGCGGGGTAGCTCCTGCCACCGCTATTGGTATTATTGGCGCTGATGACAGCCTGATCCCTGAAATGAATCTCGAATGGCTGGAGATGTTCCTCAATGAAGCCTTTTATAAAGACCCCTACTTTGAGCCTTTAATTGAGCAGCCTTGCATGGTCTCTATTTACCGGAGGTTGCGGAAAGCACATGCCATTGAGCGCCGGCGTATTTATTTGGAAGAGCCGCCTCACCTGGAGCGCCGCATCCGGCAGAGCAGCAGCAAACTGCATGCCATAGCTGCCATCGCCCGGTCAGAGTACGGAAGCATGGGCGGCGACCTGCGGCTATTGGTGCTCACCGATTACATTCGAGCAGAAGCCCTGCCCCGTTCCGAACTGGAGGATAGTACCGAATTGCAGAAAATAGGCGTAGCTCCCATTTTCGAGGCGCTCCGCCGGCTTTTCCCTATAGAAGTCGAAATAGGTGTGCTGACCGGCAGCCTGTTAATTTTACCCAAATTGCTGTTGCCTGCCCTCCGGCAACACATGGCACAAACAGGATTGGCAGATAGCAGCCTCCTGGCCTCAGCACTGCCACATGATCCGCACTATGTACGCCTGCAGCCCCAGGAACACCTGAGAAAGCAGATGACAGGTCTGGTCACGCAGTTGTTCAATGAAGGGCAGCTCCAAGTCCTGGTGGGTACCAACGCCCTGCTCGGTGAAGGTTGGGATGCCCCTGCCGCAAATACCCTAATCCTGGCCTCTGTGGTTAAGTCATTTGTGACTTCCAATCAGGCCCGGGGGCGGGTTATCCGGACCGATCCCCGGCAGCCCGCCAAAGCTGCCAATATCTGGCACCTGGCTTGTATGGACCCTTACCACCACGCAGGAGGACTGGATTGGAAAAAGCTGGCACAACGCTTCCGGGCTTTTGCCGGCCCTTCCTTTGAAACTGCGCCACGTATTGAAAATGGGGTGGGGCGTTTCCATTTAGGGGAATTGCCCATCACGCCTGCAGCGGTAGCCGAAACTAACAGAGTCATGCTGGAACAGGCCGGTATGCGCGACCGGCTTCGGCGCGCCTGGGGCGAAAGTATTCAGCGAGGCGTGCACATGGCAGAGGAGATTACGCTACCCGTAATTCGGACCAGGCGCCAAAAGCAGGTTTATGAGGTGTACTGGGCGAAGAATCAGGCGATGGTGGCTCCTCAGCTGGAAGAACTTGTGGAAATGGGGAATATCGTCATGCCGATGGTGGCAGCGGGCAGCGTAGCTATGGTGATTTCCGGGCTGATCCCTCCGCAGGTGCTATTGCTGGTTAGTGTGCTGCTGCTTTTGCTGTACAGCCTTTTTAATCTGGGGCGCAACGGTTACATTGGCCGTCTACGGCGTCTAGTGCGCCAATTCGAAGCAGAGCAACAGCTTAGGGTGCGTTGGGGGAGGGTAGGGGTGGCGGCCGGGCTGTCTGCTCTGGCTGCGGGCGCTATTGGCGGATGGGTGACAGGCCTGACAGTGGTACTGTTGGGTAGTGCAGCGACCGGTCTGGCGCTGTCCTTACTGCAAGGCCCCAAACTATCGGCAGCACAACGTCAACTGGACGAAGCAGGAAACGGTAGCCTGCTCATTGAGCGTACCGCCCGCGGCATCTTGCTTACCCTAAGGCAGCTGGAAATGCTGAGCAGCCCTTACTTCAAAATTCAACTGCGTATGGTGGAAAGTGCAGCAGACCAGCAGGGGTGCTATCTGGAGGGCGTTACTTTGCAGGAAGAGCAACTTTTTCTGGCGCTGCTCGAAGAAGCCCTCGGCCCGATTGATAACCCCCGTTACCTGATTTTGCGGAAGCACTACGATGGAGAAGCCCTGCTGAGTGTACAGCACTATGCTGTTCCAGGCTTGTTTGGCCAGCGCCGCGCTGAGGCAGAAGCCTACCGGGAATCGCTCCAACGGCAGATGCCCGAGCCCCTCGAGCTGTTGTACACCCGCACCTTCGAAGGCCGGCGGGTTCTGCTGGCTGCCCGCGCCAAAACCCTTGCCGATCCTGAGGTGATGCGGCAGGCAGCCTGGCGCTAAAATTTCAACAAATTGATAAAAGTCATAAAACGGCCCTGCGTTTCGTCATTCGGAATCCTCATGAAAGCCAGCATCTTGTGAGTGTAAAAAGAAATTATTTTTAAACGCCCTCGGGCAAAAACTCCTCACTCATGAACCCTAATTTCGCAATCACAGGACCAGCATTACTGACAGGCGTGGGCATCGGAGTACTTGTTCTTCTTGCCATTATATTCTTGGGGCGCTTCTATTTCAATAAACAGTCCCGTTCCGGCTTAGCCGAGCGGTACCGCGATGAGAAGAGGAGCTCCCGCCTCGCTGCACGCAATAAGTACCCTGAAGTCAATGTATTCAATTATTCACCGATGTTTTTACGCATCGCAGCTATCGCTGTATTGACGTTGATTATCGGAGCCTTTAACTGGACCGTATACGAGAAAGAGGTCTATATCCCTGAAGACGCACTTGCATTAGATGTGGATATCGAAATCGAGAAGCCCCGTACAGCGGAGCCGCCTCCTCCACCTCCTCCCCCTCCTCCTCCAAAAATTGAGGCGGTAGCGGAGATTGATATAGACGAAGAGGATGACTTCGAATTTGAAGACCAGTCTATTGACGCCGATACCTACATTGACGCACCAGTCTATGAAGAGAAGAATGATGCACCACCTCCACCTCCTCCTCCCCCACCTCCTCCTCCAAAGGAAGAAGCTGCGGAAATTTTCAAGGTGGTAGAGGAAATGCCTCGCTTCCCCGGCTGTGAAGAAATGACAGCCAGCGCTTCCGAAAAGCGGATGTGCGCCAATAGAAAGATGCTTCAGTTCATCTACGAGAATATCCGGTACCCATCTGTGGCCCGGGATAACAACATCGAAGGTACGGTAGTCGTAAGCTTCGTTGTGGACACCGACGGCACTATTGATGATGCTCAGGTGGTTCGGGAAATCGGCGGCGGTTGTGGTGCAGAAGCCCTCCGGGTAGTCGAAATGATGAACAGTATGAACGAATTGGACATGACTATCCATATGCTTATGTGCGCTGGACTGAAAAGCGCAATATGGAAGCATTTTTAGACCTGCTGGCA
>CAZNHN010000092.1:5759-8333 GCA_964572415.1 uncultured Phaeodactylibacter sp.
AATGATGAACAGTATGAACGAAAAGTGGACCCCGGGCCGTCAACGTGGACGGGAAGTCAAAGTCCTCTTCAACTTGCCAGTGAAATTTAAACTGGAAGTCAACTAGGCAATATTAGCTTAAGCAAATAGCACCAAAAAAGAACCGGAGCAGAAAGTATTTCCTGCTCCGGTTTTCTTTTTTTCTGCCTGTGAGGCAGAATCACTTGCTTCAAAGGATAGCTTAAGCAAGATGTGCGCGTACCATCCATGCCATTTTCTCATGCTCCTCCATCAGTGCGATGAGGAAGTCCTGTGTGCCGGCATCGTTATACTCTTCCATTACTACTTCCTGATCGTGGCGCAGGAACTGTATGATGGCTTCATGGTCAGCAAGGAGGTTTTTAAGCATCTGCTCCGCGTTTCCGTTGAGATGGCTTGTTGTCTCTTCCAGACGGGCCTCCTTTTTAAATTCCTCCATAGAGCCCGGAGCAAAAAAGCCGAGACTGCGGATACGCTCTGCGATATCGTCGATATGGTCTTCCAGGTCATCGTACTGCTCTTCAAAGAAAGCATGAAGCTGCTGGAAGTGGATACCCGTAACGTTCCAGTGGTAATTGCGTAATTTGATGTAAAGCACATGCTCGTCCGCAAGTAATTGCTTCAGCGCGTGTGCTACCCCCTGACGGTTAGAAGTTTCAATGCCGATATTTACGTCCACTTGCTCGTGGGTCAGATTTTTAGTTTCGGTACTCATATTATATTTTGGTTTTGAACTCGCTCATTAAAACGTAGGCTGTCATCTAAAGTTGACGGATTTTGCTGTCCCAGCCTTATTTAGAAATATTCTGCCTGAAGTACCCCAAGGCTTGTAATAACCTCCTCAGGATCACGCTGATCTTCATGCAGCCATAGCCGCCGAAAGGCCCCATCCTTATCGTAGTCCCTGGCTTGCTTTTGGGTATTAAAGACCCGGTCGCGCGGATCATTGCCCACGCCGCCGGCATACATCCAGTTGCCATAATTACTGGCTACGTCGTAGTCGACCAGGAGGGATTCAAACCAGGCTGCACCTTTGCGCCAGTCCTGCTTCAGTTGGTGGACCAGGTAGGAGGCCACGTTTTGTCGGCCGCGGTTGCTCATAAAGCCAGTGTAGAGCAGTTCCCGCATATTGGCATCCACGAAATCGTCTCCGGTGGTGCCGGTCATCCATTTGTGAAGAGCCTTGGGGCGGTTTTTCCAATGCACGCTTTTGTCCTGTATGCCGCCTTTGAAGAAGATTTTGCGTCCATATCGCATAGCGACGTATTTGAAGTATTCCCGCCAAAGCAGTTCGAACTTCATCCAGTAGGTATCTTTATTCTTGGTGCGTTCGGCCTCATAAGCTTCTACCTCATGCCAGATAGCCCGGGCAGAGATACTGCCGTTGGCCAGCCAGGCTGAAAACTTGGAAGAGTAATCGGCCCCGATCAGCCCGTTGCGGGTCTGTTTGTAGGAAGCCAGCGCATCGGTGTCCCAAAGGTAGTGGTCGAGGCGAGTGTAGGCCGCAAGTGCGCCGCCTTTGAATGCCAGCACCCCACGATCGTCTAATACGGGCGCAGGGTAGCCGAGGTGCTCCAGGGTAGGCAGGGCTACAGCCTCGAAAGGCACGGTGGCAATCATTTCAGGTGGGTCCAGCGGAAGGGGGACTTCTGCATACTTTTCCACCCGCTTTCGGAATTGCGTGAAGACATCAGGGGTCTGCTCCACGGCAAAGGGCACCGCTTCAGGATTGACCAGTAGTTGGCTGTGGTAAAGGTGGAGCGGAAGGTGGCTGGCGAGTTTTCCTTCGGTTTGAAGCTCTTCATGTGTGTATTCATGGGAAGCGAAAACAGCTGTACAGTCATGGGCTTTCGCCAATTCGGGGATAACCGTTTCCGGTATACCCACTTTGACCAGCAGGTCGCTGCCTTTTTCCTTCAGGTCATCCCTGAGGTCTTCCAGGCTTTCCAGCAAAAAATTAAGGCGGTAGGGGCCCATGCGGGTGAAGCCCCAGCGATCAGGTTGCAACAGGCGTTCGTCCAATATATATACAGGCAGAAGGGCTTCGTGCTTTTTGAGCGCTGCATGGAGCGCAGGTTGGTCGGTAAGCCGCAGGTCGTTGCGGAACCACATGATGGCTTTGGACATGGGTGTTCTTTTTTGGTGGGTGTAACAAAGAAGCGGGTGATTGGTTTGTCAGCTCAATACCATAAGGTCTACACACTTTTGCTATCTTTGCGCGCAATAAACCGCAATCATGTATAAAGGCAAAAAAGTCGTCGCCGTGTTGCCTGCTTATAATGCTGCACGGACGCTGGAAAAAACGTATCGGGAGATTCCTTTCGACCTGGTAGATGAGGTCATTCTTTGCGATGACGCCAGTAAGGACAATACCTCCGAGTTAGCGCGCGCTATCGGTGTAGATCATGTCATTGTCCATCCTGATAACCGGGGATATGGTGGGAATCAAAAGTCTCTTTACAATAAGGCGCTCGAGGAAGGTGCAGATATTGTGATCATGCTTCATCCGGATTATCAGTACACACCTAAGCTGATACCGGCAATGGTCAATATCAT
>CAZNHN010000092.1:8343-10796 GCA_964572415.1 uncultured Phaeodactylibacter sp.
AATTATTTTAATATCATTGGTGATGAGCTCTATCCGGTGGTACTGGGTTCCCGAATACTTGGTAAAGGAGCCCTGCAGGGGGGGATGCCGCTCTACAAGTATATTGCCAACCGTGCCCTGACCCTCACTCAAAACCTGCTGATCAACTACAAGCTTTCCGAATACCACACCGGCTACCGGGCTTTCAGCCGGGAGGTGTTGGAGTCCATCAACTTCAACGCCAACTCCGATGACTTTGTCTTTGACAATGAGATGCTTTCCCAGATCATTTACGCCGGGTTTCATATTGCAGAGGTGACCTGCCCGACTAAATACTTTGAAGAGGCATCTTCCATCAATTTTGCGCGCAGCAGCAAGTACGGGCTGGGCGTGTTGCGGGTGTCTTTCAGCCATCTGCTGCAGCGGCTGGGGCTGGGGCGTTTCCGTATTTACGAACAGCCAAAAAAGCATGCCCAAGCGAGACCTTAAGCAACAGTTAGAAGCATTAGTAGACCACTACAATCAGTCAGGCTTTATTGAGGATGATCCGATAAGCATCCCGCATCAGTTTACCCGGAAGCAGGATATCGAGATAATGGGCTTCTGGGCAGCGATGCTGGCCTGGGGGCAACGCAAAACCATCATCAATAAAGCGCAGGAGTTGGTGGAGCTCATGGATGGCGCTCCTTACGAATTTATCACGCAACATACAGAGGAAGACCGTGCCCGTTTTCTTAGTTTTAAGCATCGGACTTTTCAGCCTACTGATACCCTTTATTTTCTGGATTTTTTTCAGCGTTATTATCGGGTTCATGATTCCCTGGAAACTGCTTTTGCCCGCCATCTTAATTCAGATGCGGAGCATGTTGGGCCTGCGCTGGCCGGATTTCACGAAGATTTTTTTGATCATCCCTTTGCGCCACAGCGTACCCGGAAGCATGTAGCCACGCCCGTGCGAAAGTCGACCTGCAAGCGGCTCAATATGTTTCTGCGCTGGATGGTACGCTCCGATGAGCGTGGAGTGGATTTCGGGCTCTGGAATACGATACGCCCAAGGCAGTTGCTAATGCCCCTGGATGTACACGTAGAGCGGGTAGCCCGGCGGCTGGGGCTGCTAACCCGTAAGCAGGTAGACTGGCAAGCCGTCCTGGAACTTACCAAAGCGCTGAGGCGCTATGATGATGAAGATCCTGTAAAATATGATTTTGCCCTTTTCGGGATGGGCGTCCTGGAGGGAAAGTAGCGTCCTACTCCCGGTCAAAGCGAAGCTCCTGAATCAGCTGGCGACCGTTTTTTTCCTTCATGTAGATGTAGACCCGGAAGGTTTGCCCGTTGGCGGTCAGGTTGCCGATACAATACTGGGAGTCATTATTGCGTGCAGCACCTTTATGGACTGTACTCCAACCGGAAGGCCGGTACTGGCTGAAAAATTGTTTTACTACTCCAATCCCGTTCGCTTTGGTGTAGACATCGTCCTTATCAAGGATAGAGATTTCAACAGATTCATCAAAATAAGAGCCCAGCGTATTAGCATCTCCCCGGCTCATCGCCTGAGTGATAGCGGATAGGTTGGCAGATGACTGGAAACTGAATGGGAGTAAAAAGGCAAAAATGAGTAAGCTTTTCATATTGCTTTGTTTTTTGTTCATGGGCTGCCTTCGATACTAATTTATGACACTTGTCAGCTATTTAGACCACAGCTACGCCTCAAAGTCACATGGATAACGCGGACAGCACCAAAAACGGAAGATAAACGATAAGCACTTTCTTAAAATTGTGTCAGGCGGTATTAATTCCTTAAAGCAGGCTCTTGGTGGAAAGTTCGTTCTTCTGTCTGAATAACTTTTTGCACCCATTCCCAATCTGTGGCCCGGTCACAATTAATACAAAGATTATTTATGGGATGTCCGCTCCAACTGTAGATCAGAGCTTGAGCCGGGTAGGGTGTTCCACTGAGCCTTTCTGCATAAGAAAGCCCCCGGGCTGTATATGCCCAATAGTGAATACCGTGTTTCCGCTCGAACTGTATGGCGTCAGCTACCTTTATACCTCCGTCAGGCAACCGGGCAAGGAAGTGGCCGCTGTAGATGGTATGTATGAATGCCCAGACTGAAGCCTCGAAGTTTGGGAATACTACAAATGCAGCCGGGTCAGGGTCATTCCGGATATGGTGGGCGCAAAAGCCAAGCTGTTGGCAAATCCAGGGCTTGCCATAGTGCCGGATACCAAAATAGTTGAAGGTGCGGTTAGCCAAAAAAGAGGTTCCCCAGAACGATTCCCTTGCAGCCTTGCTAAGAAGCGCCCGCCAGTCAGCCAGGTATAATTCCCCGTATAGCTGGCAACTGTTGGCAGCATCCCTGAAAAAAGCATCCTGCAGGCGTTCCAGCCATTGTTCTGGCAGGAACAACCGCTGGAATGGTAGCTACAAGTGGATTGGGAATATTTGTTGGATCCCGGATCGGTGGGAAAATCCC
>CAZNHN010000092.1:10806-19907 GCA_964572415.1 uncultured Phaeodactylibacter sp.
ATTGTTCTGGCAGAGCACTGCTTCTCGGGATTTTTATATAACGGCGCTGTGTCTCCGGGATGAAACCAACCAGGTTTGGTGCGGCAGCCTCGAGTTCAATCAGCGCCTGCTGTATGTGGTTGGCAGACGGCTCATGCAGCTGTGCAGCAAGTGGGCTGAAGTAGAACAACAAGGCGAAAGCCAGCATAGTATCGGGGCGGGGGCGCATATTTTTACGCAAAGGTAAGGAACTAATGGTTTTTATACTATTTACGTAACAGGTGTCGTTTACAAAAGCCGAATCGTTTTTTGGATCATCGAGTTTACTATCTTTGAACCCCTCAACCTCCATCGCCAATTTGGATAATGCTATGACGAAAACGGAAACCCCGATTATTGTTGCTGCTGAGCGATACGTGAAGCGTTTTTATAACGAGAATTTCCAGGGCAACCTACCCTTTCATGATTTCAGGCATTTTGAGAATGTTGTTTATGCAGTACAGCTTATAGGTGAAGCCTGTGAACTCAGTGAAGAAGACCTGGAGGTGCTGCAATTGTCTGCCTGGTTTCACGACCTTGGATATTTTGAATCTCCCGAGGGGCACGAGCGGCGGAGTGCAGATTTAGCAGTAGTTTTCCTGAACGGTCAGAACTACCCTGAAGAGCAGATTGACAAGGTTAAAGGTTGCATTTTGGCAACTCGTTTGCCACAATCACCGGAAAACCTGTTGCAGCAGATTCTTTGTGATGCAGACCTCAGCCACCTGGGTAACGCTCATTACTGGGATCGGTGCGGCAGGCTCCGGCAGGAGATGGCGATCGCCCGGGGCATCGTAATGTCTGACCCGGAGTGGGTGGAGTTTGAGATCAACTTCCTCATGCAGCATAGCTATCATACGGATGTGGCCCGAGAGCTCTTCAACGAGCAAAAGCTAAAGCACATCAAACAACTAAATAAGCAAAAGCTCCGCCTTAATCCGGATACACTGAAGGTAATGCAGGAGGAGGCTCAATCCAAAAAGAAAAAGAAGAAGAAGAAAAAGAACAAGAGTAAGGACGGAGACCAGCTCAAAGAACTGAATCTGGGAAGAGGCGTGGAGACGATGTACCGAACCACCTACCGCACCCACGTCAATCTGAGCTCCATCGCAGACAACAAGGCTAATATTATGTTGTCGATCAACGCCATTATCATTTCGATTGTGGTGTCGAGCCTGGTGCCCCGTTTCTCCGATAATCCCCGGTTAATTCTGCCAACTATCCTGCTGCTCGCGGTTTGCTTATCAGCCTTGGTTTTTGCCATCTTATCTACCCGACCGAAGGTGACGGAAGGGCGGGTGACCCGCGAAAATATTGAGCGAAAGAATTCGAACCTGCTTTTCTTCGGGAACTTTTACAATATGGAGCTGGAGGACTTTCACTGGGGCATGATGGAGATGATCCGGGACAGCGATTTTTTATACAGCTCTATGACGCGTGACTTGTATTACCTCGGGGTTGTGCTGGCCAAGAAGTACAAATATCTTCGCATCTGCTATGGTATTTTTATGTACGGTCTTATCCTGTCAGTAGTTGTTTTTGCACTTGCTTTTGTAACCGCACCATAGAAGTGGGCTAACGCTTGGAGATATTGTTGTGAGAAATATGTTTCTGCCGCGAGGATTTAAACCGGGTTGTTTGGCTATTCCTTAGCCTGCGGTGTTTAGTAGGGCGGCCTTGCACACGTTTA
The DNA here is from genome assembly GCA_964572415.1 of uncultured Phaeodactylibacter sp. Classification (GTDB taxonomy): domain Bacteria; phylum Bacteroidota; class Bacteroidia; order Chitinophagales; family Saprospiraceae; genus Phaeodactylibacter. The sequence continues at coordinate 12,515 of CAZNHN010000092.1, forward strand.
CGCCACATTTTCCAACTGCTGAGCTTCATTTCCTTTTTCATGATACGAATGACCTCAGACTCTTTCACGCCAAACTGCTCTTCAATGGCATCAAAGGGAGTTCGGTCTTCCCAGGCCATTTCAATGATCCGATCAATGTCCCGATCTGTTAATTCGTGTTTCTGATAAATTTTCTTAACACTTCCCATACTGAATGTTGAAATTTGTTGTTATAACAAAGCGTCCACCCGGAGGTTTGAGAACGGATGTTTAGCCTTTGTAAAGATTAAGCTTATGAATGGAATACTTTTAATCTGCTTTTTGCTGTCGCCGCTTGCCGGCGTTCAGGAGCAGCAACTACCGCGTGATGATATGCAGCTTCGGGTCACTGTGCAGGGGGTGGATAGCAAAGGAGGGAACGTCCATATTGCGCTGCATGGACCGGAAACTTTTCTCCAGGCTACGCCTGCTTTGGGAGGCCTGATCCTGTCTCCTCAGGGCAAGAAGGCGGTCAGTGGGCGGTTTCAGGCTATACCGGCCGGGACATACGCTGTAGCCGTTTTTCAGGATATGAATGGCAATAACCGCCTGGATAAAAACACACTGGGGATTCCAACAGAGCCTTATGCCTTCTCCGGAAACCCGGTGGTAAAGTGGAGCGCACCTACATTTAAGGATGCAGCAATTCATCTCAATCAGGCAGAAAAAGGCATTTCGGTTAAGCTCAAATACTGGAAAGATTACTAGCAGAGCTGACAGATATCATTGATGGCAAGGTGCTAATAGGCTCATCTTTGTAATAAGTTCAGGGAAATCTACGCTTGACCGGCGATGACCTGGCCTTAGCCTAACCAAAATTGTACTTACCATGATGTCTATTGCAACCTTGTCTAAAACAACCGGTGCTAATCCGGGAATTCTATTGAACCAAATCAGTAAAGAACTGCAACTGTACCAACAGGAATGCAAGTTATACCAGCAGTTGCTGCGCTCTATGGATCCTACATTGCCTCAGGTAGAAACACTTCGGGGCCATCTTAAACAAAATTGCAATACAACTTTGCCAAAGCTGCAACAGGCACTTCGCTCTTTGGAGGGGCAAAACGCTAATGTGACCTCAGCGGAGAGTGGGCAGAGCCATGTGAGTTATTTCATGGAGCAACTCCAGCGTGTTCGTGCTCAGATCATGGCGCTAAAGTATGAAGTGTTTGAACTCTTGCATCAGAATCCTGTAAAGCCCCGGATCTGGTAATTTCGACCACACAAATTTATCTCTTGGCGTTGCTGTCCCCAAATTGAATGGCCATATTCAGGGATCACCATTTTATTTTCCTATATTCCTCCTGATCGCTCTTGTGAGCTGAATGACCAGGGGTGCCCCCAGGCATAAGTAACAGACCGATCTGTAAGGAGGGGGCATTTTTTTTTGAAAAGATGCCTGCTTATTAGTTCACAGGAACATATATAGCCTGCGCGCTGTCCTATATAACAGAAAAAGGGACACATGAAAGTAATTGGTATTGGCGCATCCGCGGGCGGGTTGGAAGCTATCACAAGGCTTGTCTCCAAGCTGTCCGGTGGAAGCGGAGCTGCTTTTGTTTTTTTACAGCACTTATCTCCTAATACGAAGTCTATGATTGGGGAGCTTCTGGAGAAGCATACAAATATGCCCGTTAACATGGTGTATGAGGATCAGTCTGTGAAAGCAAACCATATCTACGTCATGGCGGAGAATAAGAATATCGTCTTCTCCAACGGGATGCTTCTGACCAAAGACCGCCCTCCGGAGTCGGAAATCAATCTGCCTATTGACCAGTTCTTTAATTCACTGGGGGAAGCCCTCGGCAGCCATGCGGTAGGTGTACTGCTGTCTGGCACAGGCACGGATGGGACAAGGGGGCTGCGTACCATAAAGGAGAAAGGAGGTTTCGTGCTGGTACAGTCACCGGAGACCGCCAAGTTTGACGGTATGCCGAGGGCAGCGATTGACCTGAAAATTGCCGACCGGGTAAGCCCGCCGGAGGAGCTGGCGCAAGACATACAGTATATCCTTACCAACCGTAATTTTGGGACAGGCGGAGTTAGTTTCCAAAACGAGAAAAAGAAGGAGACTTATTTTGAAAAAATCATACAGCTGGTTTCTGAGCGCACCCATGTTGATTTCAGTGAATATCGGGAGCCTACGCTAAGCCGGCGGCTGGAGAACCGGATGCTTCTCCGAAAATGTAATAACCTTCAATCTTATTGGGAGGTCATTCAGCAGGATGCAACCGAGGTTGCTGCGCTTTTTAGTAATTTTCTTATCGGGGTGACCAATTTCTTCAGAGACCCCGAAGCTTATGATATTCTAAAGGATAAAGTACTGCCAGAGGTGTTCTCCAGGCCACGGGAAGAGGGTATGCCATACCGATTTTGGGTGCCGGCTTGTTCTACCGGCGAAGAAGCCTTCACGCTGGCTATGCTGATTGAGGATTATCTGAAGGAGCAAAATAGGGAGGATATCCACTATAAGGTTTTTGCCTCGGATATTGACGAGCATGCTATACAGTTTGCGCTGAAAAGCACCTACTCTTTAAACATGGTGGCTGATGTACCGGACCAGTATAAATCCAAATACTTCATTCGTGAAGGTGATTATATGGTGATCAGGCCTTCCCTGCGTAAACGGGTTATGTTTGCCGTACAGAACCTGCTGGGAGACCCTCCATTCATTAACATGGATCTCATCTCCTGCCGGAACCTGCTGATTTACCTGCAACCAGAGGTTCAGCAAAAAGCCCTTTCCACAATGCATTTTGCTCTTAATCCGGGTGGTTTTTTGTTCCTCGGGCCAAGCGAGTCCCTCGGTAACCTGAAATATGCCTTTGAAAAACACACCCTAAGCTGGAACATTTTTACCAAACGCGCTGACAAGTCTCCAAGCCTGCAGTCTTCTTTTTCAATGCAGCAAAAAACAGCAACACCCGAAAAATCCAAGCCGCACATGAGTAGCTTTCAGTCAGACTTCCGTTCGCCTTTTACAGATACCGACCCGTTCACACAATTCCTCGTCGAACGCTTCGCACCCATTGCCTTTTTTGTGACCGAAGAACTGGACATTCTTTACCTCAATGGCGAAGCCGAACAAATTCTGAATATGCCAAGGGCTTTGGCTCGATTTAATTTGAGCAAAATGCTTAGCAAAGAGGATTTGTTAACTTTCAAATCAGGCGTACAGCAAGTTCTGTCAGAAGGTGGCCCAATATCTTTTGAGCGTGTTTTGCTGAAAAAAAGGGACAAGGAGTTTACTGCCGAAATCCGCTTTGATTTGCCCCACCTGCCGGAGTGGTATGAATCAGGAGAAAAAGACAAGATGCCTAAAGTGGTGCTCATAGAAGTTTACCTGCCGGAAGAGAAAACCGGAGAGCAGCAGGAAGAGCCAGCTCCAAAAAACATGACGGAGGGCAAAGTCACTACTTTGCAAAAACAACTGAAAGCCTCCAAACGACGCTCCCAGGAGCTCGTCAACGAACTGGAAGCCACCAATGAAGAGCTGCAAACTTCCAACCGCGAGCTTATGGCCTCTAATGAAGAGCTGCAGAGTACAAACGAAGAGCTTCAGTCAGTGAATGAAGAGCTATATACGGTGAACAGCGAGCTCCAAATGAAAAACGAGGAGCTGACCACTGCCAATAACGATATTTCCAATCTGCTCAAGAGCACAGATATCGGAACGATCTTCCTGGACAAGGAACTGAAAATCCGGCGCTTTACACCAGCTGTTCGGCGGCAGTTTAATCTCATAGATTCCGATGTGGGCCGTTCAATCACTAATTTTTCCACTACTTTTAAAGGGTTGGAAATCGAAGAGGTCTGCCAGGAGGTCTTTAGGACACTCTCTCCTTTTGAAAAAGAGATCATTGACAAAGAAGGCGACCATTACCTGCTCCGCGTATTGCCTTACCGTACGGAGGAAGACTACATCGATGGGCTGGTACTTACTTTTGTAAATATCAACGAGCTTGCCGTATCGCGCAATCAGACACAGAAAGCCGAGCGAATCTTCAAGCAATTTGTAAGCCATTCAGACCAGCAGATTGCGATTATCGATAAAAAAGGTACTGTCTGCTTTGTTAACCGGGTGCGGTTTACCGGCAAAAAGTCAGAGGAGCTAATTGGTCAGCCCATTAATCCATATTTACCGGAAGGTATTCAGGACGAAGTTGAAAGGATGCTGGGAAATATCTTCGATGGCAAACCCTTCGAGCGGTTGCAATTCAGCTATGATTATCAGGGTGGAGCGAAAGGGGAGGCTTCTTTGATTATAGTGCCAATTGTACTGGAAGGGTATATAAAGTATGCAGCTCTGATCGAAGATTTAAATCAGGCATGATCTTTTGAGTTACTCCCGCTCGATGCCCAGCTTTTTCATCTTAGAAAACAGCGTTTGCCCTTTCATATCCAGTAGCTTGGCGGCGCCCTGAGGGCCGGTTACCCGCCAGTGGGTTTTTTCAAGCGCGTCGAGGATATGCTGACGCTGTATTTCCTCCAGAGAAGGAAAGTCATCTCCGATTTCCGGACCAGCAGCCGATTGCCCGGAGCTTACCGGGCGCCAGTACGAGAGGTCAAGGGTCTTATTATTGGTCAGCACCACCGCCTGCTCCACGATATTCATGAGTTCACGGATATTACCGGGAAAGTCGTATTGCTTTAGGCGCTTCAGGTCTTTTGCGCGGATGTTATCAATAGTTTTGCCGTTCTTTCTGGCAAATTGCTTCATAAAGTGACGGACCAGCAAGGGGATATCTTCCCGGCGCTCCCTTAGTGGTGGGTTTCGTAAGGGGAACACACTCAGGCGGTAGTATAAATCTTCCCGGAATTGCTTTTCTGCAACCATCTTTCTGAGGTCACGGTTGGTGGCCGCAATAATTCGGACGTCTACCTTAAGCGTCTCCACCCCGCCTACGCGTTCGAATTCGCCCTCCTGGAGTATCCGAAGTAGCTGGGACTGTATCTTCAGAGAGATTTCTCCGATTTCATCTAAAAAAATAGTGCCTTTGTCCGCGAGTTCGAACCGGCCGGTTTTGGTAGTCGTTGCCCCGGTAAAAGCACCCTTTTCATGCCCAAAAAGTTCAGATAAGATAAGTTCTTCAGAAAGGGCGGCACAGTTCACCCGTACCAAAGAGCGCTCACGGCGCTGGCTGAGACTGTGGATAGCCCGGGCGAGTAACTCTTTGCCCGTCCCGGTTTCTCCTTCAATAAGGACCGTTGCCTCAGCTGGAGCAACCTGCTCTACCTGTTGCAATACTTTTTGATAGTTATCGCTCTGGGTAAGGATATTCTCGAATTTATTACCCTCGGAGATTTCCTCTTTCAGGTAAATATTTTCTTCTTCCAGCCGTTCGGAAAGTGTCTGTACTTCCAGCAAGGCTTTTCGCAGCGCTGCTTCCTGTTGTCGGCGTTCTGTGATGTCATGAGCGCTAAGACTAATTAGTTTGGTCCCATTGATATCCAGAAAGTCGAGGTGGAACTCGGCGGGGAAAATCCGGTCATTCCTGGTTTTCAGGGTACTTTCCATTTTCATGGTTTCCCCTGCTGAGGCCTCGTTCCAAATGTCACGCCACTGATCAATGGTGTTCTCCGCGTCGATGTCCGTAATTTCTAATTGTCCGGCCATTTCGGAAGCTTCATATCCAAGCCGGCTGGCCATCGCCCGGTTGACATATCTCAGGGTACAATCGGGGTTAATCCAGCACACCATAGACTCGGAGCGTTCCAAAACAGCCCCAGCCAGGTTTTTTTCCTCAGACGAATGCCGAACCACCGAAACACTGCCTTGCAGCTTTCCAACAATATTATCCTCTTCCACCGGATAGCCGTAAATACTGATTTCACGCGTTGGCTTTTGTGCCTTATTAAGCATTTGGAGCTTAAGCTCAAACGCAGACCGGTTTTTCTGGGCAGATTTGATCTTCTGGATCAGGCTCGCAAGCTGTTTTGAGGGAAGCCGGTTTTTCAGCACAGATACAATATTCAGTTGGCGGGGAGGAGGAAGTTCGTCGGGTTTCAGTTGGAGAATATCCTGAAAGTTGTCCGTCATTTGAAAATCCCCATTGATGATATTCCATTCCCATATGGCAATTTGATAGTGCCTGAGGTGCCGGTAGGTCGGAGCTTTCAGGCTCTGGATGGAGCCTGCTGGTGGAATGAAACAGCAAAGTAATGGAGGGGAGGCGCTTTTGAAAAGCGTGCCCTGTACCCGGAAAAATTGAGTCTTACCAGACTGAAGCCGCCATTCGACGAGCCAGGACGCTGCAGGTAGCGCACCATATTCAGTTCTTCCTCCAGATCAAAAATCTGTAGTTGGGTGAGTGCTTCATTTGGATACCCCAGCCGTTTGCAAGCTGCCGGATTTGCGTACCTGACATGCCCCTGTTTGTCAAACAGCATGACGGCGTCATCGCCCCTGGTCATTACGAACTGGAACAATGCAGCAAAATCCACAGCATCTAAAGCTGGTTTTTTATTCATGTGGGCAAAACTGGAAAGTATATTTTGTTAATTTTTTTTAATCCATCTAAGCATAAGAATGGGGGTGTTGAGTATAATTTTTCTTCCTGTAATGCCTCCCCTCACCTATCTCGATAGGTTCTAAATATAGTTAAACCCTCACTAAATACAAACCCTGCCGCTGGTTTTATTAAATAAAGTTAAATTGGTTTTATTTAGTGAGGCGGGGGTAGGGTAAGGTGGTGCAAGTGGCTGTTTTTCAGTGATTTGGAGTTTGGTCTGATCTTTGAGCGACAAAACCTGAAGAGCAAGCACTAACTGAGCGGTATAATCCGCATACCATTTAATAACAGAGCTGTAAATGAATGAGCGAAGCATGATGAACTTGCTGAAAAAGCAGGAAAAAAGAGCGCTCGAATGGTTATACGAAGCCTACAGCCCAATCGTCTATGGAACTATAAGGCGAATTGGAAAGACCGATGAGGTCATTGAGGACTTATTAGTAAAGACTTATGTCAATGCCTGGACGCAGGCTCAAACTATTGATATCGCGAAAGACCGCGCGCTTCCCTGGATTTTCAATGTGCTTATTGATACGATTGTGGAGTATGCAGAGTCTGTTGATCCGGAACGGAAAGCTTTTGAAATCAGCGCCTTAAAACTGAACCCGGAATCAGATGCTGATAATTATCAGAACCAATTGTCCCGCCTTGAGCGAGCCATAGAAAAGCATTTCATTGTGCGTCAGGTTCCCATCGCAGAAGTAGTGCCAGATGATACCAAGCTGCAGCAATCTGTTATGGCTTTGCGGGCCCGAATGAAAATTAATCAGGTCCTTATGCCGCGTTAAAGAACGTGTTATGTTTCGAATAGCGGCGATTCAATTATTAGTGAGGTAAGCCTAATTATTTGATGGGTATTTTCC
>CAZNHN010000093.1:0-14513 GCA_964572415.1 uncultured Phaeodactylibacter sp.
TCCTGCCCGTATCATCCGCTGCATCAATGGCAGGGTGATGGATGACGAGGGCTTCGAAGTTTGAGGGTCTATTGCATCTGGCGAACAGCTGCCTCGGCTTCCTGCACCGGTAGCTGGCACACTTTATTCTGGCAAACGTAAATAAAGGTTTCTCCTTCCTGCAGCTTCCCTTTCAGCAATTCCAAGCTGCCTTCACTGGTGCCGCCCAGGAACAAAGCATTTGGCAGGTAACTCTTTTGCAGTGCCCGTTGCTTTTCGGCGAAAGCTTCACCGACAATAGCCACCTCATACAATGGATAAGCCAGCTCGCTGTACAGGTTCATCCAGTTTGAAAAGTAGGACGGTGCGGTGGTCTCTTCAATTTCCCCAACCATGCGTTGGAGCATCTGCCGGGCACGCTGCGTATAGGTCGTATCGTACAGGTAAGTACCCAGGTAAAGCAGGGCGCGGCCCATTGTGGAGTTGCCGGAAGGGATCACGTTATCTTCTGTTTTTACAGTTCGTGCGATGAGTGCCGGGTCGAGATCTGAGGTGTAGTACAGGATCGGACTGTCTTCTGCAGAGAAGTGCTCAAGGGCATACCTTGCCAGCATCTCGGCGCGCTCCAGCCATATTTCCTCAAAAGTGATGGCGTAGAGGTCTGAAAAGGCTTCAATCGTAAAGGCGTAGTCGTCCAGAAATCCATTAATCTTTGCTTGTCCGTCCTTGTAGGTGCGGAAGATGCGCCCATCGTCCTGTACCAGCTTTTCCTGAAGCAGTTCGCCGGCTCGAATGGCTGCCTTTCGGTAGCCTGGCCTTTGCAGTGCCTGGTAGGCATGGGCATAACCGCTGATCATCATGGCGTTCCAGCTTGTCACCTGTTTGTCGTCCAGGCCAGGACGGGGGCGTTTGGCGCGGGCGGTAAAGAGTGCTGACTTGGCACTGGTGATGATTTCCTCTAATTCAGATGAAGATAATTTATACTCATTTAGAATTTTCTGCACATTTTTTTCTTGTATCAAAATATTACGCCCTTCCCAGTTACCGCCAGGGCGGAAACTGTAGTAATCCATGAATACCTGCACTGCCTGTCCTTCACCGAGCACCGCGGTCACTTCTTCGGCGGTCCAGGTGTAAAAGCGGCCTTCTTCCCCCTCGCTATCTGCATCCAGGCTGGAGTAAAACCCGCCTTCGGGGCTGGTCATTTCACGGGCGATGAATTCAAGAGTTTCTTCAAGAACAGATTTGTAGGCCTCATTTCCTGTCAGTTGGTAAGCCTCACTGTAGAGACTGACAAGCTGCGCGTTATCGTAGAGCATTTTTTCAAAGTGGGGCACTTCCCATTTTGCATCGGTGGAGTATCGGGCGAAGCCTCCGCCCAGATGGTCATAGAGTCCACCACTTATCATAGCATCAAGGGTTGTCGTGACAAGGTCAAGCAGGCTGTCCTGGTCAGAAAGAGCATGCTGCCGCAGTAAAAACCGGAAGACAGAAGGTAGTGGGAATTTGGGTGCGCCTTTGAGCCCGCCGAGCTGAAAATCACCTTGTTTAAGGATCGCTGAGGCACTGGCTGCCAGGCTTTCCTTCGAAAGGGCAGTGTTTTCCTCCAGTGGTTTGGGCCGGCTTACGGATTGGATGCCTTCCGCGAGCAACTGTCCGTATTCCTCCAGCTTGGCCCGGTCGGTTTGGTACAGTTCGGCAAAATAGTTCAACACCTCCAGCCACGCTTTCTTTGGAAAGTAAGTGCCCGCCCAGACCGGCTGTCCGTTGGGCAGCGCGAAAGCATTCAGGGGCCAGCCACATCCTCCCTCAGCTGCCAGCTGACAGGCCGTCATGTAGATATTGTCCACATCAGGGCGCTCCTCCCGATCGACTTTAATTGCCACAAAGTTGTCATTCATAATACGGGCTACCGTTGAGTCCTCAAAGGACTCATGCTCCATAACATGGCACCAATGGCAGGCTGAATAGCCCACGCTGATAATGATGAGCTTGTCTTCCTGCTTTGCTTTTTGCAGGGCTTCGGCTCCCCAGGGGTGCCAATTGACCGGGTTGTGGGCGTGCTGCAGCAGGTAGGGGCTGCTTTCATTAACCAGGGCGTTGGTGTGCTCATGAGTTGGAGTGGAGCCATTACAGCTGACCAGGAGCAAGAGCAGCCCAAACAGCCCAGGCAGTATCCGGTCAGAAATACTCATTCTAAGGTCATGTAGTTTGTTCATCGGTGATTGTAGTTGCGGTGAATATGGAGAGCGGTATCCATAATGTCAAATGTGCGGAAAAATGAGGAAGAAAGAGGCAATCGACATCTCTTTTTTATTCGAGCTTGCATAAATCATATTTGAAACAAGTAAACGTATCTTCTGATGCTAAATACGCAGAAAACAAATCTTTTTTCAACTCAGTAAAGCTGGTATATACTTCCCATCTGCTGACGCAAGCCTTCCTGTTTGCTTTTGGTGCATCTCAATCCGGCCACATTATTTCTTTGATTACAGGTTTTCCGCAGAATAAAATAGTGTGTGCTCGGTCCTGTTTATGATGCATATCAGGAGGATTGGCGATAAAAGTCATTATATTGGCGTTTGACCTTTTCTATTATTGTATTGATCTAAAACATATTACAACTATGAAAAAGCCTATCGCAATTGTTGCGGCCCTGCTGCCCGTTACCCTTTTCGCCCATAGCGGGCACGGAGTAGGCCATGGTGGCCAGTTCTTTCATTACCTGGCCTCGCCTGACCATCTGATTCCCATGGTTTTGGCTTCTGTAGCTGTTATCGGTGTTTTCGTTTACCGAAAAGCGCAACGGAATAATGCATGAAATGTCGATCGCTCTGGGCATCGTTGATATAGCAGAAAAGGCTTTTCGGGAGGCTGGTGCTTTACGCATTGAGTCTGTTACGCTTCAAATCGGAGCATTGGCAGGCGTACAGTTGGAGTCCCTGTATTTCGTTTGGCCTTCTGCTGTAGCCGGTACCGCCCTCGAAGGGGCTGATCGAATCATTGAAAGTACAGATGGGCAGGCGGTATGCCTGGAGTGTGAACAACCTTTTGCGCTGAAGCATCATTTCGATGCCTGCCCTCACTGCAACAGCTATTTAAAAAAGATTATCGCCGGCAAGGAGTTGAATGTTAAGTCCCTTGCTTTTATAATGGATGAAGCGACTCAGTCGGCACCCTCTAATAATTGAACTATTATGTGCGGAGTTTGCGGATGCGGCAGCGATGCCCGGGAACCAAGAGTAGCCTTGCCTTCTGAGAAAGGTCACGATCACCACCATCATCACGACCATGGTCATGATCACAGCCATGATCACGGCAGGCAGGCGGTAGTGGAACTGGAGCAGAACATTCTGCATCGGAATCAGCTACTGGCCGAGCGCAACCGCGGCTACTTTGCAGCCAAAAATATGCTGGCGATCAATCTCGTGAGTTCTCCCGGCTCAGGGAAGACCGCCATTCTGGAGCGTACCCTGCTCGAGATGAAAGACCGAACCGATTTTTATGTCATTGAGGGAGATCAGCAATCCTTTAATGATGCGGACCGGATTGATGCCATCGGGGTGCCGGTCGCACAGGTCAATACCGGTCAGGGCTGCCATTTGGAAAGTCATATGGTGCAGCAGGCGTTGCAAAAACTGAAGCCGCGGGATGGCAGTTTGTTGTTTATCGAGAATGTGGGTAACCTGGTGTGCCCGGCGATGTTCGATCTTGGCGAAAACTACCGGGTAGTCATCATCAGCACCACAGAGGGAGACGATAAACCGGTCAAATACCCGGATATGTTCCATTCAGCTCAGTTGTGTCTGATTAATAAAATTGACTTGCTACCCTACGTGAATTTTGAGGTGGAAAAGGCGATGGACTACGCCCGCCGGGTCAATCCAAACATTGAATTTCTGGAAGTTTCTGCCACCAATGGCGATGGCATGGATGCCTGGTACGCCTGGCTGGAAGCTCGTCAAGCTGAAAATGCCGCAGTATATGCTTAACTTTCCAGAAAAACTCGCAGCTTTTCCCGGAGGCTTTGATGAATTCCCCCCGGCACAATGAGGCTGGGTCTACCTTAAATTTTTGCTGTACGCTGTCTCAACAGATGATCGGCCAGTGTCAGGGCTGCCATGGCTTCCACGATGGGTACCGCCCGGGGCACTACGCATGGGTCATGCCGCCCTTTGCCTTCTACCGTTACTTTCTCGCCGGCTTCGTTTACCGAATCTTGTGCCGGGACTATCGTAGCTACTGGCTTGAAGGCGAGGCGGAAGTAAATGTCCATGCCGTTGGAAATACCGCCCTGTATGCCTCCGGAATGATTGGTATCAGTGATGATTCGGTCGCCCGCTGTACGGAATACATCGTTGTGCTCACTACCGCGCATGCTCACGCCGTCGAATCCGGAACCATACTCAAACCCTTTGCAGGCATTTATACTCAGCATGGCTTTTGCCAAATCAGCGTGGAGCTTATCAAACGCAGGTTCGCCCAATCCCGGGGGGCAACCGGTAATCACGGCACTCACAACACCGCCCACCGTATCCCCGGCTTTGCGGACTTCCTTGATGTAAGCTTCCATTTGACCGGCCATCTCTGTATCCGGGCAGCGAACCGGGTTGGACTCGGTTTGTTGCAGGTCCAGTTCCTGATAGCCTTTGTCCAGCTTGAGGTGGCCTACCTGACTGACGTAAGCTTTGATATCAATGCCGTGTTGTTGCAGCAGTAGTTTGGCAATGGCACCACCGGCTACACGCGCCGCTGTTTCCCGGGCCGAAGAGCGCCCGCCGCCCCGGTAATCCCGCCGCCCCCACTTGGCGTGGTAGGTAAAGTCGGCATGGGAAGGCCGGAACTTATCCGCAATATGGCTGTAGTCTTTGGAACGGGCATCGGCATTATAGATCACCATAGAGATTGGAGTACCGGTCGTAGCCCCTTCAAAGACACCGGAAAGAAATTCTACTTTGTCGGCCTCCTTGCGCTGAGTGACGATCTTGGATTGCCCGGGCCTTCTCCGGGCCAGCTCTTCCTGTACGAACGCCTCGTCAATCGGCAGCCCGGCCGGGCAGCCGTCTAAAATCAGCCCGATGGCCCGCCCGTGGGATTCCCCAAAAGTTGTTATCCTGAAAAGTTGTCCGTAGGTATTGCCCGCCACAATCAGTCGGTTTAAATTCGAAAAGCCCCAAATTTAGGTTGGGGAAAGGGAAAAAGTTAATTTAGCCGCCCAAAATTTCAGTTGGGCAAATAAATAAACCTAGCGGGAACTCAGCTGTTTAGAAATACTGTTTGAGCATTGCCTAAATGAAGAAGATGCAACTGTTACCGAAAGATCTGTTCGAGAAATTAGAGTTTGATAAAGTACTGCACCTGCTGGAGCAGGAGTGCATGGGCGAGCCGGGCCGGGCTTTGGTGCGTGAATTGACGCCCTCTGACCGGAAATCACAAATTGAGGTGGCACTTAGTGAAGCTCAGGAGTTTACGCGCTCAATAGAGCACAATGACCACTTCCCGGTGCGTGCCTATGAGTCGGTGGATGAGGAGCTGGAAATGCTTAAAGTGGAAGGTTATGTCCTGCCCATCAAGGGCTTGCAAAATCTAAGCCTTATCCTGTTGTTTACCAGGGATATTTTCCGCTTTTTTAATGCTAGGCGGCGGGAAACCTACCCTGCGCTCTATAAGGTCATCCGGGAAGTATCTTTCAACGAAGACTTAATCAAAGCCATTGAGGGTGTGATCGATGAAGAGGGGAATATCCGCCCGGATGCCTCTCCGGAACTGATGCGCATCCGCCGTCAGCTGGGCTCCAAACAGAAAGAACTGGAGCAAAAATTCCGCGTCATCATTAATCAGTACCGCTCCAAGGGCTGGCTGACGGATAATGTGGAGAGCTTCCGTAACGGCCGCCGGGTGCTTAGTGTCCCTTCCGAGCATAAGCGCAGCATCCGAGGTATTATTCACGATGAGTCGACCACGGGTAAGACAGCTTTTATCGAACCGGAAGGCATTATCGAGATCAACAACGATATCTTTGATCTGGAAACAGACGAAAAGCGGGAGATTTACCGCATTCTCCGGGAGCTCAGCGCGGAGCTTCGCCCTTACCGGGAGGATATCCGCATTTATCAGGAGATTCTCATCCACTTTGATTTTGTGCAGGCTAAGGCACGCCTGGCCCGGCAGATGAATGCCGTAATGCCAAAAACGCTGTTTAGCCGGCCTCACTTTGGGATTAAGCAGGGGCGGCATCCGCTTTTGTACCTGAAGAACAAGCGCCTCGACAAGGTCACGGTCCCTTTCGATTTTGTCCTCTTCAAAGGTAACCGGATACTCATGCTCAGCGGGCCCAACGCCGGTGGTAAGTCTATCACCCTGAAGTCGATCGGACTTATGCAGTTGATGTTGCAGGCCGGGCTGCTGGTGCCGGTGGATGAAGAATCGGAAATGGGCATCTTCAAAGCGCTTTTTGCCGATATTGGCGATCAGCAGTCGATAGAAGATGACTTGAGTACGTACAGTTCCCGCTTGGAAAATATGCGCAACTTTCTGGAACGCTCCGACCGGGAGTCGCTTGTCCTGATTGATGAATTTGGCTCCGGGACTGACCCGAAAATCGGTGGCGCCATTGCGGAGTCCATTCTCAAGCAGCTCAATGAGCAGCAGATATACGGTGTAATCACGACCCACTATTCCAACCTCAAGATTTACGCTTTCAAAACCAAAGGGATCGTCAATGCCTCTATGAATTTCGACAAGGATACGCTTTCACCGACTTACGAATTGCAGGTGGGGCGGCCGGGCAGTTCCTATGCTTTCGAGATTGCCCAGAAGAGCGGACTAAGCAATAAAATCCTGAATTATGCTAAGCACCGCACTGGTAAAAACGAAAAGGCGGTGGACCAATTGCTCGTGGAATTGCAGCAGGAAAAGCAGGAAGCGGAGGAGAAGCTGGCTGAACTGACCGATAAGCAGAAGAAGCTGGACGCCCTCATCAAGAACTATGAGCAGCTTCATAAGGAACTGGAATACCGCCGCAAAAAGGTCAAACTGGAAGCCAAGGAATGGGCGCTACAGCAAACTTCCCGTGACAATCGGGAGATGGAAAATCTCATCCGGGAGATCAAAGAGCAGCAAAACCTGGAAAAGGCGAAGCGGATTTCCCAGCAGGTGAAACAGCAGCGTGGCAAACTGGCAGAACAGGTGACAGATCTGCGCGAAAAAATCTACTACGAGCCCACAGAAAAGGACAAAAAGAAGGAGGCCATCAAAGCCGGCGACTTCGTGAAAATGAAAACGGGCGGAGCAACGGGCACGGTAGAGTCTATTGAGAAAAACCGGGCGGTGGTCCGAATGGGGGAAATGCGGATGACGATCAAGCTGCGGGATCTGCAGCACGCCAACGCGCCCCTTGAGGTGCAGAGTGGCAAGAGTGTGCAGTCTCAGACCTCTACGGATACGGCGAGCTTTCAGCCCAAGCTGGATATCCGGGGCATGCGTTATGAAGAGGCGCTGAAAGTGGTGGAGGATTTTGTGGATCAGGCGCTGATTGCTAATGCGGCCCATCTGGAGATCGTGCATGGGAAGGGTAGTGGTGCGCTGCGGGAAGCGGTACGCCGGAAGCTGCGGGAGTATAATGTGCCGATGGATATTACGCATCCGCCTCAGGAGCGTGGGGGCGATGGGGTTACTTTGGTGGAGATGTAGTTTTGGGGTTTCACGCGGAGGCCGCAAAGGGATTCACGCAGAGATCGCGGAGGTGGATTGAGATATGAATTAGGCTGCTGGCATGGGTTTTCGTTGGTTTCCTGGAGGGGTTTCACGCGGAGGCCGCGGAGGGGGTCACGCAGAGGTCGCAGAGTGGGGCATGAAAAAGGGCTGGTCAGGTTTGCGGAACCTGGTCAGCCCTTTTTAGTTGCTGGTGTAAGCTTTAAGCAGGTAAGAGGCTAACGCCCGCCCCCGCCTCCACTGTTTTTCCGCTTTTTGAAGGGATTGAACTTGTCCAGGTTGTCTTTGATTTTATCGGTCGCATCGCCACCCACTTTGTCAAGGACATCGTCGACCTTTTTCTGGGTGGTCGAGTCGAGTTGCTCTCCTAGTTTGTCTTTTAGGGTTTCTTTTGCCTGGTCCTTCAGGTCTTCGGCGGCTTTTTCTGCCTCCTGTTTGGCCAGGTTTCTCAGGGAATCAGCTGCTTTTTGGGCGGCGGCTTCTGCGGCTTTCTTCCCTTCTTCAACTTGCTGATTAACCTGGTCCCTGACCTGGTCTTTGGCTTGGTCAACTAAGCCTTTGTCCTCGCCGGACTCCCCATCTAAACCCAGCAGTTTAATGCCGATTTTGGGGTCTTCAATGGCGCCCTTCAGGTCGATGCCCACATTGACGAATTCGCTTTGCCCAATATTCAGCCCCAGTTTAGAGGCTTGGGATTCCAGTAATTTGAGGCCACTGTTGGCGGCTGCGCCGAGAGCGTTTTGGGATATCTTATCGCGGGGGATTTGCGCTTTGATATTGAGGTTCATCAGGTCGGTAACGCTGTAGGTGCCACCGATTTTCATGTCAATGCCGGCGATTTTGGCATCGTAGGTCTTCAGCTCAAGCGTACCGTTGTTGACTTCGAACCAGTTTTTGGTATTTTTAATGCTGATACTCTCCTTTAGCTCCTGTACCTGCAGGGTATTACCGATGGATTGCAGGGGCTTGAATTGCTGGAGAACAGCATCCATTGTTTGCAGAAAGCCCTCAGCGTTAAGGGTGCTGAGCTTGGGGTAGAGGTCCTGCCCCAGTTTGCCATCCAGAAGCAGGGTACTGTTAAAGCGTCCCTTGATGTACTTTCCGATAGGCGCCAGTTTTTCAAAGGTATTGAGGGTGCTAAAGGCATCCTGGAATTGCAGGCCACTAAGATCATACTTAAAGCTGAAACCTGGTTCTTTCGGATTGGTGGTTTCGTAACTGCCGCTCATAGTAAGTTCACCACCCAGGCCGTTAGCACGCACGTTGTCCAGGATAATGGCTTCATCCGCTATGACCAAGTGGCCTCTGACATTTTTAAGGTCAATATTGGTGTAGGTCAGGTGGCCGATAGTCGCCATCATTTCCATATCAATATTTGGGGGTATAGGGATGACGCCGTAGCTTTCCTCCGTAGCTGTTTCATTATTTGTTGTTTCTGACTCTGGCATGAACTCATTGAGGTTGAGCCGGTTGGAATTCAGTTGCAGGTCGCCGCCCAGTATGCCATCTTCAAACAGATAGTCGAAAATACCGGTAATCACGCCCCTGCCGGTAAAGTCGCTCTCTCCAATTTGAGCCCCGATATCGGTGACGCGAAGGGTGTTGGGCCGAATGTCGCCCACCGCCAGCGCATTTTTAATGGAGTAGCTGTCGTAGACGATTTCCTTAGCCTGTGCGTCCAGCTGGAAGTCGAAGCGGTCAAATATCTCTCCGGTGGTTGTTGCGGAGGTGGTGTCCGGCATCTCAGTTACTGACGTCTCCTCGCTTTCGGGCATCCACTCTCCGATATCAAAATAATCTGAGCGGACTTTTAATTGTCCGGTCATGGTCTTCTCCGGAGAAAAGTAGGCCAGAAGATTATCGATGCGGCCCGAAGCCTGCAGGTCACTTTTGCCCAGCTGAGCCTTGAAACTGCGCAAATCAACGAACTGTGGAGAAAAGGCCATTGCCGCATTTTGTATCTGAACCGTGGGCAGACCAGTGGCGGCATACTTGAGCTCCTGTACCTGCAGGTCGCCATTCATATTGACTTGTTCGTAGTCTTCCCGTTCAATGACAGACAGGCGGGTGTCGATATTAAGGTCTGCGATGATAAGCCCCGCCATTTCCTCTACCCCTTCTACAGGAAAAGCCTGGCTAAGCGCGGCCAGGTCAATGCGGCCATTGGCGGAAGCCTGCAGGTCAGGGTCGCTGATTGGCGTGCGCAACCGGAAGCTGGCTTCAAAGGGGTTGTCGCCCAGGGTCATGGAAAACCTTGGCACATCCACCACCAGGTCATTAAAATCGCTGCTGGGGCTGTTGACATTAGCCCTGGTATTGATGTTGTCGATGCTCAGGGGTAGATCAGGGTACTTCACCCGTCCGTCGCTCACGGAAGTGCTGATGGCGAAAGAAGGATAAGATTCCGTGGTGCCGTTGTAGGCGCCGGATACATTGCCTTCCAGCGTGAACCTGCCGGTTACATCTACGTCCTCGTACCCTTCGATGTAGGCATTGGGTATGAGGGACAGGAGGTGGCGGAATTCGTTCTGAGGGCTGTTGAAAGCCAGTTCCATATTGATATCGTCTCCATCAAGCTGCACAAAACCATCGGCATTGAGTTGCAGGGCATTGACCGTGAGCTGATTATCTTTCAGTGTGTATTTGTTATTGGGGCTGTCGATATTAAAAATGGCATCCAGTTCTGCTTTGGCGCTATTGAGGTAGGTGATGCCGCTTTGTGCAACCGTTAGCCCGGCGATGTCGGTATGCGTATCGAGGTCATAAATATCGATGGTGAAGTTACCGGAGCCGGTGTGGTTGAGGCCATTGATTTCCAAATAGGTATCCAGGCTATGGTCATCGTAGAGCAAGCTGCCATTGGCGATGCTGTAGGAAGCGAGCTGAATAACCAGGTTGCTGTAGTCACCGGAGGCGGTGGTAGTATCGGCAGGCGCATCGGAAGGCAGGGTGATGTCATAGTTGGCCGTCCCGTTTTTGAGCACAATAATGTTAAGTTCGGGTTGTTCGAGGTGGATAGACTTTAGCGCTACCGGCTCACTGGACCGAATGACGGACATGAGGTCGAGGGTAAGGGCAGCGTAGGCTCCTTTAGCCAGGGGTACTCCTTCAAAAGCGTCTTTCCCGGTCACGGAAAATGAGTCGATCCGCAAGCTGAAATCAGGAAAGCTGCGCAGGAGGGAAAGGCTGACATCCGAGAAGTCCACCTCTGCATTTACTGCTTTATTAGCTTCCTCGCGGGCCATCGTTACCAGTTCGTCTTTGAAGAAGTAAGGAATAGCAATAGCAGCTCCAAGGAACAGGGCGATGAGCAGGAAGAAGGCGATCAGTAGGCGTTTGGCAATTTTCATGTTCAGGCGTTTGCTTTTCAATACAACGTATGAGGTTTGGGAATGGTGCTGTGGGGGGCAAAAAAAATCAGGAGCACAGTGTAGAGCATTTTCAGAATGGCAGTTGTTTAAACAAGACCAAAGCACGAAAGCGATCCGGTATTGCGTTTGGGAATAAAAATTAACCAGACACCATGAATCGACTCTTGTTTGTTTTTTGCTGTTGCCTGATGTGGGGTGGCAGCCTGTACGCGCAACCCGATAGTGTAGCTTTTAAAGCCACGGACGCCGTCGCCTTTGGTGTGACGGATGCCAATTGGATTGACCGCCTGATGCCCGTAGTCCCCGGGGTGGCGATTAATCCTAACGATAACCTGGTAAAGCAGAGCGTGAAGCCTTACATGATGCCTGTGCGAAAAATTGGTACCAAAGGCTCGGCTCTGAGTTATGCGCTGGCGACCTGTCTGGAGTTTTACGTCAACCTTGAAAATAACTACAAGGATAATCTGAGCCCGGATTATATTTCAGTAAACCTAGAGAATTCCGGGAAACCGGTGAATTTAGAGGAAGCCTGCCGTTTCCTGGCTGGAGAAGGCACGGTGAGCGCCGCCATTATGCCTTATGATGCCCCTACGGTACCCAATGCGATCTATGCAGCCCAAAAATACCAGATCAACAATTACCTGCACCTGTTCCGGGAGACAACCAAGGGCCGGCAGCGGGTTTTTGAAACCAAAAAAGCATTAATGCGTGGTAATCCGGTACTGATAGAGCTACTCGCCAGCACTGAACTCAAGAAGATGGTACGGGTACAAACCTGGAAAGCCCCCCGCAATCCAGATGCGGTTTATCCCTTGCTCGTGGTGGGCTACGACGAGGTAGAGCAGGTGTTTGAGGTTATGAGTAGTTACGGAAGCACCTGGGGAAAAAGCGGTTATTTGCAAATTCGTTACGATGACTTTGGGGAGTATGCAAAAAATGGGTATGTTTTGGTGCCAAAACCAACCTACTAAAAATTGAATATGAAAGCCATCGTATTGGAAGAAAAAGGGCAGCCCATCGCTTACCGTGATTTCGAAGCCCCTGTGCCTGCTGCCGGTGAAGTAGTAGTCCACCTGAAAGCTGCAGCGCTCAACCACCGGGACGTGTGGATCACCAAAGGCATGTACCCGGGCATTAAAACGCCAGGCATACTGGGCTCCGATGGTGCCGGACTTGCTGAGGGGCGGGAGGTAGTTATCAACCCGAATATAGGCTGGGGAGATAGGCAGGAGCACCAGAAGCCCGACTACACCATTCTGGGAATGCCTTCGTTTGGTACAATGGCAGAACAAATAAGTGTGCAGGAAGACCGGCTGGTGGACAAGCCGGTCCATCTGAGCTGGGCTGAAGCTGCGGCCTTGCCACTGGGAGGCCTTACTGCCTATCGGGCTGTTTTCACAAAAGGCAACTGCCAGCCCGGAGATAAAGTCCTGATTTCCGGGATCGGTGGGGGCGTTGCCCTGTTTGCTTTTCAATTTGCTCTGGCAGCCGGGGCGGAGGTTTACGTGACTTCCGGCAGTCCCGAAAAATTGTCGCGGGCTATGGAAATGGGCGCTAGGGGAGGTGCTAATTACAAGGAAGAAGATTGGCATAAAGCTTTGGGCAAGGCATCCGGTGGTTTTGACCTTGTCATCGACAGTGCCGGAGGACCCGGTTTCGCGCGCTTTCCCAAGATTTGTAATTTCGGAGCCCGCATTGTGACGTACGGTGGCACGCAGGGCAAAGTGCCTGATTTTTCGCCACAGCTTATATTTTGGAAGCAAATTGCTATTCTGGGTACTTCAATGGGCAGTGATCAGGAATTTCAGGATATGGTTGCTTTCGTTAGCAAGCACAAAATAAAGCCGGTAGTCGACCAGGTGTTCCCCATGGCGGAAGCCGTGAAAGCCTTCGAACGGATGGACCAGGGCAAACAGTTTGGAAAGATCGTCCTTGAAATATGAAGCGCATCGGATTGATTTCGGACACCCACAGCCATCTGGAGGAAAGTGTATTCAAATACTTCGAGCCCTGCGATGAGATCTGGCATGCCGGAGATATTGGTGATGCCAGCGTAGTTGACCAGCTAGAGGCCTTTCGCCCGTTGAGGGCGGTATACGGTAATATTGATGATGGTCCCCTGCGTCGGCGTTTTCCGGAAGACCTTAGGTTTTCGCTGGAAGGCGTGGAAGTGTTCATGACTCATATTGGAGGCTATCCTGGCCGTTATAACCGCCGTGTTCGGGAAATCCTCAGTATTTCGCCCCCTGATCTGTACATTTGCGGGCATTCCCATATCCTTAAAGTGATGCCCGATAAGAAGCTCGGATTACTGCATGTTAATCCCGGGGCTGCAGGTAATCATGGCTTTCACAAAGTCAAAACCATTGTTCGCTTTTCCGTCAGCGGAGGGAGGGTAAAGGATTTTGAGGTCATCGAGTTGGGAAAGCGCGGTGCTTTGCCATAAAAACAAGTACCCGGGGCTATAGCATTACAGAGAGGTGCCATATAAGAAGAGGTTCGGAAGCATTGCTTCCGAACCTCTTCTAGCCTAGCTAGCCAAGTGGGATGAGTTAACCAGATGTTTCGGTTGGTTAACGGATATCAAAATCCCGGCTATATACATCATTTTCTGTTTCAACCTGAATAGAGTAGCGTCCCCAGGGAAGTGTTTCCAGGTCGTAACGCTTTTCTACAAGCAATACATTGTCCAGGCGCTCTTTGTATACTATAGAGCCGTTATTATTGAATATGGTGACCACTACATCATCGAGTTTGCCTGCAAAATAAGAGACATCTACGTATTGATTGTTATGGACATTGAAAATCGGAGCGTAAAATTTCCGAATCTTATTTTGATTGGCCTCAACTCCATATTTTGTAAGTGTAATGGGCTGAACAATTTCCTGCAATGATGTTTTTACGCTTACATAGTACATGCCTGCTTCGAGGTTTCCCAGGTTGAAAATCTTAGCGAAAGCTTTGTGAGCCGGGGCAACATCAGAAACCAAAACCGCACCTGTGGCTCCTTCCCTAAGACTGATTTCAGCATTTTCCTTCAAATTGCTAATAGTTAGCGCAAACTTCTTTTCTGCAGGAATAGCTGACACCTTAATGTACGGCATATAATCGGCAGCCATTGTAGCAGCGGCATTGACCAGCAGAAAGCAAGCCATTACGGTAATTGTTGTTAACTTTTTCATAGTCGTTATGGTCTTTGAGTGAGTGAATAGCACATTTCAAATAATGATTACAAAGGTAAAAGGAGATGAAGGCGGATTCCACTATTTGATTAACTAGAAATGATACTATTTTAACGACTATTACCGCAGGGAATAATCACGAAAAAACGCACATTGTTAATCTAAAATACTATATTGCGATTGTTGTTTTGTTTTCAGTATTTTATTGCCCTACTTAGTGTAAAAAGTACAATAATTCTGAACTCCAGGAGTTTAGTGCCGGAAAGTA
>CAZNHN010000093.1:14523-19816 GCA_964572415.1 uncultured Phaeodactylibacter sp.
AGGGTGGGACGCTATTTTGGGTTTCGACAAAATTTATTTGAACCGAATTAAATGCATTTGTTTTAAAGAGTTAGCGGCTTGCGGCTTAAGTGGGAAAGCGTCCTGCATTTGGATTATGTCACAGTTCAGGAAATTACGGTTAGCAGTGTTTGGCTTATATAAATATATTAACCCTATAGGCAAATCTTGTGAAATAGAAGGGTAAGGGTAAAACTTAGCAGCACATAGGAATTAAACTGTAAGTTTTTTTGTTTGCAGAAATACACATAGTGATTGTTGTATTCTCAACATAATGATTTATATTAGCTTTATCTTAACCTAAGTTACGCTTAAACTAAAACGGTTTACCCCAACCTTAACTAGTGTGTAAAGTTTAATTTTTATACATCCCCGAAAAGCCATCTGCCTTAGTTTTTGTTTGCGTCCGTTGCTTTTTAATGGATTTCACGCAAGCTTTACAGCCGTATTTACAACAGGAATTTTCCTTTCCCAACACAATTTGGTCTTATTTGCCAAGAGGAAGATAAAGGGAAAAAGACAATATCAACTGAGTGTTACATTATGCAAAAATCAAATTCAACCACCGCTGAGAAAACCGCTCAGAAAGGTGACGATGTTCCTAAGGTCAAATCCTTTTGGAATGAAAAATGGGCGCCCGTGGAATTCGGGCGGGAAACAAAAACATGCGATTACCAAATTTCCAGTTTTGGCCGCATCAAAAGTGTTGAAAAGACTACCGGCAGAGAAAGGCTGCTGAAAGGCGCAAAGGCTCGTGGTGGTTTAGTCATGCTCAACCAGAAACTGAAAGATGGAAGCACGGGGATCGTGTATGTCCATCGGTTCGTTGCCGAAAATTTTGTAGATCGGGAATCTGAAGAGCAGGAGTATATCCTGCATCAGGATTACGATAAAAGCAATAACAACTGGACTAACTTAACTTGGGCAACTGAGGAGGAGTGGAAAGCCTATCAGAAAAAAAACCCAAATCATAAAGGTAGGCCGGCCCGGACCAAAAACTACAAACTTACTGAAACACAGGTCCGAATGATGAAGAAATTGCTGAAAAGAGGCAAGACTAAGCGAAAAATTATCGCTAAACAGTTCGGTGTTTCAGAAAATTGCGCTTATAAGATTGAAAAGGGCATCCGCTGGAGTCACGTCGAAGTCGATGACGACGATGATGATGATATGCCAATGGAAGAACAGTCCTGAGTAGGTACTTTTTAGCAAGATAAATATTTTTTTCTATTGCTGTTTTGCTTTAGACAGATCGGGCTATGTCTGTATTGTAGTAAATAATACAGGCATAGCTTGTATTATTTTAAAGCTTATCTAGCAAAAGCCTTTTTTTCTAGAAGTTGCTAAAAATTGAATTTTAAAATTAATTATGTATATTTAATTGATTTTTAAATTTTTATGATTGTAAACCTTGTCTGGAGTTTATTTGAATTTCAGGTTTGGGCAAATCGCTTTTGAATATTTAACTAATATACGGTGAAAATAAAATTAATTAACATGACTAATAAAAATATAAAATAAACCAATTTAGCCTGAGTATTGATCCTTACAGATGCAACCTCAGGAGATCACACCCTGAGGTTCTGACCCAATCGGCGAAAGCGCAATCACCTATTTGTAACAAGAAAAGTCAAGGCTAAATATTTGACCGGCTATTAATCATTGTTTCCTTATTTTGTTTCCTTTACCTTGTGATTGTATACTTCATATAAGCAAAGAAAATGAGTCAGCAAGCGTTTGATAAATTATGGAAGATGATCGGGCTGCGGTACACCTCACACCCGTGGCACGGTATTTCTATTGGAGAAGAGGCCCCACAGGTGGTGACCTCATTTATTGAGGTGATTCCATCAGATACGGTCAAGTACGAAATCGACAAAAAAACCGGTTACTTAAAAATTGACCGGCCTCAAAAGTTTTCCAATATCGTACCGGCGCTTTACGGGTTTATTCCCCAAACGTATTGCAAAGATGAGGTGGCCGAATACTGTCAGGAAAAGACCGGCCGGGAAAATATTGTAGGTGATGATGACCCGCTCGATATTTGTGTACTAACCGAAAGGGAAATTACTCATGGCAATGTCATCGTGCGGGCTATACCCATCGGTGGATTCCGCATGATAGACGGTGGAGAAGCGGATGACAAGATCATTGCAGTCTTGCGGGAAGATGAAGTCTACGGTGCCTGGCGTGACATCTCCGATATTCCGGAAACAGTGGTCAACCGGTTGAAGCACTACTTTTTGACTTACAAGCAATTGCCTGGCGAAGAACCTAAGTGCGAAATCACCCACACCTATGGCCGCTCGGAGGCCATAGAAGTTATCGAAGCAAGTATGCGGGATTATAATAAAGTCTACGGCAATCTTGAGGAGGCACTTTCTCTTACACTCTTCGAAGCGTTCAATTTCAGTAACCGGCAGCAGAATATGCTGAACGACCTCGATTAAGTTGGGTAGGAGTATTGCTATTCTTGTTGCGATTTTGATTGGGCTGTTTGTGCCTTCAGCAGAGCGCTTCACCTTTGTTATCCGCTATAATTTAATGGTGATGCTCTTCTTCGCCTTTCTGGAGGTGAAGCTTTCGCTCCGGCTTTTCCATCGGCTGCATATTTTTGTAGCGGGGCTTAATCTTGTGCTACCGCTGCTCCTCTATTTTGCACTCTATCAATGGCAGCCTGCTACAGCAGAGGCTGCATTTGCAATAGCCTCTGCACCAACTGCGGCGGCAGGGCCGGTCATTGCAAGCTTTCTGGGGGCAGAGGTGGGGTTTGTGACTACATCCGTACTGCTCACCAGTCCCATTGTCGCGCTGGTGTTGCCAGTTACCGCCAGTGCCATCCTTGGTGGAGGTGCTGCTGCGTTTTCTTTTTGGGATATTGCGCTGCCTATAGCTTCTTTGATCTTTATCCCCCTCACAGGAAGCCTTTTGCTGCGCAGATTGTGGATAACTGGAGCAAATACCATCAGAAAATACCAGTTCTTGTCATTCCGTTTATTCCTGGTCAATGTTTTCATTGCCGCGGCCGCCGCCTCTGATTATTTCCAGGGGCAACAATCAGAAAGTGTAGCTGTCGTTGCAGGCATTGGCCTGGCAATAACTGCCCTGTGTTTGTTTCAGTTCAAGATAGGGGAGTGGCTCGGCCGGGGGCATCTTCCATTGGAGACCGGGCTGGCACTTGGGCGTAAGAATACGATGTTCAGCTTGTGGTTGGCCCTCACGTACTTCAGCCCTGTTGCCGCCCTTGGTCCTATTTTTTACATTCTGGCTCAAAACCTCTACAATTCCTGGCAGATTTACCACTATCGCCGGTCCTCTGCAGGCTCAAAGCCCTGATGAATACCCCGCTCCAGAGGCGGTACACCTTTGTCCATCCACTTTGGCATAGGGGCGTTCAGCAGATAGTAATCGAAAAACTGCTGCATTCGGCGCATAAAGTCCCTTCGGTTTTCCTTGCCCATTACCCAGTGTGGGTTGTCGTTGTAATTGAGTAGCCAGGCCGGTTTGCCCAGACGGCGCAGGGCGACAAAAAACTCAATACCCTGATACCAGGGCACAGCACCATCATCATCATTGTGAAGGATAAGCACCGGCGTATTGATTTTATCTGTATAGAACAAAGGGGAATTTTCAATATAGCGCAGTGGTTTCTCCCACAGCGTACCACCAATCCGGCTTTGGCTCTTCTCATACTGGAACATCCGGCTCAGCCCGCTGCCCCAGCGGATGCCTCCGTAAGCCGAAGTCATGTTAACCACTGGCGCACCCGATTCGGCGCATTTAAATAAGTCAGTTTGGGTAATCAGGTAGGCCACCTGATAGCCGCCCCAGCTGTGGCCCTGCACTCCAATCCGGTCTTTGTCGATGAAGCCCTGGTCCAGCAGAGAAGTCACACCGGTGGTAATGGCATCCAGCGCGCTTTCGCCCGGATAGCCAATGCGGTAATGGACATCCGGAATGAAAATAACGTAGCCCCGGCTGGCATAGAAGGTAAAGTTGATGATGGACCGTGGATAAGTGGGCGTCCAGTGCCGGTGAAGGCGGTCGGCAAAACGCTCGTAGAAATAGGTCATCATCGGGTACTTGAGCCCGGGGTCAAAGCCCTCTGGCTTGATGAGTATGCCCTCCATTTCCTGCCCGTCCGCTCCTGTCCACCGGTAAGGCTCTGCCGTACCCCACCGGAAATCCTGCTGCTGAGGATTTGCATTGCTGATCTTCGAAAAACTGGATAAATGATCAGTGCTAAGCAGCAGATCGGGAAAGACCTCAAAGCGACCCCTTGAGAATACATAGGCATCAGCATTCCTGGCCTTCCTTACATTGCGCTCATAACTGTATGCTCCATTCTGCACCTGATCTTTTACCCCGGTGTGGATGTTAAACCAGGTGTAGCCCGAAGTTTTGCTCTTTGTATTAAACGTATAGAAAAGCATGGGTTTTACTTCTTCAACAGAACGCTCCTCAGGGTCCAGTTTTATATACCGGTATTGCGTATTGGATGCCCGTCCTTTAGTCAGGTTATTTGAGGCCAGGCTGCCGGTAGGGTCTACCAGCCAAACATCAAACCGGTCATAAATCAGCAGAAAATCATCATCTGTAGTCCAGCCGGCAGTACCGTGTGGGTAAGGGTGCATGGGGTGATCATCCAGCTCGTCGTACAATGGGACTTTTATGTCCTGGGCAATAGCTCTGGTCTCACGCCTGGCGATATCATATACCATCCAGGCGGTATCTGCCACGTTATACCAGTGGGCGTAGGTGCCCATAGGAGAAAGGTCGGCACGTCCGGGCAGGTTTTTAACGATTTGCTGTCGCTCACCAGTTTCCACATCTACCAGATAAAGGTCATGCCGTTGCGGAAAGCCTTCCCAGCTGAGCAGCTGTAAATAAGGTGTTTCGTCCTTGCCCAGGGCGTACCTTGCATTGCCTTCATTTCCAAAATCCAGTTCAGCCATTTCTGTATCAGCGAGTTGCACTAACCGGCGGGTGTCCGTATGAAAAACAGCACGATAGCTCTGCTTTTTACGCCCTTCCAGAAGCTCTTCCTCGTGTGTGTACAATCTGGGGTCCTGGCTTGTCCAGACTTCCACATTAACGATTTCCTCATCCAGCAGGCTGGTATCCTGAAGCACCGGGGGCGGGCAGGTGCCAAAAAACAACCGGCTGCCATCTTCTGAAAATTCCAGTGGCCCATGTTCACTAATCAACCATTGGTCCGGGAGGAAGGCCGCGCTGCTGTCCGCAATAGTGACCGCTTCATCCTGCTGGCTCTTCC
>CAZNHN010000094.1:0-900 GCA_964572415.1 uncultured Phaeodactylibacter sp.
TTGGCTGTTAACATTGCTATTGCCAGTGTGCCAGCCCACTGCGTCAAGGTCGTTGCTGCCGGCATAAACCGTGACCTGCCCCGCTGCTCCGCCCCTCGCGGCATATTCCCACTCTGCTTCGGTGGGGAAGCGATAACCATCAGCCTCCGTATCCCAGTAAATATCTACATAAGCCAACTGATCCCCTACCAGAGAATCAAACACTTCTGTGAATGCCGCATCGAAGTAATAAGCCGGTGTCCGCCCTTCCGATAGGCTCAGCCGGTTGCAGAAAGTGGCTGCATCATACCAACTCACCCGATAGGTGGGATAATCCGGCCCTGTCCCTCTGTTATATAAGGGCGAATAATCAGGTATCAGCGCTGCCCATTCAGACTGTGTAACCTCATAGCGAGAGAGCAGGAAGTCATCTACACTAACCGTATGCGGTGGATATTCATCGTTTTGGCAGTCCGGCTCCTGTTCGGCAGTACAGCCCATGGTGAAGGTTCCGCCGGGCACCATAATCATCCAGTCGTGCGTGCCACCCTAAACCCAATGGTACTGCTTTGATTACCGGGTTCTGCCAATGCCCGGCTGCTAACCGATACCCCGGCAGGCTGCTGAAAATGCCCTCCCCGGACCACCCGGCCCGTACCGGCAGCTACTCCGCGGGGGTCGCAAAGTGGGAAGTTGGGATAATCACCATACCTGTCCCAAACCCATTCAGCCACATTCCCACTCATATCGTATAACCCAAGCCCATTTGGTGCTTTGGTAGCTGACGGCTGTGTGGCAGCCCCCGCCACCGCAACATCTGTCCAGTTATCACTTCCGGCATACCGGAAATCATTATCCATGCTCCCGTCCCGGGCAGCGTACTCCCACTCGGCTTCGGTAGGCAGGCGATAGCCATCTGAC
>CAZNHN010000094.1:978-2198 GCA_964572415.1 uncultured Phaeodactylibacter sp.
AGCAAATGCGCCTAAAGTCACCGAATGAACAGGTAAATCTGCCGACGTGCAGGGTTGCTGACCGCTCGTACAGCCGCGCTGGTAAATGCCGCTGTCGATTAGGGTAACAGAAAGGTTTTGTGACCAGGCTACAGTAAAGGAAAAGCATAAAATCAGGACGTAAATGTGTTGGTGGTTCATATTTGTTCAGTTTGACGGATTACCCCCGTAAAGTTACAAGGCTGTTGTGTTTCCCCAACTCCGCAGGCATCGGAATTCCGGTGCGTAATCTGAAAACTAAATTTTGCCGTCCTCCCGGCAATTGCTATCTTCCGGGCTGCCCTACCCTCACTTTCACTCAATAGCAAAAAAAGATGATTCCAGAACGCAAGCGATTTAAAAAGCTCATGGTAGCCAACCGCGGAGAGATTGCTATCCGCGTATTGCGTGCCGCCTCCGAGCTCAATTTACGGACCGTTGCCATTTATACGTATGAAGACCGCTATTCGTTGCACAGATACAAGGCAGATGAAGCCTATCAGGTGGGCGAAGATAACGATCCGCTCAAACCTTACCTGGATATAGAGGAAATAATCCGGGTAGCAAAACTAAATGAAGTGGATGCGATCCACCCTGGCTACGGTTTCCTCTCCGAGAATGTCACCTTCGCCCGGCGCTGCCGCGAAGAAGGTATCGAATTTGTGGGGCCATCGCCGGAAAGCATGGAGCAGTTGGGCGACAAGGTAGCTGCCAAAAAGCTGGCCCGGCAGGAGGATGTACCCCTTATTGAAGATAGTCAGGAGCCCTTAACCAGCACCGAAATTGCGCTAAAGGAAGCCAAAAGAATCGGGTTCCCGGTGATGCTCAAAGCGGCAGCCGGGGGCGGTGGCCGGGGTATGCGTGTGGTCCGAAAAGAAGAGGACCTGACCAATGCCTTTCAGGAAGCCCGGCGGGAAGCAGGCAATGCCTTTGGCGATGATACGGTATTCATAGAAAAGTTCATTGATCAGCCTAAGCACATCGAAGTACAGCTGCTGGGTGACAAGCATGGCAACCTGGTCCACCTCTTTGAACGTGACTGCTCCGTGCAGCGCCGTTTCCAGAAGGTCGTGGAAGTTGCGCCCTGCCCTTCTATCAATGAAGTCACTAAGCAAAAACTGTATGACTATGCCATCCGGCTGGGCAAGGCGGTCAACTACAGTAATGCAGGCACGGTGGAGTTTCTGGTCGATAAGGACGAA
>CAZNHN010000094.1:2208-9198 GCA_964572415.1 uncultured Phaeodactylibacter sp.
ACGCCTGAATTACGGGAAGCAATGGGAAATGCTGCTATCAAAGCAGGAGAAGCCATTAAATATGAAGGGGTTGGAACCGTGGAGTTTCTGGTCGATAAGGACGAAAACATATACTTTATCGAAGTCAACCCCCGCATCCAGGTAGAGCATACCATCACTGAGGAGGTGACGGGCGTCGATATTGTACGGTCTCAAATCCTCATCGCGGCGGGTTATGAGCTGAGCCACCGGTCTATTTACATTCGTAATCAAGAGGATGTGGAGTGCAGCGGCTACGCTATTCAGTGCCGGGTGACTACCGAAGACCCGGCCAATAACTTCAAGCCCGATTACGGTACCCTAATCGCCTACCGCTCGGCTTCAGGTATGGGTATCCGCCTCGATGCCGGTTCTGCGTTCCCCGGCGCCAAAATTTCGCCTTACTTTGACTCCATGCTGGTGAAGGTGACTGCCTGGGGCCGGACCATGAAAGGCGCTTCCCAGCGTTTGCACCGGGCGCTTCGGGAGTTCCGGGTACGAGGCGTGAGTACCAATATCGGCTTCCTGCTCAACCTTCTTCGGGACCAAACCTTTCAGCAAGGGCATGCCACAGTCAACTTCATACAGGACCATCCTGAACTAATGGCAATGCCCAACTGGCGGGACCGAGGCACCAAGCTCCTCCGCTACCTGGCAGAAGTCATTGTCAATGACAACCCGGATGTAAAATACAAGGACGAAAGCAAAATTTTTATCGACCCGGTAGTGCCTGCCTATGACCCTAAAGCCCCGGTACCCGATGGCACCCGGCAAAAACTGCAGCAGCTTGGCGCGGAAGGCTTCGCAAAGTGGCTCAAGGAACAAAAAGCCGTTCAGTATACCGACACCACTTTCCGGGATGCACACCAATCCCTGCTGGCTACCCGCATGCGTACCTACGACATGGAAAAGGTCGCCCGCAGCTTCGCCCTGCGCCACAGCGATGATGTCTTCTCTATGGAAGTCTGGGGCGGCGCCACTTTCGATGTTTCCATGCGCTTCCTCAAGGAATGCCCCTGGAAGCGCCTGCAGTTCCTGCGGGAAGCGATTCCAAATATCTGCTTCCAAATGCTACTCCGGGGTTCGAACGCGGTGGGCTACACCGCCTACCCGGACAACCTCATTATCAAGTTTATAGAGGAGGCCGCTGAGGCAGGCATTGACATTTTCCGCATCTTCGACTCCCTCAACTGGGTGGAAGCGATGAAGGTCAGTATCAAGACCGTTCGGGAGCGCACCGACAGCGTCGCGGAGGCTTGCCTTTGCTATACCGGCGACATTACCGACCCCACCCGGGCTAAGTACAGCTTACAGTATTACCTTGACCTGGCTAAACAACTAGAGGATCAGGGGGCACACATTATCGCCATCAAGGATATGGCAGGCTTGCTAAAGCCACTGGCTGCCGAAGAACTCATTGGGGCGCTAAAGGACACCGTCCACACCCCCATACATTTGCATACGCACGACACCGCCTCCATACAGGCAAGTACCTACATGACTGCGGTAGAGGCTGGCGTGGACGTGATAGATGTGGCCATCAGCTCAATGTCCGGGCTAAC
Source organism: uncultured Phaeodactylibacter sp. (assembly GCA_964572415.1). Lineage (GTDB taxonomy): Bacteria > Bacteroidota > Bacteroidia > Chitinophagales > Saprospiraceae > Phaeodactylibacter. The sequence continues at coordinate 3,789 of CAZNHN010000094.1, forward strand.
CTCTCAGCCCAACTTCAATGCCGTAGCTGCAGCCATGAAAGGGCATGAGCGGGAGCATCCGATCAACCTGCACTCCCTAAACGAATTCTCCGCCTACTGGGAAGCCGTGCGCCGGTACTACTATCCGTTTGAGACCGAACTGCGCTCCGGTACCGCGGAAGTCTACGAGCACGAAATTCCCGGCGGGCAGTATTCCAATCTGCGGCCACAGGCCCGGGCACTCGGGCTGGAGGAAAAATTCGAGACCATCAAAAAGAACTACCGTGTAGCGAATGATTTGTTCGGAGATATCGTCAAGGTAACCCCTTCTTCTAAAGTGGTGGGCGACATGGCGATGTTCATGACCTCCAATAACCTGACCCGTGAGGACATCCTTCAAAAGGGGCATACGCTTTCCTTTCCCGACAGCGTCAAGGCCCTCATGCGGGGCGACCTGGGCCAAACGCCGGGTGGCTTCCCCAAGGACATCCAAAAAATAGTCCTCAAAGATGAGCAGCCCTACACCGAGCGGCCCAACGCCCACCTGGAACCGGTTGACTTTGACAAGGAATATGCCGAATTCAAATCCCGCTTTGGCGACCACCTGGATATGCGCAACTTCCTGTCCTACAAGCTTTACCCCAAGGTGTATGAGGAATACCGCGAGCATTACGAAAATTATGCACTGGTCAGGGCCCTGCCCACCCCTGCCTTCTTCTTTGGCCTCAAGCCCAATGAAGAAATCATTGTCACGCTCGATGCAGGCAAAAGCCTCCTGATCAAGTACATCAATATGTCTGAACCGGACGCACAAGGCGTACGCCTGGTGTTTTTCCAACTCAATGGGCAAACCCGCTCCGTACCGGTACGCGACCGAAAGGTACAATCGGAAGTGGTGGTGCACCGAAAAGTGGAAAACGATAAGCAGGTGGGTGCCCCATTACAGGGTAACATCTCCAAAATACTGGTAGAAGAGGGTGAGGAAGTGAACGCCAACAGCCCACTCTTCACCATTGAAGCGATGAAGATGGAATCTACGGTGACTTCTCCAATAGCGGGTACAGTCAAAAAGATTTACCTGACCGAGAAAACGCTGGTAGAACAAGATGACCTGGTGATTGAGCTTTCCTAGTGCGACTAGACCGAATTAATTGATAGTATTTCCACGCTTAAGCCTTCTCTGGTGCGTAGCTTTTAACTTTCAAAAATTTACGGCTCAATCCACTGGTTTTCAGTTCAGATAATAAAAAAGCCGGGAGCGCAGCAATTTTGCCGGCTCCCGGTTTTTCATACACCATTAGTTTGAAAATAAGAAAAGCTAAGCTTCAGAAAGCTCTTCCTCATGCGCTTTCATCAGGTCTGCCTGCAGGTCATGAGGTACAGATTGGAACTCCAGGAATTCCTGATGGAATTTGGCACGCCCCTGAGACAGGGAACGCAATCGGTTAGAGTATTCATAAAGTTCTGCGAGTGGCACGTGTGCGGTAATTTTCTGATAGTGCCCATCGCTGTCCATGCCCATGATGATGGCGCGGCGGGTCTGCAGATCGCCCATGATATCCCCCATGGCATCATCCGAACAGAGGATTTCCAGTTTGTAAATAGGTTCCAGCAGTTGAGGTGCCGCTTCTTTGAATGCCGCGCGGAATGCCTGCTTGGAGGCCAGCATGAAAGCCATATCGTTGGAATCCACACTGTGCATTTTACCATCGTAAATACTTACGCGGATATCCTGGCAGTGAGAGCCGGTCAGCGGCCCTTCTTCCATACGTTGCAGCAATCCTTTCTTGATCGCATTGGAGTATTTGGCATCAATAGAACCACCGACGATGCACCAGTAGAAAGCTAACTTACCGCCCCAGGGCAGTTCTTCCACTTCTTTTTTGCGTACACTCAGCCCATCCGGGTCAGGCATGCCATCTGTATAAGGCTCTACCCGGAGGTGTACCTCGGCAAATTGACCGGCACCGCCCGTTTGCTTTTTGTGGCGGTACATGCTGTCCGCCTTGCGGGTGATGGTCTCCCGGTAAGAAATGCGGGGCTTTGTGAATTCCATCGTTACGTTGTGCACTTTCTCAATCCGGTACTTGATCAGATCAAGGTGCAACTGCCCCTGCCCGTGCAGAATGGTCTGCTTTAGCGTAGCATTTTGCTCGACGATAAGCGTAGGGTCTTCCTCTTCGATCTGATGCAGCGCTTTGTAGAGCTTCTCCATATCGTTGGCGCTCATCGGTTGAACGGCCTCGCGGATACGTGGTTCCGGGAAGTGGATCGGATCGATTTGGATATCCGTGCCTTTCTCGTCGAGTGTATTATTGGTGTGGGTATTTTTGAGCTTAACGGTAACGCCAATATCACCGGCTTTTAATTCCGTAACCGGTTCGCGGTTTTTGCCTTCCGCGATGAAGATTTGCCCAAAGCGCTCTGTAGTCTGGTTTTTCTGGTTCACCAGTTCATCGCCCGCCTTCAGCGTACCTGCATACACCTTAAAGTAAGTGACCAGCCCAACTTGTGGCTCGTTTCGGCTTCACTATCGCAAGCCAGCTTTTCATCGGTACCAACCAACCTCGAATCCGGGCGGTCAGCAGGAGAAGGGCATACATCATTGATGAAGCCCATAATACGGCCACTACCCATATTCCGGATGGCGGAGCTGATGAAAACCGGGAAAATATCCTGATGCGCGATGGCAATCCGGAGCCCTTCCGTCAACTCTTCTTCGGTAAGGGTACCCTCATCGAAGAAGCGCTCCATAAGGCCTTCGTCGTTTTCAGCTGCGGCTTCCACCAGGGCATTGTGCATTTCCTGTGCCCGCTGCATTTCAGACGCCGGAATATCATGCTTCTCCGGTTTTCCGCCTCCGTCAGGGAAAACGTACATCACCATGCGCAGGGCATCGATAATTTTATTAAAGCCTACGCCAGTCTCCAACGGGTATTGTACCGGGATCACCTTTTCGCCAAAGCGGTCCTGCGCCTGCTGCAGGGTCGCATCGTAATCTGCTTTTTCAGTATCCAGCTGATTGATCACAAAAAGGCAGGGCGTTTCGAAACGCTCTACGTAGTCCCAAATGAGTTCGGTGCCTACTTCCACGCCATTTTGAGCGTTGAGCACCATAAGTCCGGTATCGGCCACCTTAAGGGCGGAAACCACCTCACCAATGAAGTCGTCAAAACCAGGTGTATCCAGAATATTAATTTTAGAATCTTTCCACTCGGCGTGCGTCAGTGAGGCGAAGATGGAGTTGCCCCGTTCTTTTTCGATGTTGGTGTAATCGGATTGCGTGTTTTTTTCTTCTACCGAGCCGATTCGTTGGATATCGCCTGCTTCAAAGAGCATACATTCTGTGAAGGATGTTTTGCCACTCCCCGGGTGGCCAAGTAAGGCGACATTGCGGAGATTTTTGGTGTCGTAGCTCATATGTAATTGGTTTTATATTTGCTGCAAGATCTATGGTCTTAAGGGCATACTATATGACGAGGCGCATACTACGGCAGTGACATTTCCCCATATAACGGGAACCTGCACCTGGTTTGTTTTATAATTCCGCTCTTGCGACTCAATCCGGAATTAAATTACGATTTTAAATTGTTTTTCAAAACTAATTCCACCATCATAAAGCATAACTTTCAAAATTAGTCGGAATTGCAGGCTCGGTGAGGCATTGATATGCCTGAGAATGCTTAAATTCAACCCCAAACTAAGACCTCGACACTATGATTGGAATGCTACAGGTCGTCATTGGCCTGATTTTCGTACTGCTCCTGCTCAGCCTGCTGGCCACCACGATGATGGAGCTCGTGGCCTCGGCCTTCTCCCTGCGCGGGCGCAACCTTGAAAAAGCCCTGCGCAATATGCTGGCTTCCACGGAAGTAGACGACCGGCTGGTAGCGGCGTTCAAGGAAAATGCGCTGTACAAGCAGCTCTCCTACAAATACGGCAAAAAGCGCTACTCCCCTTCTTACCTGAGCGACCGCTCCTTTCAGTCTATCCTGATGGAGACTATTCTGAACGGGGAAGGCTTTGACCGCATAGAAGAAAAACTGGAAACGCTCCCGGATGCCGACCTGAAAAACGTCCTGAAACAGTTCCTGCGGGAATCCGAGCACGATGTGGAGGCCTTCAAAGGCAAAGTCCGCACCTGGTACAATGATGTAATGGACCGCGCCTCGGGCTGGTATAAACGCTATACCCAAAAGATCCTGGTGGGCATGGGGTTCTTCATAGCAGTGGTTTTCAACGCCGACACGCTGGCCATCTACGAGCGCCTGGAGTCTGACCCGGAGACGCTGCAACAGGTACTGACTTTGGCTGAAGACTACGTTAATGGCAAAGATGGGCTGGAAATCGCCCCCCCACAAATGTCACCCGAGTTTGACGCTTCCCTCAATAAACTGGAAGAAATGATCAATGATCAGATTGAGTCGGTTAAGTCGCCCCTGGGACTGGGCTGGAAAAATGTGGACTGGTCAGAGGTGACCTGGTACGACGTGGTTCTGAAGCTCCTGGGCTGGACGGTTACGGCCCTGGCCGTTTCCCTGGGCGCCCCATTCTGGTTTGATCTTTTGCGCAAGCTGGTCAACATCCGCAGCTCCGGAAATAAACCTGAATAATGCCCCTTTTTCCTGAATTTGAGACCGAACGCCTTTGGCTGAAAGTGACTGACATCCCGGATGCAGGCCTCATTCTTGAGCTCCTCAATACGCCCAAGTGGCTGGAATTCATTGGTGACCGCAAGGTATACAGTATAGCAGATGCAGAAAACTACATCAAGGAACGTATCCGCCCGCAGTATGAGCGGTTAGGTTATGCCAATTATACGCTCGTCCGCAAAAGCGATGGCGCGAAAATGGGCTGCTGCGGCTTATACGACCGGGTGGGGCTTGAGGGCGTGGACTTAGGGTTTGGGCTGCTCCCCGCTTACGAAGGTCAGGGCTACGCCCGGGAAGCCGCCCAACGGCTCATTGAGGCCGCTTTTAATGAAATTGGCCTGCCGGAACTCACCGCTATCACCGTTGAAGCCAATACCTCCTCCCGGAAACTGCTGGAACGGCTGAGGTTCCAATTCGAGCGGGTCGTTCACCTGCCCGATGACCCCGAACCCCTGCTTTACCTTAAACTCAGACCCAATGACTCTTAATCCCCAAATAACTACCGCTTCGTAAAATTTAGGAACCACTAACGACGTTAGCAACAAGCAATCAACGACGGCCCCTTACTATGAGAATTGTACAACTGACAGATCTGCACATAGGCTTGGAAAACGAAGATACCTATGGCGTGGACGTCCGGCAGAATTTCCTCCGAATCCTCGACAAAGGTGGCCAGCAATCCTTCATTGGACGATTTCACCATCAATCCTTCCGGTAGATCGTGTTCGTGACATGCTTGATCCCGTGCGCCTCGGCGTCGATCATCTCGGTGTGTCCGA
>CAZNHN010000094.1:9208-18864 GCA_964572415.1 uncultured Phaeodactylibacter sp.
CGAATCCTCGACAAAGCTAAAGCTCAGCACCCAGACCTCCTGGTCATTTCCGGCGACCTTTGCTACCGTGACGGGGATGCCCGCATTTATGCATGGATTAAGGGCCACCTGGACCAATCCGGCCTTCCCTATGAAGTGATGTCGGGCAACCACGATGACCCGGTACTGCTTGCCAGGGCATTCGGACGAGAGGGCTTGCTCAAAGGCAAAGAACTGTACTTCAGCCGGGAGTACGCTGACCGCACGGTACTTTTTCTGGATACCACCACTTATGAAATGCCGGCAAAGCAAATGGAATGGCTCTCCGAAGCCCTGAAAGCCATAAAAGGGCCGGCACTCGTCTTTATGCACCACCCGCCCCTGCCCGGAGGCGTCCCCTTTATGGACAGCAAGCACAGCCTGCGCAATATGGAAGCCGTACAGGCCGTTTTTTTCGAACATCCTCATCCCGTCCAAGTCTTTACCGGGCACTACCACGTTGAAAAAATAGTGACCAAGCGTAACCTCACCGTGTAGACCACTACCGCGTCGCCCTTCGGACTATAGACTGGAGCAACGGAATGATGATGAATGCGGTCCACTATTTGTAATACCATAGGGATTCGGTAATTTGTGACCTAACTAATTATCCGAACATCATGAAAGAATACCGTGTAGAATCCCTGATCTACTACAGCAAAATCACCCTGGACCGGGCACATATCCTCAAAGATTCCACCAAAGACATACAAAAAAAGCTGGACGAGTACGCGGCCGATGGCTGGCGGCTGGCCTCCACAGATATCGAAGACTTTGGTTCCGGTATGTACTTTTACCTTTACTTCGAACGCGACAAACGCTAATGGCACATCAATCCCCTTCTCCCACGCCCTACGAAGACCTGAAATGGCTGGATACCGTTTCGGACCTGCTCGATACCCGCTACCGTATCCCCGGTACGAATATCCGGTTTGGAGCAGATTTCCTGCTGGGCCTCATTCCCGGTGCAGGGGATGCCCTCACCTTTGGTATTTCCGGATTGCTGGTGCTGGTGATGGCACGCAAGGGCGCGAGCGGTATGGTCCTCTTCAAGATGATTGGCAATATTGTACTGGACGTGATCGTCGGCGCCATACCCATCCTTGGCGACCTCTTCGACCTCGGGTACAAAGCCAACCGCCGCAACCTCCACCTCATGGAAGAGCACTACAAAGAGGGCAGGCATCAGGGCAGCGCCTGGGGGCCGGTAATTTTGGTCGCCCTGGTATTACTTGGCCTGTTCTTACTCACCATTTTTGTCATTTGGCGTATCCTCAGCGAACTGATCCAACTCATTTTTTAAACCTATAGCCACGGTATATTTTATAAGGAGAGGAGACCAATGAAATTTGACAACGATTGACTTTCAACAAATTTGTACTTAATTTTGTACAAATAAATGTACAAATATTGAAGCAATGAAAGCAGTATCCATTTCGTCATTAAGAGCTAAAATGAAAGCTTATTTTGATTCAGTAAGTAAGTCCATGGAAGTGATTATCGTCCCAAGAAACAACAATGACGATGACGCAATTGTAATCATGTCAATAAAAGAATATAACTCGTTAAAAGAAACGGAATATCTGCTCTCGACTAAAACCAACAGAAACAGACTTGAAGAATCTATTGAACAACTAAAAGCCGGCAATACGGTCAAATTCAATCTTGAAGATTAATTTAGGAAATCATGATTATTGAATTTACCAATAACGGTTGGGAGGATTTTGAATATTGGGTCGAAACGGATAAAGATATTGTCAACAAAATCAAGGATTTACTCAAATCAATAAGAAATACGCCATTCAAAGGAATTGGGAAACCAGAACCTCTCAAACATGGTTTAAAAGGGTATTGGTCAAGGAGAATCACTCAGGAGCACCGATTAGTATATAGAATCAGCGGAAAGAAAGGAGATGATCAAAAATGTTCAATTATCCAATGCCGGTTTCATTATGATAATTAATTAAAATCCGGACAAGCGTTTAAAAAACACGGAAATACAGCAGATAATAATTATGAGCGAAAGTCATCTGAAATCCAACACTTTACGATCTGATGCTGTAACAACATTACAGCTCCAGTGAGTCAGTCCCCTATCAATTCCTGGCGTTTCTACAGTGGTTTACCCCCTTTTACTTGTACTTTAGGGGATAAGAAAAATACGTCACAGGATGATCAACAGAGCTGGAATCTTTCGGCAGGCTATCCATGCACAATCGTTATTCTTTTTTTTGTGCCTTACCCTTCTTTGCTCCTGCTCGAAAAGAGAGCAGCGCGTGCTTGTTTTTTCGAAGACGGAAGGATTCCGGCACGCTTCTATAGAAGCTGGAGCTACCGCCCTAAAAGCGTTATATGAATCAGAAGGCATGCAGGTCGTCCTCACCGAGGATGCCGCTTATTTTACTAAAGATACGCTGGAACAGTTTTCAGCGGTCGTTTTTCTGAATACCACCGGTGATGTTTTAAACCCTGCCCAACAAGCGGACTTCGAGCGCTACATTCAGGCGGGCGGAGGCTTTGTGGGCATTCATGCGGCGACCGATACGGAGTACCACTGGCCCTGGTACAATCAGTTGGTCGGGGCTTACTTTGATGGGCATCCGGCCATTCAGGAAGCTGAACTGCATTGTATAAAAAGAGAAGACCCCTGCTGTCAGCATCTCCCCGAAGTTTGGACCCTTGAAGAGGAGTGGTACAACTTCAAATCCATCAATCCTGCCATCGAGGTATTAATGGAAATTGATGAATCCTCCTACGAAGGTGGCCGCAACGGCGCCAACCATCCTATGGCATGGAAGCACCACTTCGATGGCGGGAGAGCTTTCTACACGGCCCTCGGGCATAAAGAGGAAACGTATCAGGACCCCTTGTTTCTAAAGCAGGTTTTGGAGGGAACCAGGTTTGCGATCGGCAATAACAGCCTGGACTACTCAAAAGCTACAACATTCAGCGTCCCTGAGGAAACCCGTTTCAGTAAGCAGGTGCTGGATTTCAACCTGGACGAACCCATGGAGCTCGATGAGTTAGGGGACAGGGGCATTATCTATGTCGAGCGAAGAGGTGCCATTAAGCTCTATGACTATCACACCGGGCAGGTCAAAATCCTGGACACCCTGGATGTGCACTATGATAACGAAGACGGCCTACTGGGCATAGCGGTTGACCCCGATTATCAGGACAACCACTGGGTTTATGTATTCTACTCGCCCAACATATCAGAAGCGACGCAGTACATTTCCCGTTTCACTTTAGCAGATGACCAACTGACCGACGAGAAGATACTTTTGAAAATCCCCTTAATTCGGGAATGCTGTCATAGTGGCGGCTCTTTGGAGTTTGGGAAAGACGGCCTGCTGTACATAGGGGTGGGAGACAACACCAACCCTTTTGAATCCTCAGGCTACGCCCCAATTGACGAAAGGCCCGGGCGGGAACATTTTGACGCCCAAATATCAGCAGCAAGCACCAATGATTTAAGAGGTAAAATCCTCCGGATTAAGCCGGAAGAAGATGGTAGCTATTCCATTCCGGCAGGCAACCTGTTTCCGGTAGGGACAGCAAACTGCCGCCCGGAAATCTTTGTGATGGGGTGCCGGAACCCGTTCCGGTTTTCGATTGATTCAGAGACCAATGATTTGTATTGGGGCGATGTCGGCCCGGATGCCGGCGCTCCCGACAGCCTGCGGGGCCCGGCTGGTATGGGCGAGTTCAACCAGGCCAGAACGCCTGGTTTCTATGGCTGGCCTTACAGCCGGGGGAATAACCAAATGTATACAGACTATGATTTCCGTTCAAAAACATCCGGCGCTGTTTTCGATCCCAATAATATCATCAACGACTCGCCCAATAATACCGGGCTTCAAAACCTGCCGCCCATTCAGGAGTCCATGGTTTGGTACAGTTACGAAGCCTCTGATGAATTCCCGTGGCTGGGGTCGGGAGGCGTCAATCCCATGTCAGGCCCTATCTACCATGCTTCGGATTATCCGGCATCTGAACATACCTTTCCTTCCTATTTTGATGGCAAATGGTTTATCTATGAATGGATGAGAGATTGGATATACGTGGTACACCTTGATGACAATCAACAATTCATTCAGGCCGATCCTTTTATGCCTGGCACAGCATTTTCTCATCCGATGGATATGCTCTTTTCCAAAGATGGCAAATTGTATGTCCTGGAATATGGCCAAAAATGGAACAGCCGGAATTTGGATGCCCGCTTATCGGTCATTACTTACAACAGAGGGAACCGCCCTCCTGTGGCCCGATTCGAGGCCGACAAAGAAACAGGCGCTGTACCCCTTACGGTCCAATTTTCAGCGGCTAAGTCCCTGGACTACGATCAGGACCCACTCACCTACACCTGGATTATTGGAGAGGAAGTAATGCAGGAGGACGCTCCAGCTTTCACCTATACCTTTGAAAGCCCCGGCATCTATGATGTAAAGTTGATCGTGACCGACACAAAGGGCGAACAGTCCAGCGTGAACAAAAAAATAATGGCCGGCAATGAACCTCCAGCTCTGCAAATCGCACTAAGTGATCATGGCACTACCTACTGGACCAACAAAAAGGTCAGGTACGAAGTAGCCGTGAGCGACCTGGAAGACGGCAATACCTCCGATGGGACGCTGGATGCCTCAAAAGTAAAAGTGACCCTCAACTACATTCCCGAAGGTGAAGACATCATTCTCGCAAGCATAGGCCATCAGCAAAACGTAACGCCCAAAGGGCTCAGCCTGATCGATGCTTCGGACTGCAAGGCCTGTCACGCAAAAGATAAAAAAGTAGCGGGCCCGAGTTATGTAGACATTGCCAAACGATATGATAAAAAGGACAAACAAACACTGATTCACCGCGTCATCAAAGGGAGTCAGGGTATCTGGGGGGAAACGATGATGGCACCCCACCCTCAGCTGACCGTGGAAGAAGTGGATGCAATGGTGAATTACATTTTGTCCCTGGACCCGGAAAAGCAAGTCAGTGAAAAGCTACTGCCCTTATCCGGAGAATTGACCTTTAACAAACATCCAAAAGACGCGGAGGCTGGCAAGTATGTGCTTATGGCCTCTTACCTGGACCAAGGGCATCCTGACATTGAGGGGTCTTCACTTTCCGTAGTAAAAGAATTGACGTTTATCCCGCCCAAAATGGAGTTAGAGCACGCTGTTGACCTCGATAAGGAATTGGGTGTCTGGGAAGCAGACGGCCGGACAGTAGTCGGTTCGATAAAGGACGGTAAATCCCTCAAATTCGATCCGATCAGTTTTGACCACTTAAGCAGCATCAGCATCGGGGCAGCATTTGGGGCCGACTACGCCTACTACGGTGAAGTGGAGATCAGAAAGGGCCAGGAGAACGGTATGCTTCTGGGCAGGCAAACCATCGAGTACTTCAATGAAGACAAAGGAGACTTTAAAGTTTTTGAAGTGCCCATCAACCCAACGAGTGGCTTAGACACGCTCTTTTTGGTCTTTAAAAACCCGGCAAATGAGACTCAGTACACTATGAATGGAGATTGGATTCAGCTGAATTATTTTGGTAAAAAGTAGTGGAGCGAATCATTTTAGAACCGCTCCTGGAAACTGCTGATACCACCGATAGCAGCAACCATTACGGGCCAGAGTGTAGCGAGCCTGCCCGCTTTGAGTTGTTTAAGGCTAAATAATTTTCTTCCTGAAAAGCCTTACCCGGCTTATTGCAACAGTTCTGGAACCGCGCAATACTGGCATTTACCGGTATTGCGGTTCCAAATGCGTAATAAAAGACAGACAGATTGTGCAAAAATTAACCTTAGCCGCCCTACTGCTCTTCGGAGCGCTTCGTACCACTGCCCAGATCACTGACTTGGAAGAACAGTATAATCTGCCCGCAGTCCTGAGTGAATCCTAACAGCCGGGAAATCAACATCTCCGGATTAAGCAAAGGGATTTATTTTGTTAAAATTAAAACTCCTAAAAGGGCCTGCATTACCAGGAGGCTCATCAAAATCTAACCCAAACCGCTTTATACCTTTCCCGGAAAGCGGTCCATGCTTTAGAGGTTCAGCCAGTAAGTCAGCTTCAGCACAAGCGCCCGGTTTTTGCTGCCAAAGTCTTCAGGAAGATAATTTTCTGTGTAGACAACAAACAAATCCGAGGCAGGCTGATACCGCCATTGAAAGCGGGCATTCAAGTTGATATTGTTCAAAACGTTATTGTACTGTACGTAGGTGGTCAAAAATATCTCATCCGTAAAAGTCAAATCGATGCGGGGGCCGAACAGGAAAAGCTGCTCCTGTCCGTAGGCTTCCGGAAGCCGCAAATCGTTGAAATCGAAGCGTAATGCCACATTCCCAAAAGGCTGATAGCGATAGGCAAGCTCTCCACTCAAATTAAAGTTCTCTCCGTTGTAAAAGCCCCCGTAGCTACTGCTGATTTGGTAGAAAAACCGCTTCCTCGGGTTGCTCCTGTATTCAATTGAAGCGGCGTTCCAATTGTACTCCTCCCCTTCCATAAAGCCCGTGAATTCATCCGGGTCCAGCAGGTTAAAACTATTGGTGAGCCTTTGGTAAACGTAATTGTAACTCAGCTCCAGCGATGAGGCATTATTGAATTCAAACTGATACCCCAGCCCATAGCTTCGGTCGGTATTGGTCCCTCCAGGAATATAGGTATGGTCGAAGTCAAAAAACGGCCCCATTCGAATGATGGATTCCTTTTTCGGGAAAAACTGATAGGCTGCGTTTCCAAATAAAGAATACTGCCCCGGATAAACCCGTATGCTCGGTACAAACCCGGCCTCCGCATTAAAAAATTCGTTAATAAAGGAAAATCCGGACCTGATGCTTACCGTGCGTGTGGAATAACTGCCAAAAACCAGTCCGGAAAGATTCTCCCGGGCATTGAAATCATCAAACGATTTCGCGATAAAAGAACTGTGGTACCATTTCGTGTCCTTACTTGACATCTCCACATCGAGGCTAACGACCCGGTTGTAGGTATTCGGCCTTAGTTCCGTCCGGTCTCCCAGCTGCACTTCCCGAAACACGTTGTCGCTGAAGAATTTGGTGGAATCCTCTGGCTCTACCCCAAAACTCTGTTTGTTCACAAAACTAAGGGTGACGTTGGATTGTGCCCAGAAATTCCTTTGCAGGGCCGCGACGGTATAATTTTGAGCAGGTAAGCCGATGGAAGCTTCCTCCCTCGTTTGCATATTTAAGACATTCACCCGCCATTTTTCACTCAAAGAGCCACTTAGCCGGGCGCCATAGGCAATAGGTACCTGCTGAAACAATCCCGAAGAATCCGCCGCCAGCCCAATCCGACGGGAAAAGAAAGGCCTTGCCCCGGGAAAACCCGCCAGATCGAATAAATCACTGTTTTCCAGAAAAAACTGCCGCCTTTCCGGGAACTGAAATTCAAAGCGGGTCAGGTTAATGATCTGATCGTCAACCTCTACCTGGGAAAAATCAGGATTTACCGTAAGGTCCAGATTTAAGGAGGGCGTAATGGCGATCTTTGCGTCGAAGCCAGCCTGAAAGCCCGTATTCTGTTCCACCGGTTCCACCTCGTTGTCGGTAGAAGTATTAGCCGTAATGTAGGGGATAAAGGAAATATTGGTTTTAGCCGGGGGAATGGGGTCATCCCACACCAATTGCCCGCCGTACGGGAAGGAGGCCGATACAAACTGTATGGGCGTACGGATCCAGCTGGTCTTCCGGTTCCTTTTCAGCTCCCAGCGGTCCATGGAAATATTCCACTCGCGGATGTTGCTTTTATAGCGGAAGCTTTTGAACGGGATAGCCAGCTCGGCGATCCATTTATCCTCGTAGCGGACTACTTTGGAATACCACTTATTATCCCAAAAAGTGCTGTAGGAATCATCGCCTGTCCCACCACCGGTTACCGTGCCTTCCATCTGAACCCCGGCAGGGGTAATGACGAAGAAAAAGCCATTCAGCTTATCGTTGTAAGGCCCAACTGCAAACCCTACATTATCGTTCAGCGAATAATCAAAATCACGCCGCAGGGAGTTGACGATATCTGGCGTTTCGTCGTCAAAGCAGACAAAGGAAACATAAAAGAACTCGTCGTCAAAGGTAAAACGAGCCTCCGTCTGAAAAGGCGCTCTCAGCGTGTCTACCGGGTAATTGGTGTACCAATCATCCGCAACATCCGCAGCCTGCCAGTCGGGTTCGTTGATTATGCCATCCAGGATTATGGAACCTGTGGCCTTTTTGATATGTAGTTCCTTACCGGGTTGATTCTGACTAAAGCCATCAGTGCAAAGCCCCAAAAGGGCCCCTAACAGGAACAGTAATGATCGGGCGTTCACCATCTCAAGAGTTGGGCATCTGTTGTTAACATATAGACTAAGGCCTGATAAAATTAGAAATAATTTAGGTACTTATTCTATTTTCGTTCGTAAGCGGGGTATGCCCCGGGGAAGGGTAAGGAAGAGGACGATATCCGAAAGCCCGCCCTTTTGGCCCGGCTGGTGGGCATAACAAATTGCACTACTTGAATAGCCTGGCAGCATTCATGGATAAGCTGGAGCAGAGCGGGAAGCTCTACCCCAGCAGCTATCGCACTTTGATAGCCGGTGGTCACTTTCTGTTTTGTGCAATTTGTTATACGTACGCCCGGCTGGAATCACCAGGCCCTGCTTAATATTTTTCATAATTTAGCGTATCTTCAACAGACTCATCCAACTCATTTTCTAACCATCATACCTTATTATGAATAAACAATGGCTATGGATGCTGGGGCTCGTTGCCCTTATCGCATCCTGCAATCAAAATGCAGAACCAACTACCGAAAGTACCACTGAAACCGCCACCGAAGATTCTGACGATGGCTTTCAGTACCTGACGGAAACCTTCGCCGACAAAAAGATGATCCGCTACCGGGTGCCGGGCTTCGATAAGCTAAGCCTGGATCAGAAAAAGCTGGTGTACTACCTCGTGGAAGCCGGCCTGAGCGGGCGCGACATCATGTACGATCAAAACTACCGCCACAACCTGGCTATCCGCGATGCCATCGACAAAATCGTAGCCGGCTACGAAGGGGACAAGTCGGGCGAAGACTGGAACAACTTCATCGTGTATGCGAAGAATGTCTGGTTCTCCAATGGTATCCACCACCACTACTCCAATGACAAGTTCCAGCCGGCCTTCTCTCAGACCTACTTTGAGGAGCTGATGAATGCCGTGGGTACTACCCTGTCAGATGAAGCCCTCACCGCTATGTTCGACCCGGAAGTAGACGCCAAGAAGATCAACCAAAGCGCCGATGACCTCGTCAAAGCATCCGCCATCAACTTCTACGACCCGGATATTACGCAGGCGGAAGCGGAAGCGTTCTACGCTGATCTGAAGTCTAATCTGGAGAATGAGCGCGTCTCCATGGGCCTCAATTCCAAGGTTATCCGCAATGAAAGCGGCGAACTGGAAGAAGCCGTTTACCACGCCGATGGGATGTACGGGCCCGCCATTCAGCAAATCATCTCCTGGCTGGAGAAAGCCGTGGAAGTAGCAGAGAACGAAGCGCAGGCCAATGCCCTTCGGCTCCTCATCGAGTATTACAAAACCGGTGACCTGGAAACCTGGGACAAGTATAACATCGCCTGGGTCACAGCTACCGAGGGAGACATTG
>CAZNHN010000094.1:18874-19792 GCA_964572415.1 uncultured Phaeodactylibacter sp.
CTACATCAATTCCTTCATCGAGGTCTACAACGACCCGCTGGGCTACAAAGGCTCGTATGAGAATATCGTTCAGATCAAAGACTTTGATGCTTCCGAGCGTATGGCCGTTGTTTCTGAGAACGCGCAGTACTTCGAGGACAACTCACCCATCATGGACGAGCACAAGAAGAAGGAAGTCGTTGGCATTACCTACCGTGTGGTAGCCGTAGCCGGTGAATCCGGGGATGCTTCCCCTGCCACACCGATCGGGGTCAATCTCCCCAATGCCAACTGGATCCGCGCCAAGCACGGTTCCAAGTCGGTGAGCCTGGGCAACATCATTCAGGCCTACGAAAAAGCAGACGGCCCCGGCTTGCTGCAGGAATTCTCCCATGATGAGGAAGAAATGGCCCGCGCCCGGGAATACGGTTCCCTGGGCGGCAAAATGCACACCGCCCTGCACCAAGTAGTCGGCCATGCTTCCGGACAACTCGAAGATGGCGTAGCCACACCTAAGGAGACCCTCAAAAACTACGCCTCTCCCCTGGAAGAAGCCCGTGCTGACCTGGTCGCTCTATACTACATTATGGACCCCAAAATGCAGGAGCTTGGGCTGGTCCCTTCCGACGAAGTAGCCAAGGCAGAGTACGATGGCTACCTCAAAAATGGCTATATGCTCCAACTGCGGCGCATTGAACCCGGCAATACTATAGAGCAGGCCCACATGCGCGACCGGCAGATGATCTCCCGCTGGACGATTGAGCAAGGCACAGCCAATGGCTCTATTGAGATCGTCAAGCGCGACGGCAAGACTTACATCGACATCAAGGACTACGCGAAAGTACGGGAGCTGTTTGGCGAGCTGCTGCGCGAGGTGCAGCGCATCAAGTCGCAGGGCGATTATGAAGCCGGCAAAAACCTGATCGAAACCTACGGCCT
>CAZNHN010000095.1:0-19756 GCA_964572415.1 uncultured Phaeodactylibacter sp.
GCGGGCAATCCTGTCAAGGAAACGGCGCAGTTTTTTGGCATAATTTTTCTGGGGGCAACGGGGTTTTCTATTACATTCACCTTTGTTTCCGCTATCGCTTCCAAAGCAGACAGCAGCGCTACGCTTATGGCCATACTGGGTTTTCCGCTTGTCATCCCGGTCCTGCTGACCCTCATCAAGCTCTCGGCTAACGCCCTGCGGCTGATGCGGGATACCGGCATTGAGAAAGATGTGATGATACTGGTGTCGATTGATCTGCTGTTGCTGGGTATTGCACTGGTCCTTTTTCCCTTCCTTTGGCGGGATTAGGTTTAATTTCTGATGGCGGATAATGCTGCCTCCAAAACGCTTTTGGCTTCAGCTGCCTCTGCGGGTAATGCATCTAAGAGTAAATTATTGTTTTCGTAGGGGTCTTGCTCGAGCTGGTACAATTCTTCATTCCCATCAGCGCCGGTAATGAGCTTATACTTTCCGTTACTGATTGCCCAGGCATTGGTAGTGCCATTGTCCATTTCTGCATACTGAAATGTCCTGCTTCCCTGGCCCCCGGTGAGGAGGTTGGCAAAACTGTAGCTATCCTGATAAACAGCTTCGTTAATGCCCGTCAGGTTGGCAATAGTGCTGAACAGGTCTGTGCTGCATAAAAGACTGTTATCCTCCCCCTGACGTGTAACGCCTTTGCCGGAGACAAACATAGGGACATTCACTCCTCCCTGGTACAGGCTGCCCTTGACGGTACTGCCAGAGTAAGGAGCTTGTGCCACCTGGGCAGGCGTACCATTATCCGCTAAAAAAATGATGAGGGTATTGTCCAGCACTTCTGTCGGAATGCCCTCGAGTAGGCGTCCAATTTGAAAGTCCATCGCTTCAATAGCTGCCATATAATAAGGTGTGGGGTTGAGCCCGTCGGCATAGTCTGGAAGCGCCCCCTGAGTATGCATAGCAGCCGGTGGCGTATGAAAAGGCGTATGAGGGGCATTGTACGCCAGCCATAAAAACCAGGGTTTAGACTGGCTGTTGACCCAATCTATTGAAAGGTCCGTGAATACCTGAGTAATGTATTCGGTTTGAAGGCTGCCGCTGCCATCCTCTGTCAGTTGCCATTGGTAATAGTTTTGGACTGCCCCACGGGCCAGGCCTGCATAGTAATCAATGCCAAATGCCTCCGGGTTTGCTATCGCCCCTTCCTCTGATAAATGCCATTTGCCAATCAGTGCAGTAGCGTAGGCACCATCCGTACCGTCCTTTATATATTGGTGCAGCGATTTTTCAGTAGTCGGTAAAGGGTCATTGGCCCACTTAACACCTGTACGGTAGCCGTACCTGCCTGTCAGGATAGAAGCCCGGGTAGGAGAACAAGTTGTGTTTACCCAAAGATTGTTGAAAGTGATGCCTTCTGTGCGAAGGCGGTCAAGGTTAGGCGTGCCGGGCTTCGTGTTGCCTTCCGTAAACCCGGAGGTGGCATCCTTGCCCATATCGTCTGCCAGGATCAAAAGGATGTTGGGCTGAGCTGTAGCCGTTGGGGTGGGGCTCTCCGGTTCGTTATTGCAGCCGAGTATGAATGCCGAAGCAAATAGCAGTATTGTGAAGTACTTCATGTAAGCGTCGCTTTAAAAGATAAGGAAGGCAAGCCAGGAATTGTACTTAGGCAGAGGGGACTTATTTGGTCTTTTTTTTAAGACTCGATGCGTTGGAGAAAATGAGCAGTTTTAAATCGCTCGGTATTTCCCCTATGCATCAAGTCTGTTTAGCCACTAAAGCGCTTTCTGCGCCACCACAAAGTAGCGGGTACTCTTACAGCTGTCTGCCTCCTCGGGTATAAGCCCAAGGCTGTAGGCATCGTAGAGCATTACTTTGCCTCCGAATGCGCGCTCAAAGTAGGTGCGTACCCGGTGCAAAGGAGGCAGGAAACGCTTGTGCCTGCCGGCGTAGTTGAGGTCCATTTGACCGTCCCGGAATTCGATGTTGAGAATTTCGCTTTCCTGGTACATCCGCCCGGCTTCTTCAATGAGCTTTGGTGTACGGAGTGATATAATGGACTGGTCTCCGGAATACATCACATTTGGGTACCAGCGTATATGGTCCGGCGTGATGAAATCACCAAGGAAGTAGCCTCCGGGTCTTACCAGTGCGGCGGTCTTTTCAACAGCTTCCTGCAGGTGGCTGCTTGGCAGGTAGTGGAAGACATTCAGGCCTGTGAAGGCAATATCCCACTGCTTGCCATCTGCATCAAAGGCGAGGATATCGCCCTGTTCGGCCCGAATGCGGCGGCGGGCTTCCTGTACCATCGCTTCTGAAAGGTCCATGCCGAGGAGTTGCTCATAGGGGAGCCCCATCTCGTCGATCACATAGCGCTCTACCAGTCCGGTGCCGGTACCAATGGAAAGCAAGCGTTTGTCTGAGAAATCCGGGACGAATTTTTGTTTGAAAAACTCGAGCCCGCCGGCAATGAAGCCTTTCAGGCAGGGGCGGCAGATGAGCTCGTCATAGAGCGTAGCATATTTGTGGAATTGGTCGCCCTGTTTGGCTGTTTCGGTGAGCTCGTTCTGTAGTTGAGCGGCAGCCTGGAGTTCCTGATTAAGGATACGCCAAAATACGGAATTGTCGGTATGATTGTCCGCATTAGTATGCGCTTTCAGGTCTTTGAGCAGCTGAGGGTGGGCAGCATCAGAAAACAGGCGTTGCGCAGCGGCGTCCAATTGCTCCCGGGCACCCGGCAGTCCGGCCTCTGCCATTCGCTTTAAGCGCCGGGTCAGCTCCACCTGATAGCGCAGCAGGGTAGGAAAATCTGCTTTTGGGCCGGGCTCCGTCCATTTGACTTCACTTTCCGGCAGGGCGAAGAACACCCCGCCATCAACGCGCTGAATGGTTTGGTTGTCCAAATCGTACACCCGGGCATCGCCGGTGACATTCTCAATGTCTTCTGGCCTGCCATAGACATGCAGTGTTTGGAAAGGCTCAGCGGTAGGGTTGCCCATTTGGTGAACAAGGGTATGGCTCACGCCGACGACATCACCGGGCTCAAAGGAAAAGCGTGCCAGGGTGGTGATTCGGCCCTCCTCAATCCGGAAGGTAGCATGCTCTGCGGGACCGAAAACCTGCACGGCACCCCATTCTGTATATCCATGGTCGTGGATGCCGGAGAAATCGCCAGGCTGCCAGCTCATGGCCATGATTTCAAAATGATCGCCCTCGTAAATCAATTTACGGCCGTAGCTGTCGGCAGCGGGATGGTCATAGTCGGCCCAGGGTGCTATATCTTCAGGTTGAACGCCGGCTTCCAGGACGATCCTGCGCATATCAGCAGGTTTTAAGGCGCGTTTGGCTTCCAGTTGCCGGGCAATGTGCTGTAAGGCTTTGGGGAGTGCTTCGATGGTCTTCGCTGGGGGGAGTGGATGGCTCACCGTTTTTTGCATAGTTTATTAAGTTTCGTTGTTGACGCCTCAATATCTGTAATTCAGTATAAAGTTTTGGTGACGACAGTCACATATTGGCAAAAGCGAACAAATTTCTGCCAGATATTATTTCCTATCTAATGAGTAGGGTTTAAATTTGTGCAGAGTGTGACTGCCGTCACTGAATAGAGATGGGTATCGTTGCATCTTTGCACTGTGATCGTCATAAAATACAACTGAACATGAGCAAGAAAATGTCTTTCAACGACTTGATCAATGGCGAAAAGCCAGTCCTTATTGACTTCTCAGCCGAGTGGTGCGGCCCTTGTAAGGCAATGGCGCCTATCCTGAAGGAAGTGGCAGGGGAAATTGATGGTAAAGCGTCTATCGTAAAAATAGATGTAGACCGCAACCGCGCCCTTGCTACCAAAATGCAAATTCAGGGTGTGCCCACATTTGTGCTGTTTAAAAACGGTGAAATCATGTGGCGGCAATCGGGCATGCAGTCCGCACATCAGCTGAAGCATGTGATCAATCAATTTGCCAATTAAAGACGCTATTTGCCCGAGGTGTTGCCGTGCTGGCAAAATTGCGGCACCCTGACCGGAGCAATTAAGCTTTTTGATAATACCAACAAATAGAATAATTATGAATTTAGCGGTAAATGCTTCATCCCTCGCGGTTTCCGGTGCTGCCATAGCACTGGTGCTCGCTTTGATGACGTGGATGGGACGCAGCTTTGGCGTTTCTACTACTTTTAAGGCGTTCTGCAGTGCTGCAGGCGCAGGAAAAGTGTCTGACTTTTTCAAAATGGATGTCAAAGAGGAGTTTTGGCGGATCGCCTTCGTGATTGGAGGCCTGATCGGTGGTTATATTACCACTAACTTTTTGCAGAGCCCTGAGCCTGTTGCGATCAGCCCGGAAACAATTGACTACCTGGCTACGATTGGAATCAACTATCCGGAAGCGGATGCCAAGGGTATTGGCTTTGTGCCTACTTCCCTGTTCAACTTTGAGAGCCTGAGTGGTATCCTCATGGCAGTGGGAGGTGGTTTTCTGGTCGGCTTTGGTGCCCGCTACGGCGATGGCTGTACTTCGGGGCATGCGATCTCCGGCCTGGCGCACTTTCAGTTGCCTTCACTCATTACAGTGATCGGCTTCTTTATCGGTGGGCTGGCAATGACCCATTTCATTTTCCCATTCCTGGTGGGGTAATCATTTTTTAAGCAAAAAGTCGTAGAACACAACGATATGAAGAACTTATCATTCCTAACAGTGGGCGTCTTTTTCGGGATTGTAATGGCCAAATCAGAGGCTGTTTCCTGGTTCCGTATCCATGAGATGTTCCGCTTCGAGAGCTTCCATATGTATGGCATTATTGGTACCGCAGTGGTATTGGGTGCTGCCTCCATGTGGCTGATGAAGAAAACGAAAATGACCACCCTTCGGGGCACATTGGTCGGTTATAATCCTATGAATTTTAACATTAAGCGGCACTTGCTTGCCGGCACGATCTTTGGATTGGGCTGGGCGCTGGTAGGTTGCTGCCCTGGTCCTATGTACGATTTTCTGGATCTCGCCTTCGAGGTGACTTCGGCCTTCGGCACGGTGGGCCTGTCGCGCGGCGCGACGGGCGAGCTGGACACGGCCGGGCGCATCACCATCATGCTGCTGATACTCGCAGGCGCTACGCTGGGTACCTTTACCTACGGGCTGGTCATGAAGTACCTGCCGCACTAAAGATAATTTCAGTTGGGTGATTTATTGGGTTACGGATGGGCTGTGCTTATGGCTCATCCTCCATTAATTGGGCTCGCAAAGCAATTTGTGAGCCTAATTTTTTTGCTGCCGGTTGCGCCAGGCACCAAAGAACAGCAAACCTACCCCAATCAGGCTACTGACTAAACCTGCTCTTACATAGGTGAGGCTGAGCGGCTCCTGCCCGAATTCACGCTCGATCTGCAAAATATCCTCAATGACCAACTGACTGAAGCATACGGCTGCAACGCCAAGGAGCAAGAGGAATAAGCCAAAGGCAAAAAAGACGGTATTGTTGCGCATGTATTTGATGAGTATCAGGCACCCTCCAAAGAAGCTTGAAGCCGAAAGCATTGCCACTCCAGCTGCTGAAGTACCAGCCAGCTATCGCAGAAAGCGGTAAGCACAAGCTCAGGAGTGCGGCCCATTTTTTCGTATGGGATTTCTGTGGCAGCATTGCCTTTCGTAGTTGATTTCAGCAGCTTGCCGGCACGATAGTAAAAATAGTGTTTGAACTCGAATTGTTCATCCATGGTGAAACAGAAAACATCAGTGCCGGAAGTACGGGTAAAGTCCTGCAGGGCTTTGTCTGTAGCATTCTTGCTTCCAGGCTCTGATTTCCGGATCAGCATAGGTTGTCCGTTATGTACGGTAGCGAGGAGGAAATGAGGTGTTGGCGGCTGCGATAATTCCACAAATCCTTCCTTGAGGGCCATCGTTTTTTCGGCAGGTTCGGCGTCGATGCGGACATGGTCGAGAAACCCTTCGGCGTTGAGTACGATATTTTTACCGGCTAGAATAAACTCATAATGGTCAGTCATGTAGCTCCAAATGGTTTAGTATTGGGCAAGCGTGGAGAAGCCTGCCCAATGTGGGTCCGAAAATTAGCGGACAATCCAACCGTTTCCGAAACCATCCTGCGGCTGTACGAAGGCTAGTTCGCCTTGCTGGTTTTCGGCCATTAGGACCATGCCCTGAGATTCCACGCCCCTTAGTTTGCGGGGTGCGAGATTGGCTACCAGGACTACGGTTTGCCCGTGTAGTTCCTCAGGCTTAAAAAACTTGGCGATACCGGAAACGACGGTCCGCTTTTCACTACCAATATCAACGGTAAGCTTCAGGAGCTTGTTCGCTTTTGGCATTTTCTCTGCGGCTACAATCGTACCAGTCCGCAAATCCAGTTTAGTGAAGTCGTCAAACTCGATATTGGGTTTGATTGGCTCGCGTTCCTGCTCCTGGCCGGCCGCTTCTATGGCTTCCAGTTTTTCCTTTTGGCGGTTTACGATTTGCAGGCGGCTGTCGTCTTTGCGGTCGTGGATTTTGGCAAAAAGCAGCTCCGGTTGGCCAATCTTGTGGCCGGCCGGGAGCAGAGGTTCTTTATTGGCCAGTTGCTCCAGCGCTTTTTGGAGGTCGCCGTTTTCCAATTCAGGTAAACCCGCCAGCCTGCGCAGTTTCGGGCTGGTAAACGGAATGAAGGGCGCTGTCAGCAGGCTGAGCAGGGCAACCACCTGCAGGCCTGTAAACATGATATCCCGTATGGCCGGGGCTTCCGGATTTGCCTTATAGAGCGCCCATGGTGCCGCATCTTGCAGATATGCATTGCCCCAGGCTGATAGTTCCATGACGCCCTGAGCTGCCGTGCGGAAGCTAAAGCGGTCAAGGTCCTGTACGATACGGTCTGCAATCTCAAGGGCAGGGGCCAGGATTGCCTGGGTATCGCTGTTTGGAGTAGGTACAGTCCCTTCAAAATATTTATTGGAGAGTACAATCACCCGGTTAACAAAGTTGCCAAGGTTGTCTGCCAGTTCTTTATCGTGAAAATCCACAAACTCGTCCCATTTGAAGTCGGCGTCCCGGTTTTCCGGCATATTGCGGGTCAGGGCGTAGCGCAGAGCATCCTCCTTATTGGGGAAGTCTTTAAATTCTTCCAAATACTGATGCTGTTCGAGCCCCCAGCCACGGGATTTGGAAAATTTCTCGCCCTCGAAGTTGAGGAACTGATTGGCCGGCACATTGACCGGAAGGTTATAGTCCCCGTATGCTTTTAGCATGGCCGGGAAGACGATGCAGTGGAACACAATATTGTCCTTGCCGATGAAGTGGATCAGCTCGCTGTCTTCGCTCTTCCAATAGTCTTCCCAGTTCTTACCATTTTGTTTAGCCCATTCGCGGGTAGCCGAGATATAGCCGATGGGGGCATCAAACCAAACGTAGAGTACCTTCCCTTCTGCATTTTCCACCGGTACCGGTATGCCCCAGTCAAGGTCGCGGGTAATAGCCCGGGGCTGCAGCCCGCTATCCAGCCAGCTTAGGCACTGCCCGACTACATGTCGTTTCCAGGCCTTGGGGTCATGGTGCATTTTGCCATCCAGTACGCCTTTATCAATCCATTCCCGAAGCCAGTCTTCGTGTTTGTCGAGTTTGAAATACCAGTGGGTGGTCTTGCGCAGGGTGGGCGCTTTTCCGCTCAGGGTGGATTTGGGGTCGATGAGTTCGGTAGGGGAGAGGTCGGAACCGCAGTTTTCGCATTGGTCACCGAAGGCAGCGCCGTGGCCGCACTTGGGGCAGGTACCTGTGATATACCGGTCAGCCAGGAACTGATCGTAGTCCTCATCGTAGTATTGTTCCTGCTCACGCTCCTCAAATTCTCCACTTTTATTATATAGCGTGGTGAAAAAGTCCTGAGCCGTTTCGTGGTGGATAGGAGCGCTTGTTCGGTGATAGATGTCAAAGGAAATACCGAGTTGCTCAAAGGTCTGTTTGTTGAGCCCGTGGTATTTGTCGATAATAGCCTGAGGGGAGATGCCCTCTTTTTTGGCCCGGATGGTAATGGCCGCACCGTGCTCGTCGGAGCCACACACCCAGACTACATCTTTGCCAAGCAGGCGAAGGTAGCGGACATAAATGTCAGCGGGAAGGTATGCGCCTGCGAGGTGGCCAAGGTGTAGCGCACCGTTGGCGTAAGGTAATGCGGAAGTAACGATATATCTCTTGCTCATGCTTAGTCGGCTTTGTCGGCGAAGATAATATTTCTTTCACCGTTTATTAATGGCTAAAGCAAAAGCAGAGTTCCCGGAAGTGGCTACATAAAGGAGCAGGTGCTGATTTCCCAGCGGTTGCGCGGCAGAAAATTGGTCAGCTTGATGAGTAGTGCCTGCCCTTCGTAGAGCAGAACATATTGGGCAGTGCGTATGTCCTTGCCGATACTGCGCATGCTGGTGCACCTCATTCCAAGAAAGGAGCCCAAAGGGATCGGGCTGCCGTTGATGGACTGCCGCAGCCGGTTGAGCACTTCTTCGGGGGTACGGCCGAAAGGGCTACGGTTCATCGTCAGGTGGGTGAGTTCTGTTTTCAGAGCTAAGGTGTTCATAGGTAATCTTTTTTGCAGATTAATCGGGTGAAATCTTCAGATGTTACTGTAATGACATACGATCTGCAGAGGGGTGTTGGATCATTGGAGAGAATTTTTTTTCTTTGCGCAGCAATAAGATCTTTCGAACTGCCGTTCTTTTGTTTCCTGGCGCCGGGAGCAGGATTGGTTTGAAAAAATTTAACATTTGCGAGGCAACAATCCGAAAAACTGAGGCGTTACTAAGTCGAAATCAAGTAACAAACAGCGTAAATTCGCTGACAAGATTTATAACTGGGGTTTAGTTTTTTAGGAGTGTAGCGGCGTAATGCTGCTACACTTTCTTTTTTTTGTAATTTCCCGCCCGAATTACAGCCATATAAAACCATTTATGCAGCTGCTACCATTCAGGGCAACTTTCCCTAAGCTTGAAAAAATACAGACTCCTGAACAGTTCTTTGGGACGGTTAAGCAGGACTACCATAAATATTTTGAGGAGGGGTTCTTCCACGAAATATCAGAGCCTTCCATGTTTGTCTATCAGATAACCAAGGGGGGCAGGAGTTTTACCGGTGTTATCTCAGGGGTACACATAGAGGACTGCCTGAACGAACGGATTCTAAAGCACGAAGAGACCTTAGCCGAAAAGGAAGAAAAACAACTTCAGTTGTTATTGCGCCGCAAAGCTGCTGTAAAGCCGGTACTACTGGCACATCAACCTGTGCCGGAAATAAAAAACTGGCTGGAGGTTTACAAACAGGAAAAGCTGCCGCTCATGCACTTCACGCTTGGTGAAGACAGAGAGCACCATAAAATCTGGCGTATTTCAGCTCCGGACCATATGGCCGATTTACAGTCGCTTTTCCGTGAGTATGTCCCGATTGCTTATATAGCTGATGGGCACCACCGCACTTCCACTGCACTCAGGCTGTTCGATCAGACGGAAGGCAATAAGGAAGAATATGCCAGTTTGTTTGCTGCGTTTTTCCCAATCCACGATATACAAATCCAGGATTTTAACCGGGTAATCAACAGCCTGAATGGGCACTCTCCGGCTCAGTTTATGGCACGCCTTTCTCAGACTTTTGAGATTGATCCGATTGAACAGGCGGCCAAACCCAACCGGAAGTTCGAACTGACGATGTACCTGCGCGGAGAGTGGTACCGGTTGCGATGGAAAGAGCGCATCATGCTGGAGTACGCGAGCCAGCCGGTAGTGCTTGATGCCATGCTGCTCAATCACAAAGTCATGAGCAAACTTTTGGGCATCGAGGACGTGCGTAACGATCAGCGGGTAAGATATATTGAGGGACCTAAAGGAATATCCGGAGTGCTTAAACAAGCAGAAAAAGAACCAGATAGTGTCGCGTTCTGCCTGTACCCTGTACAAATGGAAGAAGTTATAAAAGTTGCTGATATCGGTCAGGTCCTGCCGCCCAAGTCCACTTGGTTTGAACCTCGTATGAAAAACGGGCTGCTCGTGAAGCGTATCGGTAGACAGGTGGGCGCCAAGGTGAAAGGTTAAACGAGTAAAAAATTAAAACATGCGAAAGCTAACCGCAGATTATATCTTCCCTGTAGTGGGGGCACCTGTTAAGCAGGGTGTGGTGGTTGTAGACGATGAGGGCAGGGTATTATCCCTGGATAGCCGGGAGGAACATGACCCAGCCACTCTTGAAGTCCATAAAGGCGTGATTGTACCGGGCTTTGTCAATACGCACTGTCATCTTGAGCTTTCCCACATGAAAGGCCGGGTGGATACCGGGACAGGGCTGTTGCCTTTTTTGCAACAGGTCGTCAAGTTCCGGGATATCCCCATGGAGGAGATACTCGATGCTGTTGACCGGGCCGATAAGGAAATGTACGAGGAAGGCATCGTAGCCGTAGGTGATATCTCCAATAAGACGGATACTGCGGCCCGCAAAATTGAAAGCCCCATCCGGTATTACACTTTTGTAGAGATGTTTGACTTCCTGCAAGATACCATGGCCGGGCAGATCTTTGACAACTACAAGGAAGTCTACGATGCTCAGGCAGCAGGCAATGGCAATAAGAAAACAGCCGTGCCTCATGCGCCTTACACGGTCTCCCCGACACTTTTCGAAAAAATTAATGCGCTTAACCCGGATACAAACACCACTGTTAGCATACACAACCAGGAAACAGAGCACGAAAACCAGTTTTTCCTCTCCAAGGAAGGTGGCTTTGTGGATTTTTATAATGCCTTCGGCTTTTCGGTCGAGCAGTTGAAGCCTACCGGCCAGCCATCGATCTACTACGCGATGCAGCATATGAATCCCGCCTGCCGTACCCTTTTTGTGCACAATACGACGACCACAGCGGAAGACATTCAGGCGGCGCAAGCCTGGAGCGACAAGGTTTACTGGGCGACCTGCGCCAACGCCAACCTTTACATTGAGAACCGCCTGCCCAACTATAAAGCCTTCATGGACAACGGTGCTCGTATGACCATCGGTACGGATAGCCTCACCTCCAACTGGCAGCTTTCGGTCCTGGAGGAAATGAAGGTCATTGCTAAATATCAATCCTATGTGCCCTTCGGGACCCTTCTGCAGTGGGCAACGCTCAACGGTGCAGAAGCATTGGGGTACGAAGCAGAACTGGGCAGCATTGAGCCGGGCAAGGCACCCGGGCTCAATTTGCTAAGCATGGATGAAAACCTGAAACTGGAAGCCTCCACTCAGGTTCAGCGGTTGGTCTGATCTGTCCCGGTTTGGCTGAGCAGCTGCGGATGACCCTGTGCTTCAGGGGCTTCTGGCAACTTGGACTGCAGAAACTCAGAAGCCACTTCCTGTAAGTCTTCTAACTGGCAATCGCTGCAGGAGATTTTAAAATGAATGCGCTCCGCCAGAAGTGTCTGTGCAGTGATGCCCTCCTGTTCATGAAAATCATCCATTGAAGGTGGGGGGCCAAAGTCATAGGCGGTAAGCGGGCAGGGCGCGATTGGCCGGTCCATCAGTTCGAGGACCCGGATCAGGGGGGCGTTCTTTACGAAGATTGTTTGTGGTCCGATAGCTAGTGCTGAAGCTTGTTGCTCAAGCGCTGCACCAACCTGAATGTTCATCAGCCCATAGGCCGTATTCAACTGGTGTGTGCCAAATAAATCTGTAGACGTTGCGCTTAGTCCGGGCTGTGCCACAGGGCATGCCGAAAGCAGGGCAATGCTAATTGCCTTTACAATTGTTAGGGTGTACATGGTTTTTTTAGGGTTGTTTTCTACTTATATGTCGTGCGAATCGAGAAATTCCATAATGAGCGGATAAAAAAAGATGAATTTTAACATTTCAGGCATACCAAAGCCACAACTTCTGTAGAGATGTACAAGCCAGGCAGCCAACTTCTCAGATTAACCCGTATCTTTGTGGGCTGTAAAAAATTGAATACAAAGCAATGAGTAATAATATTGTAGCGGTTGTCGGCCGGCCCAACGTAGGTAAATCGACGCTATACAACCGGTTGATCGGAGAGCGGCAGGCGATCATTGATGACATCAGTGGCGTCACGCGTGACCGGCAATACGGCACCAGCTACTGGAATGGGAAGACCTTCACGGTGGTTGACACCGGCGGTTTCGTCAAGCACTCCGAGGATGTTTTTGAGGCAGCCATACGCTCTCAGGTACAGATCGCTATTGAGGAAGCGAAGGTGATTGTGTTTATGGTAGATGTGACCACGGGCATTACAGACCTCGACGAAGAAGTAGCCAGTATGCTACGCCGTACTGAAAAGCCGGTGTATCTCGCTGTTAATAAGGTGGATAACCATAACCGCATGATGGAGGCGAACGAATTCTGGAGCCTGGGCTTCGAGAATACCTACTTCCTGTCTTCTTTGACAGGCAGCGGCTCGGGAGATCTGTTGGATGCCGTAGTGGAGCACATTGAAGAAAAGGAAGAGGCGCCCAGCCAGCTGCCGCGCTTTGCCATCGTGGGCCAGCCTAATGTCGGGAAGTCTTCTCTGACCAATGCCCTCCTGGGGGAAGATCGCAACATCGTTACGGATATTGCTGGGACCACCCGTGACTCTATCCACTCCAAATACTCCAAGTTTGACAAGGAGTTTTTGCTTATTGATACGGCAGGAATACGTAAAAAGTCAAGGGTACACGAAGACCTGGAGTTCTATTCTGTGATGCGCGCCATCAAAGCCATTGAGGAAGCCGATGTCTGCCTGCTGATGATCGATGCGCAAACGGGTATAGAGACGCAGGATATGAGCATCTTCCGCCTGGCGCAGCGAAGGAATAAAGGCATTGTCATCCTGGTGAATAAGTGGGACCTGCTGGAAAAGGAAACCAATACGGCCCGGGACTATGAGAAAGAGCTCCGCAACCGGATTGCCCCATTTTCAGACGTGCCTGTCCTTTTCATTTCTGTTGCGGACAAGCAGCGGATTTTTCAGGCTGTGGAGGCCGGGCTGGAGGTTTATGAGAACCGGAGCCGTAAGATCAAAACCTCCACCCTCAATGAAGTGATGCTGGAAGCCATCGAGCGCTATCCGCCACCTTCTCACCGGGGGCGCTTTGTCAAAATCAAGTACGTTACGCAGTTACCTACTTACTACCCGGCATTTGCTTTTTTCTGCAACAACCCCAAACACGTAAAAGAGAATTATCGCCATTATCTGGAAAACCAGCTTCGGAAACAGTTTAATTTTACCGGAGTGCCCATTAGCGTGTTTTTCCGTAAAAAATAGCGATTTACCGCTGTGCTTTGGGAAAACCCGTAGTCAGCTACTATATTGCAGGCGTAAAGTCAAACTAATATGCCATTTCTGGATACACCCATCGAAGGGTTGAAGATATTTGAGCCTCAGGTTTGGAAAGATGACCGGGGGTACTTTTACGAAGCTTTCAATCAGCAAATGTTCGAGGAAGCAGGTATAACGGTGCCCTTCGTTCAGGACAATCAGGCACGCTCAACCCGAGGTGTGCTGCGGGGTTTGCATTATCAGGTCGGTGAAATGGCTCAGGCTAAACTGGTCCGTGTACTCGAAGGGGAAGTTCTCGATATAGTAGTCGATATCCGCCCCGGATCAGCGACCTATGGCAAGTGGTTCAGCCTGCGGCTAAGTGCCGAAAACAAAAGGCAGCTTTTCGTACCTCGTGGCTTCGCGCATGGCTATCTTGTACTCAGCCCCACGGCTGAATTTTTCTATAAATGCGATAATTTCTACTCCAAAGCGCACGAAGGTGGCATTCTTTTTAACGATACTGAACTGGGTATCGACTGGGAATTTGACCTCAACGAAGTAATCCTGTCTGAAAAAGATAAAGTGCAGCCTGCATTCGGAGCCCACCGGAAAGTGTGGTGATTCATTTGATCAGCTCATTGTTTGCAGTGGCTTTGAAGGACTCCACCGCTGAGTAAGCCTTGAGGTCACCACGATGGTGAGTAAGCCCGATACCATTGCTGTGGTGCGGAAAGGGAACAGCGACACCCCATCTTCAACCATAGGATAAGGCAGCAGCAGCGGTATGCCTAATGTGGCATCTCCTCCCCCAAATCGCAGAAAAGCCGCAACCAGTAATCCGGCCACAGCCCCAAATGAATTAGCTTTGGGGTCGAATAATGCGCACACCAGGGCTGGAAACAGCAGGCAATAAACAAAGTCACTGCATAGGAACCACAACTCATAGACGCTCTGAATATTCAAAGCAATCAGGGTAGCTGCTATGCCAATGATCCAAATCATGCGTTGTACGACCTTGCCCAGTCTGGCCGGTGAGGCTTTGGGTTGGACTAAAGGCCGGAAAACATTCCAGCTTGCCATAGAGGAAGCCGAAAGGATGGACGAATCAGCCGAGGACATGACGGCTGCAGCGATAGCGCCCAGCCCAATAATTCCTACCCACGGGGGGGTAAGGTAACGGACTACCCACGGTAAGGTAGAGGCCGCGTCCGGAGGGGGCGGTAAACCCAGCACTGTCCAGTCTGCGGCGTGAGCAGCGATACCGATCATGACAGCAGGTATAGCAGCCAGCAGGCAGACAACGCCTGCAATCAGCGATAGCCGGACCGCAGTATCCGCATCTTTGGAGGAGAGGACTCGTTGAAAGTACACCTGCCAGGGAATACCGCCAAAAATGAGGAGCAAAGCGTAATCCCACCAATTCCAGTAGTAGGCCCCAAGTGCTTCCCGGCTGGGCAACAGGCTTGCGGCAGCACCGTAAGCTTGCTGGTAATCTGCCCAGGCCGCTGTCCATCCGCCAGTCTGGCCCAACGCATAGGGTGTGACCAGCCACAATCCCCCAAAGAGCAAGAGAAGTTGAACCACATCCGTGAGCGCCACTGCCCATAACCCGCCCAGCGCAGTGTAGGCGATGGTGATGGCGGCGGAAACCATAATGGCGGTCGGGGTGTCCAGCCCAGCTATAGCACCGAAAGTCGTACCCAATGCTGTCAGTATAGCAGCCGTCCAAAACAGCTCTCCGGACAGGGCGGGGAGGAAGAGCAGGGCTGTGGTCCGTTTTCCAAACCGTTGTTCCAGCGGGTCCAAAAGGGTGTGAAAGCGGTAGGTCCGCATCCGGCGGGCGAAGAACAGGCCACCCACAACCAAACTTAGGGCATAGCCCCATGGCGCCTGCACCCATACGAGCCCGGCACCGGCGGTATATTCTGCGGTACCATTGATGTAGCCTCCCCCAACCCAGGTCGCACTCATGGTGAAAATAGCCAGGAAAAGGGGCAGCTGCCGCCCGGCCAGCATCAGGCTTTCACTATCGTTGCCCCGTCTGAGATTTGCGGCATAGGCACCTACCCCGAAAATGAGCGCGTAAAAAAACATCATGGCCAGGTAAGCCGGCCAGCTTAGTGGCTGATCGGTAAAAAAGTGCAAATAAGCTCCCCCCAGTCCGAGGATGAGCAAAAGAAGTACGGAAGGACGGAGTAAACGCCAGGTCTGAAAGGGCATAGGCTGGTTATTCTGAAATGCCGAAAATTACTCATATTTTAGCGCTGCAGCAAGATCAATCTATGGGGAAGCCGTACACCACTGGTCAGCGGGCTCAAGCCTGGGCCGTCCACCTCTTTACCGCAAGTGGTATCATCACTGTGTTCATGGCAATGGTGGAAGGTACAAGGCACAACTTTACCAATGCCATGTGGTGGCTGCTGGCTGCTCAGGTTATTGATGGAGTGGATGGTACGCTGGCCCGGCACTTTAAGGTCACTGAAGTGTTGCCGGAAATGAGCGGCAAAAGCATAGACTTTGTAATCGACTTTGCCGGGTACGCCATAATCCCGGCATTTCTCATCTATCAGGCAGGAATTATTGCCCCTCCCTATGATTTAGGGGTTGCTTTTCTGATTTTGGTCACCTCGGCAATCTATTATGGCAAATCGGGTATGATATCGGAAGATTACTACTTCATTGGCTTCCCGGTGATGTGGAACATGGTGGCTTTTTACCTGCTCTTTGTCTTTGAATGGGAAAGTACTATTAACCTTTTGTTTATAATATTTCTGGCGGTGCTTCAGTTTCTACCGGTGAAGTTTGCTTATCCCAGCCGAACTGAACACTGGCGGGCGGGCAACCTGACAGCCACCGTGGTTTTTATCGTTTCTATGGTAGGGCTGCTTTGGTATCAGCCCCGGGAAATGCCGGTCTTTTGGTGGGGCAGTGTATTTTCCCTGCTTTATTTCAGTATTTTTGCTGTACTGGCTACCTTTTGGTTTGACCGCCGATGATAATTAGGAACAAATGGGCTTAGAGGCGCGGTTTCTAAACCCAAAACCAGAATACGACGTTACAAATTCGGCATTTATGCGTCCCAAAGGCAAATAAGTGCTGAATTCGATACCATTGTATATTATTTTTAAACTAACAAAACGTGTTTGTTATCGTGAAAAGAACAATCATTTTAGTGGGTATTTTTGCAATTTTTGGACTGTTCACCAATACGCTCATCGCCCAGGAAGAGGAGCAAACAGCTTCTGCTGCAAGTCTTTATAATGACGGGCTGGCCAAACTGAAGGCCAAAGAGTACGATGCAGCATTTGAGCTTATGGGACAGGCGCTTGAGGTAGCAGATTCTTCTTCAGAAACAGACATCAAAGTCATGAAGCTGGCTAAGAAAAATGGTGCTATTGCAGCTTATTACGTAGGTACTGGTGCACGCAAAGCTGATGACTACGAAAAGGCACTGGAGACTTATCAGCAAGGTGTGGATTACAACCCCGGCTTTTATGCCAATCACATTGGTAAGGCACAGGCTCTTGAGGGCCTGGAGATGATGGCGAAAGCTGTTGGCGCCTACCAAAATGCCGGAGTCGTTTGTGCAAAGGCTGGCAAAGCAGACAAAGCTGAGCAGATGAACAGCAAAGCTGAAAACATGGTGGCTGTAGCCTGGGGCGACAAAGACTGGGAACTGGTCAAGGATATGGCAGCAGCTTATCTGGAAGGTGGCGAAAGTGCAGATGTGCATTACTACCTGAGTGATGCCCTGCTTAGCGATGGCAGCAAAGATGATGCACTGATGCATGCTGAGAAAGCAATTGAGCTGGCGGCGGATGGTGCAGATAAGTACCTGATGCAAAAAGCAGAAATACTGAAGTCAAAGGGTGATACCAGTGGTGCTATTGAGGCCTACAAGATGATCACTGACAGTAAATACGTTGAGCGGGCCAAGTACGAAATTGGTCAGTTGGGCGGTTAAAATTTATTGGAATAAAAACAGAAAGCCCCGGGCTGCTGAGTTTTGCAGTGCCGGGGCTTTCTATTTCCATTTTTTGGGTTAACGGCTATTCGTAATTAATTCGATGTAACCTTTCAGAATCTCCGGGCCGGGTTGAATTCCAGTGACTCGTTGCTCAAAGTAGCGACAGCTGTAGAAATAGGTTCCGTCCTCCAGCATTTGCCCCTGCAGATTGGTGCCGTCCCAGTTAAGGTCAGGGTTGTTCGTGGTGAATACGACCTGTCCCCAGCGGTTGAATACCGTGAATTCCACCCGGTCGATAAAACAGTAGGGGTAGGGGCGGAATATATCATTTTGTCCGTCCCCGTTGGGCGTAAAGGCATTCGGTAGCTGATAAAACGGACAATTGTCTACACAAATGATATTACTGAATTCGCTTTCGTTGGCGAAAGTGTCTACAGCAGTTACCGCATAGCATCCGGCGATGCCGATTTCCGGTTTGTGGTCATAGACGGTGAGGCGGGAATCGTCTATGGAGGCGATAAACTCAAAATCGCTTCCTTCAAACGGTGCATAGTAAATACGATACCCTACGACATCGTCAGTTTCTTCACAAAGATCCATAGGATTTACCCAATCCAGGGTATTAAACAGGCCCTCCTCATCGGAGCAGTCTGCCTGGGTATCACAGCTGTTGGTAACCTCAAGGGTAGGTGGGCAGGGTGCGATATTATCAATTGGAATACTGCAGTTACGCTGAGAGTTATTGAGCAAAGGACCTGGAATACCATCTATTCCGTAGGTGCCGGCAGAACGGACGTAATAGCAGTATTCTGTTCCGTTGATCAGTCCCTCATCCCGGTAGGGCGGCTCAGAAACTGTAGTTAAAGAATCGAAGTTGCCATCAGCATTTTCCCGATAAATGGTGTATTCAAAGTTTGTCCAGGGAACATTCTCTGACCAGGATAAGATGTTGGTATTATCTGTCGGTTCGATATTTAGGAACACGGAAGATGCCGGGTTGGTAATTCCCAGAGGCTCATTTTCATTATTGACGTAAAAGGCCACCGTGTAGCTGTAGGATTGTCCGGAGGTATTCAGCCCGGTATCGATGAAACAGGTGTCATTAGCTCCGGCGAAGGTCGGGCTGCTGAAGGTTATTCCTATCGGTTCGAAAGCTTCTTCAGGCGGGTTTTGCCCTTCAGCGCGAAGTACTTCATAAACGTACGGCCCGGGATTTAACAGGGTGTCCAAATCCTCGGCTACCGGTTTGGACCAGCATACCTCCATCTCGCCGCTGCCCGTATCAG
Organism: uncultured Phaeodactylibacter sp.; assembly: GCA_964572415.1. Classification (GTDB taxonomy): domain Bacteria; phylum Bacteroidota; class Bacteroidia; order Chitinophagales; family Saprospiraceae; genus Phaeodactylibacter. The sequence continues at coordinate 18,469 of CAZNHN010000095.1, forward strand.
TCGTAAGGACGTTCACATTGGTGATCAATGGGATATCCCGGTTGAGCTGCACACAAATAGAATCTGAGGCAAGACTTTCCACCGGGTTATAGGTGGTGCTGCCGGTTGGGGTCGTCAGGGCAAACTCGGCTAATATCCGATAGCAGTAGGTTCGTCCGCGTTCCACATCGGTATCCGTATAGACATACCTGCCATCCTCCATTTCCATGATCGGGGTGTTGAACAATTTAGTGTAACCGCTGCCATCAAGACCGGGTGTACAGGTATCCCGGACGAAGTTGGCATTACCTTCCCGTCTCCACACTGTAAAGCCCCGGAAGTAGTTGTTATCTGTTTCCTCGCATGCGTACGGCATTTGCCAGGAGACATTGACTTCGTTAGACTCTGGCTCAGCTTGCACATCTTCAGGAGGAGGCCCCACTACTTTTATTCGAACGGTTTTCAGCGTGGCCAGCCCGGTGGTGTCTCCGAACCCATTATCGGTTGCTTTGAAGACAACCTGGTAGAATTGGGCACTAATAGCTTCACAGGGGACATCCCACCGGAAGGTCTTAACGACAGGGTCTTCTTCAAAAGCGGAGGTATTTGGCGTAAAGGTGGCCGGTCCGGCGGCAATTTCAAACGGGCCGCCGAGCGCAGAAAGACGAACTAACTGCTCAGCTTCGGAAAGCGGTGCTGTTGCCCGGACATCGAATTCCAGAACATTACCAGCGATCACACAAACTTCATCAAATGGCACCTCTACAACGGGAGGCAGATTTTCGCATTCCTCTACCAGTATTTGCATATCCCGTACAATAGTGCCGATTTGTTGTCCATTACGATATTCGCGGATTAGAATAGCAATATTGTATTCGCCCGCCCGCTGCGGGGCGTCCCAGACAATATCCCCTGTAAACCGGTCAATGGAAATTTGGTTGTTAGGCCCCGGGTTGATTGCCGTAACATCCTGATAGTTAGGTACTGGAGTATTAACATCCTGCATTGGAGTGATAAATTCGTAGGTCAGGCTGTCGTTATCAGGATCGTAGGCATTAGGGTTGTGGGTAAATACCCGGCCCACACAGCCAATATCGATAGGAGGCTGCAGGAGTACAGGTGAATTATTACAGCCCTGGAACTGAGGGTTGAGAAAGGTATATTCGGTTTGTATGTGAAAACGGACCTGGTCGGAATTCGGGAAGTTGACATTCAGAATGCCACCGTTCCGGTTCGGATCGGTCATGGAGATAGTATAGGTTGTTCTTGCTGCATAAGTATGAGTGGCGGTATAAAGATTGTATTTGAT
>CAZNHN010000096.1:0-19681 GCA_964572415.1 uncultured Phaeodactylibacter sp.
GCCCGGCTACAGTGCGAAGACGCTTCACGCCAACAATTTTCCATCGATGCGCGCTCTTCGGACGCCATCGCCATGGCCGTTCGCTTTGACTGCCCAATCTACACCTACGAGCCTGTGCTTTCCGAAGCCGCCTTACCGGCAGAAGATACCGAAATCATCTACGAAGGGGATGCTCCTGAGCCCACTCCCACTCAACCCGACCCTAATAAGCCTCTGCACGAATACTCGAAAAAAGAGCTGGAAACCTTCCTGGAACGAGCACTCGAACGGGAAGACTACGAGAGCGCAGCCAAACTTCGGGATACCATCAACAATAAATCCAACAACTAAGTGCATATTTGGAGCTCGTTCCTATTGCAAATCAACGCTTTATGAACTCCGACGATAAATGTCGGGACTGCGCCTGACTTCCTCACTAAATTTTCATTTAGCCCGCTAAACGCAAATTTAGTGACTTCACCAGAACCATAAATCCTTGACTTTCATGATGAAACCACTCCAAACAAGCTCTAAAAAACCTGCACCACACGCTCCTCTGCCAGTACGTACACATGATCTCCTGCCTTGGGTTTAACTACCGCTGTGCCGGTGAACGCCCCAAAGGCAGGGAGCAACACCTGTTGCGCACCAAACCAAAAGCAGGGCAATCGCATACGCTGCCGCCCCATGCCTTCCAGAACTACTCCCGGATGTATATGCCCTGCAAGGTTGCAAAAGTCCTCCGGGATCTCATCCATAGGATGGTGTGACAGAAGAAAGGGATCCACCACATAAGGCTCCTCATGCACTTTCAGGCGCGCCGCCCGGTAGGCTTCGGGGGTAAGGATATCATGATTGCCAATGACCAACTCAAAGCTGATATCGTCAAACTGATGGGCCAGGGCCACCAATTCTTCCCAATCTGAATTGTAGTCGCTGTGGAAAAGGTCGCCCAAAAATAAGACTCTATCCGGCTGAAAATCCCACAACAAGCTGATGAGCCGATCCCAGTTCTCCTGCCCAACTGATTCCGGTACGGCAATCCCCGCTTTCCTGAAGTGTTGCGCTTTGCCCAGGTGCAAATCCGCGATCAACAACGCAGCTTCTTCTTCCCAGTACACCGCACGGAAGGGATGCAGCCAGAAGCGCTGCCCCTTAATCTCGTGCAATTGGATTCCCTTGATTTGACTTAGGTTATTGTTCATCGTGGCTTACTGAATCACAATACGTTGCCTTACCGCAGCGCTTTTGCTATCAGAAGGGCGCAACTCAATAACATATACGCCTCGTGGCAATGCAGACAAATCGATTGATTCCGTCGTACCTGCAGCAACAACCTGCTCTGCTACAGACACCCCATTTATACTAAACAACCGAAATTGCACCGGCCCGGAATAACCTTCCACAATCAGTTGGAGTGGCTGTTGCACAGGGAGCGGATTGGGAAAAGCACGGACGCTGAAGGAGGGCTCCAAAGTTTTTGCATCTGAGATTTCCCCACAAATCTGGTCAGCCAGAAACGTAGCCGTTGCCGCTTCCACCTCTGCCTCATATTGGTCCGCATTGCTCGTAAAGTAGCTGACGTGCCCGTTGCCCGGATAGGTAATCAACCGGCTTTCCACTCCTACAGCTTCTGCCTGCTGATCCATACTAAAGCTGCCTTCCAGATAGATCAGCACGATGGGGCCTGCGAAAACCAGGCCATTCCCATAAACCACTACGCCATCGCCCTCGTCGTGCACGCTGAATTGCGGTGGGTCATTCGCATCAATAAAACTGGCATCCTTGAGCGCGCCGGAATAGTTGACTAACCCGGCTACCGAAGAACTGTACTGGTAGTTGTCGCTGCTATTGCCTTCGATTCCGCCGTTATTCGCGATGATGTTCTGGAGGTAGTTGGGAATATCGTCGGCCTCGTCCAAATGGGCAACGTGAGCAGCGGTAATAGCTCCCGCAGAGATACCACCGGCAAAAATCAGATTGGTGTCCACCCGGAACTGATTTGAAGTCGCTGCATCCTGCCTTAGGTGCCGGATAGCGGCTTTCATGTCACCAATAGCCTTGACCACCACATCGTGCATTTGATTGGAGTCTACAGGAATACCAGCATCAAAAAGGCGGTAGTCAATCGTAGCCGCAACATATCCTTTCCGTGCCAGTGCCCGGCACAGCCCATCAAGGTCTTCCCGCTGACCAAATACAAATGCCCCTCCGAAGGCCATCACCACCGTGGGGCGAACGGATGCCGTATCCCCTTCCGGCTCGTACACGTCCATAAATAAATCCTGGGAATTGCCGCCTATGGTCGTATTGGCCCCAAACTGAACCCCGGTCGTTACAGTCACCGCATCAAATACATCCTGCCGGTAGCGTTCGCCATCGCAGCTGGAGTAGTCTTGTGAAAAAAGTAGAGTAGCGCCGGTTAGAACCAGCATCCAAGTGAGTAGAAGTCTTTCCTGCATGTCGTCTTTTGTATTTAGTAGGCTAATCTTTAAAACTGATTACCGATTGGTTGAAAATTGAAAATCCAGGCACCGGAAAGAGCCATTTTAACCCTGTAATGATCCCCGACGCATCAAGTCTAATAATTCGATCTAGTCGCAATACTTTCCGAAAGGTATCATTTTTGTGGCGCTCACCAAGGCTGAATTTTGACGCCGGCACGTCTTAATCTTTCACTAATTGTAATTTCATACGCTTTATCCGGTCCTCAAGTTTCTCGCTACTGAGCCTTTCCCGCAGCCGGTCAACGATAATCGGAAAGGCAAACGGAGTAAAACGCCCCGGATGCGTCAGCACAATCTCCTGCTGACTGATACGGTGCAGCGCCGCCCGCAACCGGGCTTCTTCCAACTGAAACGCCAGGACCTCCTCATAGGCCTGCATTAGCAGTAAGTTCTCCGGCTCGTAGTCGTTGAAGACCTCAAAAAACAGCTGCGAGCTGGACTGCAGATGCCGCTCTTTCTTTTGCTTGCCCGGATAGCCTTTGAAAACCAGCCCGGCAATACTGGCAATATCACGGAACCGGCGCTTCGCCATTTCCGCTGCGTTAATACTGGCTTGTATATCTTCCCGTAGGTTCGCGGTGCTGAATAATCCTGAACTCAATGCCTCCTCTATCGGTATTTCAGTATCCGACAGCAACTCAAAACCATAATCATTCATCGCGATGGAAAAGCTGATCGGCCTCAGGCGGGAAATGCGGTAGGCAATCAGCGCTCCCATACCTTCGTGTACAAAGCGCCCTTCGTATGGATAAACCAGCAGGTGATGACCTTCCCGGCTGGTAAAGGACTCCATCAGCAACTCCCCCTCTTTCGGTACCCGGGAGCGCGAAGCCTGCGTCTCAATGAGTGGGGTCAGGCGTTGCAACTCAATATCGGTGAGCTCTGCCCGACTCAGCTGCGCCATTTTGAAGCGCAGAGAAGCTGACAATTGGGAAGACAGGGGCAGTTTACCGCCCAGCCAGGCCGGAATTTTTCCTTTCTTCTTGCGGCTCTTTTTGACCTGAACCATCATATCCTTGATCCGGACCAATTCCAAACTTCGCCCGGCAAACCAAAAGTTATCTCCCGGCTTGAGCTGTGTGACGAACCATTCTTCAATCGTTCCAATAAATTTGCCACTCACATACTTCACCTTCATAGAGGCATCACTGGTGATGGTGCCTATCTGCAACCGATGGCGCATGGCGACCCGGCGGCTTTCCACCTTGTACAGCCCGTCCTGAACTTCCACTTTATTGTACTCATCGTAGGCTTGCAGCGCCTGCCCGCCCGAACGGATGTAGTCCAGGCACCAGGCCCACTCCTCATCAGTAATGCTGGCGTAGGCAAAAGTGCCTCTGACTTCCGGTAAAATTTCTGCCGGGCGAAACCCTTCAGAAACCGCCAGTGTCACCAGGTACTGCACCAGCACATCAAAGGACCGGATGTAAGGCAGGCGGCTTTCCAGTTCTCCGTTGGCAATAGCCCGGCGCAATGCAGCCGCTTCGATGAGCTCCAGTGCATGGGTGGGTACAAAATGGATTTTACTGGTGGACCCCGGCTGATGCCCGCTGCGGCCGGCACGCTGCATAAAACGTGCCACGCCTTTGGGGCTTCCAATCTGTATGATCGTTTCCACCGGGCGAAAATCTACGCCCAGGTCCAGGCTTGATGTACACACTACAGCTTTCAGCCGGGCCTCGTGCAACGCATCTTCCACCCAGTCCCGCAGTTCCCGGCTGATGGATCCGTGGTGCATAGCGATGGCACCGGCCAGCTCAGGCGCTACATCGAGTAGCTTTTGGTACCAAATCTCGCACTGCGCCCGGGTATTCGTAAAAATTAGGGTACTTTGGCTGCCATTGATAATGGGAATGATCTTTTCCACTAGTTTAATGCCCAAATGCCCCGCCCAGGGAAAGCGGTCCACCTCGTCCGGCAGTACGGATTCGATTTCGATGACTTTGGAAATGTCTGCCCGGATCACCCGGCATTTTTCGGAGGGCGTATTGCCCATCAGCGCCGCTACCGCTTCTTCCATATTGCCGATGGTAGCGGAAATACCCCATACTTTCAGATTGGGCAGGAAGCCCTTGAACCGGGACAAAGCCAGTTCCATCTGCACGCCGCGCTTGGAGCCAATGAGCTCATGCCATTCGTCGACCACTACGGCTTGCAGACTGCCGAAAAACTTGGGGTAGCCTTTACTAGCCAGCAGCAGGTGCAGGCTCTCCGGAGTGGTGATAAGCACCTGAGGAGGCTTACGCTTTTGTTTTTGCCGGGCGCTTGAACTTGTATCTCCGCTCCGCACGGCAACTTCCCAGTCCAGCCCCAGGTCCTCAGCCGCCCGGTTGACAGCCGATTGTATTTCCTTAGTCAGTGCACGGATAGGGGTGATCCAAATAGCTTGCAGCCCTTTTTGCCCATGTTGTGGATGCTCAGCCTGCGACCGGAGGCATTCCAATAAGATGGGAATGGCCATGGAATAGGTCTTCCCGCTACCGGTAGGCGCATTGACTACCCCGCTGTAGCCCTCCAGGTAGGCACGCCAAGCCTCCAGCTGAAAGGGGAAAGCTTTCCAGCCTTGCTTTTCAAACCAGTCCTGTCCGGTCTTGATCCAAGGGTCATTGGGCATATTAATAGCATTGCCAAAAGCTAACAGTACGCCGGTAGGATGGTTCTCACTTTATCCGGCCAGACCAATGATGAGGTAAAACAGGGCGGCAATACCCCCCGCCGTCAGGGCATACGGCAATTGGGTGCGAACATGGTCGATGTGGTCGGTGGCAGAAGCCATGCTTGAAAGTATGGTCGTATCGGAAATTGGTGAGCAGTGGTCCCCAAATACACCGCCGCCCAAAGCTGCGGCTATGGTCATGTACACATCCGCCCCCATCCCTTTAGCCATTGGTACAGCAATGGAAATCATGATGGCAAAAGTACCCCAGGATGTCCCCGTGGAGAAGGCAATAAAGCAGCTCACTAAAAAGACGATAAAAGGCACAAAAGTTGGCGATAACCAGGCTTTTGCCACATCTGCTACGTATTGCCCCGTGCCCAGCTCTTTACAAACCGCACCTATAGCGAAGGCAAACATCATGAGCAACGCCAGAGGCATCATACCGGAAATGCCTTTTAGTGTAAGGTCTATCATCTCCTTCCATTTCATAATGCCCTGTGCCCGGTAGAGTAGCATCGCAAAAAGAGTGGAAACGATCACGGCGATGAGTACAGAAGTAGAGCCAGAACCCTGACCAATTGCGTAGGTTACTTTTTTGAAGAAGGTGGCTTCGGGCATGCGCTCCATAGCACCTGCCCAGCCGGTCACCGAAAGCATAACAGGCATCATAAGCACCATGACCAGAATAGGCAGCACCATATTGTAGGCTTTGGGCTTTATCCCCGGAACGGTCTCCACATCCGTGAGTTCATCGGAAATCATGGGCTGGGCGCCATCGCTGAGCAGTTTGCCCTCTTCCCGGGCCCGGCGTTCTGCCGCACGCATTGGGCCATAGTCCTTACCCGAAATCACAACAATAAGGACTAAAATGAGCGCCAGAAATGGGTAAAAATTATACCCCACTGCCCGGATCATCGTAGCAAAGGGATCGGTAAAACCTTCGGCTACCAATAGCGACATAATGAACGCCCCCCAGCCATTAAACGGAATGATAATACTCGATGGCGCAGAACTACTATCTGCAACATAAGCCAGTTTTTCCCGGGAAATGCCCAGCTTGTCAAATACCGGCCGGTACAAGGCACCTACGGTTAGAACCGATATACTGGACTCCACGAAGATGAGCAAACCGGTAAGCCAGGCCAGCAACTGTACTATAATGCGGTTGCTTCCGCTACGCTTTTGTTCGTAATGCTGTAGCAGGCGGTTGACATGCCTGATGAAGCCTTCCACCCCGCCCGAACGCTGAATGAAAATAATCAGCGCGCCAACCAGCGCACAAAACATGATCGTACGGGTATTGCCAGGTTCCTGAAAAACATTGACCAGCGCCTCCACCGTATCAAAACTGCCCTGTATGGGATTGAAATCATCGATGATCATCCATCCCAACCAGATTCCGAATAGGAGAGAAACGTAAACCTGTCGCGTAGCAATGGCCAAAACAATTGCAATCACCGGGGGCAGCAGGGAAAGAAATCCGTAGTCGCTGGTCATTTTTAGGGGAAATATACGCCCGTTGCCTGGCTTTAACAAATCAGAAGTTATCACGGATGAACTCCAGCACCTGCTGCATTTCCTTTTTGACAGGTGCAGTGCCTTGCACGTAGTTGTTGTGCATAAAGCTAAAAATGAGCTCCCGGCCGGAAGCGGTCTTAAGGTAACCGCTCAGGCAGTGCTTGTTGCTCAGTGTGCCGGTTTTGGCAAATACGTAGGGCTCGCCCTGACTGTTAGCGTAGAGGTCTTCAATGGTGCCTGAGACGCCTCCGGCGGGGAATACGCTGTGCCGCCAGGCTGCGGGTTTCTCCTGCCAGATAAGATCAAGTACGCCGATCATCGTCCGGGGCGTGAAGAGGTTGTACCGGGACAGCCCCGAGCCATCACGCCACAGCAGCCGGTCGGGTAAGCCGGCATAAAGGCTATCCTGTGCATAGCGGATGGCTTCAGCTGTGCTTTGACTGCCGGATATTTTCTCTGAGCAGGCAAGCAGCAATTGCTCGGCAATGAAGTTATCACTTTCCTGCATGAGTTTACGGTAAAGCGTATCCGGTACAGCCCGGTAGTGCGTCTTTACGTGCAAGGGCGGCAAATGTGTCAGGTCCAGGCAACCGACCGGCTTGTGGAGGGTGTCACTCAGCAGTTGGGCAATCAGTGTAGGCGTGACATTAAAGGGGCGTGTGCGGTCAAATGGCGGGCCGGATAGTGCAGGGTCGTTATACTCAAAGTCGTTGCCATGTTCTCTGCGCAATATCCGGGGGTATGCACCGTCCATCCGGGGATTATAGACCAGCCTTTGACCGAAGTAGGTGGGATAAGCGGAGATGCCTTCACCCGTTTTGGTGCGGCTGAAGTAAACCTGATTGCCGTAAAGCGGGAAAGAAGATTTCTCAGGCTGATAGCTGTACCCGTAATCATCCCAGGCCCAGCCGGGGCCGAAGCGCTCGTCCCTGTAATTATGTGCGCTAAAGAACAACTGGCATGTGGTGTCTTTCAACAGCGCTAACCCTACCGTATCCCCTGGTAATGCAGGGTGCAGGAACATGGGGTCACCGGTTCCCCAAATTACCATAGAATCTCCGGTGACGGCATACCGGAAAGCCGGAATGGAGTCCCCCAGCACCCGGAGTGCCGTGTAGAGCGTAAGAATTTTGGTGTTGGAAGCCGGTGTGAAGTACTTCCCGGCATCTTTCTCCATCAGAAAGCGCTCCTGCGACGGGTCGTAAAGGGCAAAACCAGTAAAGATTTCGCTAAATACTTTAGACTCGTATAGCATACGGTAAAGAATATCCAGGCTTTTGTCTTCCTGTTCTGGCTGAGCGCTAAGACCAGCAGCAAAAAAAAGGAAAAATATGGGTAAGCATCGCTTCATGGGAATTGGAGTTCAGATGTGTACTTTTGTTGCAGTACGTTAATATGACAAAATATAAACTTAAATGCAACGGGTACTTCTACTAGCCATTCTTTTTTCAGCAATCCCTTTGATCCTGGCCGGGCAGCCTTCCGGTGACCGTAATGCCAGCCGCTCCTTCAAGCGGACAGAACATGCCACTACGGTTCTGATCAATCAAGGTGACCTTCTGCCTTTGAAGCGTCTGGATACACTTCGTATCGCTCACATCAGCTACGGACAGTTACAAACCGGCCCGTTTCTGGAAACGCTGAACCGATATGCCCCGGTAACCCATATTACCCCACCTCTTGGCATCACAGCGGAATGGCTGGCTGAACAGCGCGAAAAGTTCAACCTGTTTATTTTAGAGTTGGAGGATATTTCGGTTGCCGGTCAGCTACCGGCGGTGTATAACTACAAAGATTTTATACAACCTATTATCGAGCAGCTACCGACTATGGTGTTTATCAATGGCGACGGCAGCATACTTCAGGTGATGCCATTTCTCCAGAATACCAGAGGCATGATTATTACGCCTTCCGTGGAGGAGATGGGGACAGTAGTTGCCGCTCAAGTCCTTTTCGGAGCAGTTGGCGCTAAGGGCATACTACGTGGAGGCCTGCGGGGCACCAGTTTCCGGAAAGGCGATGGCTACACTTACCCGGGAGGGGAGCACTTGCGCTACACCCCCTACGACTATGCGGAAATGGATCAGGTTATACTCGAAGACAGTATCATGGCTATCGTGGAGGAGGGCATTAAGCAGAAAGCTTACCCGGGGGCTCAGGTTCTCGTGGCACGGCATGGCAATGTAGTGTACCACAAAGCATTCGGGTACCACACTTTCGATAGCACGCAGGCGGTCACTACAGATGACCTCTACGACCTTGCTTCCGTCACCAAAATATCCTCCGCCCTGCCTGCGCTGATGAGACTGCACGGAGAAGGGAAATTCCAGCTCAATGCACCGCTCGAAAAATATATGCCTGAATTTAAAGGCTCCAACAAGGGCGACCTGACTTTCCGTTCTATGCTGGCGCATAATGCCCGCCTTCGCCCCTGGATTCCTTACTGGAAGGGCACACTAAGAGGGCATAGCCGGTACCCCTGGCAGGAAAAGTGGGACAACGAGCGTACCAATGACAGGCGCTTCCGCTGGTTCACCTTCAAAACGGACTCTTCGAAGCGCTTCCCTATCTATGTGACCGACAACCTCTGGCTGCACCGGAAGTACAAAAAACGCATTTACAAAGCCATCAAAAAGTCGCCTCTGAATGAAGAACCGGGATACGTATACTCCGGGCTGCTGTTCTACCTGCTGCCCGAGATCGTGGCAGACCTGAGTACCACCGCCTATACCGAATACCTTGACCAGCACTTTTACCACCGATTGGGGGCGTTTTCTCTGGGTTACCGCCCATTGGAGGAATACCCAAAGGAACAGATCGTCCCTACGGAGCAGGACACCTTCTTCCGTATGCAGCAACTCCACGGCTATGTACACGATGAAGGCGCAGCCATGATGGGCGGCATCTCCGCCAATGCCGGGCTGTTTGCCAATGCCAGGGACCTGGCTAAGCTGATGCACCTGTACATGAACAATGGCCGGGCTGCGGGCGAACAGTTGATCGACTCTGCCTCCGTGGCAGAATTTACCCGTTGTCAATACTGCGAGGAGGGCAACCGCCGGGGGCTGGGCTTTGATAAGCCTATGATTGAGTACGACTCTACCCGGAGTTATGTGGCAGCATCCGCAAGCCCGGCAAGCTTTGGGCACAGCGGCTATACCGGTACCTTCACCTGGGCAGACCCGGAGAGTGGGCTACTACTGGTCTTCCTTTCCAACCGGGTTTACCCTACCCGGGAGAACCGGAAGCTCTATGAATTAAACATCCGTCCCCGTTTGCACGAGGTGCTTTATCAGGCGATACGCGAGGATTAACGCGCCAGATGCCTGAACGCAAAAGCCCCCGCCAACATACGCTGACGGGGGCTTTCTTTATACCGGTAATGCGTAGGACCTACAGGTCAAGCAGCATACTTACCGGGTCTTCAATGTATTCTTTGACTTTCACCAGGAAGGTCACAGAGGTACTGCCGTCGATCACCCGGTGGTCGTAGGACAGGGCCAGGTACATCATCGGGCGGATTTTCACCTCACCGTCAATCGCCATTGGCCGGTTTTTTATACCGTGCATGCCGAGGATAGCCGACTGCGGCTCATTCAGAATTGGCGTGCTCAGCAGGGAGCCGAAGATACCGCCGTTGGTGATGGTGAAGGTCCCCCCTGACATTTCATCGAGGGTGAGTTTCCCATCACGCGCCTTAGTCGCCAGTTCTTTGATTTTGTACTCAATTTCCGCAAAGGATAGTGACTCTACGTTGTGTACCGGAGGCACCACCAGGCCATTCGGTGTGGAGACCGCGATGGACACATCAGCGTAGTCGTGGTACACCAGGTTGTCCCCGTCGAGTTTGGCGTTTACATCCGGCATTTCCATGAGTGCCTTGGCACAAGCTTTCGCGAAAAGCGACATAAAGCCCAATTTGATGCCGTACTTCTCAACGAAGCGTTCCTGGTACGTTTTACGCAGCTTCATCACCTCGGTAAGGTCCACCTCATTGAAGGTAGTGAGCATGGCCGTTTCGTTCTTCGCACTGACGAGGCGCTTGGCAATGGTGCGGCGCATGCGGCTCATCTTCTTTGAGGAAGTCTCCCGGCTGAAGTTTTCGCTGGAAGAGAAGACAACCTGCTTAGCAGGTGCTTCCTTTGCCGGAGCCTCTTTGGCCGGTGCCGGGCTGGGTGCCGGTGCCTGCTTTTTAGATTCCACTGCTTTTTGAGCGTCCTCTTTGGTGATGCGGCCGTCTTTGCCCGTACCTTTGACCGCCTGAGGGTCAATATCGTTTTCCTTCAAAATTTTAGCAGCAGCCGGAGACGGATGGCCGGCAGCGTAGCTGTCTTCACTTTCGGAGGCTTCTGCTGTGGCAGGCTCTTTCGTTTCTTCCTTTTTGGAAGCCGATTCTTCCTTAGCAGGAGCTTCGTCCTTTGGCGCACCTCCACCACCACTTTCTTTACTGACGCTTGTGTCGATTTTGGCTACAAGCGCACCAATTTCCAGGTCATCGTCTTCCGCCGCTACGTGGATCAGCTTGCCGGAAGCCTCTGCCGGAAACTCCAGAGTAGCTTTATCGGATTCAAATTCGCAAATGGGTTGGTCGAGTTCGACATAGTCGCCGTCCGCAATAAGCCACTGGGAAAGGGTCACTTCTGTGACAGATTCGCCGATGGTTGGGACTTTCATTTCTACTACGCTCATAAGGGCAGTGGGTATATTGGGTTATGAAAGAGTTTTGCCTTCGTGCTGCCGAAAAGCACCACAATAATCAGGTAAATACAGCACTTAAACAAGCTCAGGGCGCCTTTTCTGGCCTTGACTTATATAGTTTGCTATATATTTTGGAAAAACACCCTGAACCAGCAAGAGGTTCTTAGGCCAGGCCGCTAATTCCGGGGTTTTAGATTGAACCGGTAGAATTTGGGCGTGCCGCCTTTGCCTTCATTAGACAGGTAGAGCCCGCCATTGGGGTCAAAGCAGAGGCCCTCAGGTTGCGGGTGTACTTTTTTGCTGAGCTTTTCGATATGTAAGATTCGCCCGGAGCGGTCGAGGACCAATAGCATCTTACCAACCGAAGAGGTGATGTACAGATGCCCGGTCAGGGGGTGTATGGCAATGGCAGAGGGGCTAAACCCAAAGGCTTCCTCCGGGTCAAAAAACTCCATTAGTTGTTCCAGCTTACGGATGGCCGGGGCCTGGTCAAGGTAGTGCCGCACGGAGTCCGCATCTACGAAATAGACCGGTTGTTCCTGCAGCACTTTTTCCCCAAGGTCAAAGGCATAGATACCTTTCTTATGCGGGTATTCGACCTCATAACCTGCCTGCGCTTTACAGGCCAGCAACAGGCGGTTGTCCGCTTTGTCGTAAGCAAGACCTTCGACATCGTTGTCGTCGTTGAGGAAAAAATTGTACTTCTCGACTTTTTGACGGGCTTTCGCCGGATTTATCACCTCATAAATGGTGCCCGTACTTTTAACCACATAAATAGTACTGCCCACCCATTCCACGCCTTCATAGTCGCCGTCTTTCCAAAACTTTGCTTCCCGGGTTACTTCTCCATTGTAAGGATTGATAAAAAAGAGGATCCCGTCTTCGTCCTGTATTGCTACCAGCTCCTGCCCATCTTCTGAAATACCGAGTCCTGAGATTTCCTCCAGTTCATGCGGCAGATCAAAAGTCCAGTCAGGGTCACCAAGGCGGTAGTCAAAAGAAAAGTCCGGAGACAGGGTCAGTCCTGTAGCCTGATCAGCAGCCTTGTCATTGGTGTGTTGGCAATTTAAAAGCGTCATGACAAGTCCGCAAAGTATGGGCAGCATATAGTTGTTTTTTTGAGTCATGTGTTTCGTGTACATTGCAAAAATAGCTAAAGACAACGGTCATCTTTGGGCTGTCCTCTTTCTATCTGTTTTGAAAACGCAGAAGGCTTTCTGTTATTCACCTGATTATGCAGCTTTTTCTCCAAAAAGCCAAATAGCTCTAAAATCTGTATATAATCGTCCCAAATTGCGCACGCATGTATCCCGGGTACTCTCTATGCTTTGCATTTCTAATGTGTACGTTTTCTTTACCCGCCCAGCATTACCATTATGACTTAAGCCAGCAAGGAGCTCGCCATGAACAATACTCCGGGCTTTCTCCCGACAACTGGTCTATAGCCGGTAACTTCCGTGACAAAACAGGAAGCCATGTAATTGTTGGCATCGTATCACGAAGCGATAAATTCACTTAAGATCAGCGCTCTGGCTTAATGTTGATTCCACAAACCGTTCCTCATCCGCTCAGCTCCCGCCAACGGCAACTTTTAACAGTTTGGAAGTAGATTTATCACGAGCCGGCTTTTTGTATCAACCCGGCTATACTAAATTAGAGGCGGTTGTATTGGAAGGCTTGATAATACAAAATAGAAAATAATACACCCATTATCCCCAATTAACCAAATCACCCGCAGCCGAATTGTGCGGAATAACAATGGCAGCAACAGCCTCGGCGGGCGCATCAATCTGGGCTTTTTCAGTACTTTTCTAAGTTTAACGAAGCAACACCTATGAGGGATAGTGATGGTTTACAGATGGAGATCGCTATCAACTACAGCCCTACCTGGCTCCCTAACTCCCGGACTACATTCCAATGGTCTAACAACTTGTCCAATTTCTGGAATACTAATACCGGTGCATGGTTATTTGGAAGGCGGAACCTTTCTTCCGGTTTTATCGTCGATTACTTTTTTAGCTATCCATGGATCTTCCGGCTGCAAGCATCTGTACAATTACAGCACTTTGCTGGGACGATTTTCAAGCAGAAAGGCAAGGCTATCGTAACTATTTCGATTTCAGCCCATTTGTTAACTTCAGTACTAACTATCTTTTCTTCTAAACTTGCAATGTGCTGTCCAACCAACTCATGAGTTTGCCGATACGCACAGGTTATGGGGTCGTTTCGCCCCAGTTCTCAATTGAGATAACCCCTTTGTTGTTAGTATAGAGGCAGGAATCAGACCGCCCGCTCCGAGGCTTAGAGCGAGCGGTTATTATTAGACCTGATGCGTTGGGGATCATTGCAAGGTTGCAATAGCTCTTTTCTTCCCATCCCGGTAGAACCGCATAGGTGTCAACCGTTTTTTAATTTGGCGATCAAATCGCCATGATTCTTCCTTCGCCTGACTTCATAGGCGCAGTTGCAAAAACAAGCCTTCGCGCGGTTGAACATAACTTAATTTTCCCACTACAATGACCCGACGCATCAAGTCTATTGGATGCTAAGAGGATGCACAGCCTGGAAACCTTCCGTACTTCACAGTGGTCTGGCTCAGGTATCATCCCGGCGAGAACTCGCAAGGAAAGTTATCGGCTCAATACGACTGTCCCGCCGGTACGTTGCTCACCGATTAGCAAATGATAATAGTAAAGGCCGGCGGGCATTCCCATGGGCCGTCGCCAACGGAATTGCTGCCGACCGGGCGGAAGCGTTTCGTTAGTCAATACCTGCAGGGCTTGTCCAAGTGGGGTATACAGGGTAAGAGTCGCTCTTGCTGCTTCCGGCAGCTCGAACTCGAATGTAATGAAGCCGGCAGCCGGGTTGGGGTAGGCGAGGAGCCCCAGGTCTGAGACATTCAAATCACTGGCAGCGGTATTCGTTTCCAGGTTATGCCGGTTGAAGAACTTCCAGATTTCGGCGCTGCCGCTGATATCGCGGTTGACCGGCCCATTGTATTCCAGGCCCGGAGGCAAATCTGACCCTCCCGGCCACCAGTGCCCGCCGCCGTCTATACGGTATAGCCAGACTTCCGTTGCTCCATTGCAATCATTGTACTGAATGCTGGTTACCGTTGACTGGTCGTCGGTATCAATATCGTCTAATGCTGTTTCTGTTGAATTGGATGTACACTCATTATGAGCCCGCCAGAAATCTACAGTACCCTCGGGGCCTAGGAAAAAAGGATTACCATCTTCATAGGGGGTTATCTGATCAGCTGTGCCATGGATATGAAAGACGGGCAGCGGAGTGGCGGGTTCGCAGGGTATACTAACCGGGCCTTCCGTAATGGCCTGAGTCCCGGCAACGGAAGCTACGGCGGCCAGCTCATCGGCAAGGGAACAGGCTAAATAATAAGTCATAATACCTCCCATCGAATGCCCGCAGGCGTATACGCGTGATTCATCTACCGTATACTCCTGCTTGATCTGGCCGATCATCTGCTCCAGGAAGGCCAGGTCATCGTTATCAGACAGCAAACCGCCCAGGTTCCAGCCAAAATTTTCCGGTGGCAATGGATCATCAGGGGCTTGAAGATCGCTTATATCGACCCACTCCCCATCCGGATAGGCAATCAGAAAGTGAGCGGTATCCGCTACTGGGTTCATTCTGGTGATCCCAACCTGAATTGCAGCATTGCCAGTGTAACCGTGCAGGTTGAGCACCAGCGGCCAGTCCTCACTGCCGTCATAAGCTGCCGGGACATATAGTAGATATTCCCGCTCCAGGCCGTCTACGGTGATGGTTTTTTCGAGGAGTTCCTGGGCATGAGAAGCAAGGGCGAAGAGCAATAGTAAACTGAGGGTTAACTGTTGTTTCATAGGTGTACAACATTTGATTGGTTAAGTAATGAGGCGACAGCCTAACGACACTTGATGCTGATCGAGGAAGCGGTAAAGGCCATCGCGCCACAAAATACTGGAGAGAGAAAAAACGGATGTGGAATATTGTCACAAATACTTGGACTATTGTCAGATACCTCTGATTAGGCCGTTTTTGCCAAAGGGGTTGCTCAGGCTTGGCTCGGGGGCTTGCCAAACTGATTTGAAAACAGCTTGGAAAAATAGCCAGGGTCTTTGTAGCCCACCCGGAAGGCCACCTCGGAAACATTAAGGCTTCCTTGTTGCAATAAGCGGTAGGCCTCCTGCAACCGGACCTGACGGATGAAATGCGAGGCGGATTGCCCCGTCAACGCCTTGAGCTTGCGGTGCAGATGCCCCCGGCTGAGGTGGAGGGCGGTACTCAGCTCCTGGATTCCAAAGGAGTCATCGTCTAAATGAGCCAGCAATATTGCCCGGGCTTTGAGGATGAACGCGTCTTCCTTTTCCGTCTCGGGGCCTGGCTGGAAGTCAGGCTGCTGGTACCGGGCCTGCAGCTTTTGCCTCAGCTCCATCAACTTGCGCAGCCGGGTTTTTAACTCAGCCTCGTTAAAGGGTTTGGCCAGGTAAGCATCCGCGCCCTGCTCCAGGCCTTCGATCTTGGAAGCCATATCTGCCCGGGCGGTCAGCAGCACAATGGGGATATGGCTGCTGCGTTCCTCCTGTTTAACCATTCTACAGAGCTCAAAGCCATCCTTTTTGGGCATCATTACATCACTGATAATGAGGTCTGGGATATGCTCCAGGGCCAGATCAAGGCCTTCCTGCCCATCCGAAGCATGCATCAGCTGGTACTCCCCCTGCAGACAACTGCTGATGTACCGGGCGACATCACGGTTGTCTTCTACAATCAGAACCGTTGGCCTTTCAAGATCGGGCGCCAGAGGAGCCGCTACCTGGTTGGCCCCTTCTTCCCTCCATTCGGAACCAGTGCCCTGAGGCTTCACTTCACCGATGCCCGGGGAAGCCTGCGGGGTGTGGGTTTCGGTTACAGCCGGCAGCCATACCCGGAAAGTGGTGCCTTCGTGCAATCTGCTTTCCACCTCAATTTGGCCGTCCATCAACTGCACCAACTCTTTGGTTAATGCTAAACCAATGCCGGTGCCTTCCGCCTGCCGGGTGGGCGTGTCATCAGCTTGGTAGAAACGGTCGAAGATGTAGGGCTGCTGTTCTTCCGGTATGCCCGGGCCAGTGTCCTGGACAATAAGCAACAAAGAGGTTGCGGCGCTTGACCGCGGATGGCTATTTGCAGCAAAACGGACCTCACCCCCTTCGGGCGTAAACTTTACCGCATTGGAAAGCAGGTTACTCACCACCTGTTGTAGCCGCTCCGGGTCGTAATCCATGACTAGTTCTTTGGTATCCGTCTGGAAGGCAAGGTCAACATCCTTTTGTTCAGCCAGGGTTTGAAAGGATTCGACAATGGGCTTTAGGAAAGCAAGGACATCCCCCTGCACCCGATTGAGCTTCAGGTTGCCGCTTTCGAGCCTGGACAAGTCGAGCATCTGATTGACAAGGTACAGCAGCCGGCGGGCATTGCGTTGAACGATGGCCTCTTTCGCTACGCCCAGAATTACCGTCAGCGGCGTACGGAATTCGTGGGTGATATTGGTGTACAGTTTTGTCTTGAAGTGGTCCAGTTCCTTGAGCCGTTTGGTTTCCAAAAACGCCAGGCGGCGGTTGAGCTGGAATCGGTATACAGCGTAAACCATAGCCGAGGCAAGGCCTAAATAAAGCAAATAAGCCCACCAGGTTGCCCACCATGGGGGCAAGATCGTGATGGACAGCGCTATGCCTTCTTTGTTCCAGATGCCATCGCTATTGGAGGCTTTTACTCTGAAGGTGTAACTTCCCGGATCCAGATTCGTGTAACTGGCCACCCGCCGGGTGCCTGCCTCCCGCCACTGTTCATTGTAATTGCTCAGCTTAATCTGGTACTGATTTTTGGACGGATTTTTATAGTGGAGGGCGGCGTAGTGAATAGTAAGGTCGTTTTGCCAGTGCCGGAGCTTGATATCCTTCGTTATTGAAATGTGCTTTGATAATGGCGATCCTTCCCCAATTTCCAGAGGTGCTCCCAGTACCTCCATTTCAGTCAGGGCCAGCCTGGGAGGGATATGATTCTCCTGTATGCTGTCGGGATGAAAATAAACGACACCAAAAGTTCCCCCGAAAAACAATACGCCCTTTTCATTTTTATGACAAGCTTCTGAGAAGTTATTCGAGGGCAGTCCGTCTGACTGATAGTAGTTCTTGAAAGTCTCGGTCTCAGGATCGAAGCGGGCCAGGCCATTTTGCGTTCCCATCCACAGCCGGCCGTGATCATCTTCCAAAATGCTATTCACTTTCTTATGTGGCAGGCCATCAGCAGTGGTATATCGTTTTAAGGAATCATTATCAGGGTCTACCCGGACCAAACCATCGATAGTGCCGGCCCATATATATCCGGACTGGCCCTCATAAAAACAGGTCGCTATTGGACTTTCAAACAAATCAAATTTTTCTTCCTCTGGTTTTAAGCGGAAAAAACCGCCTACTCCATCTACAATTCCTCCCCAGATATTGCCTTGTCGATCCTCTAATATCCCTACGACAGTCTGGTAGTAATTGGGTCTAAAGGGATGTGAAACTAAGTAGGCTTTAAAATTATCCGTTTCGGGCTGGTATTTACTAAGTGCCCGGAATTTTCCGACCCATACCTGCCCCCGGGAATCTGTATAGATAGTATTGACCGGTCCGTCATAAGTTTTCACTTCATTTGTCGTCGGATCAAAGCAGGAAAGGAAGTGGAAGCCATACCATATCCGCCCCTGCCGATCTACGGCAAGATTGACGATATTGTTAAACCCAATATCGACGCTACCATCAGGGCCGGCCTTAAAGTGAGTAAACCGTTCGTTATCTGGGTCCCATTTGTTCAGTCCACCGCCAAATGTAGCAATCCAGTAATTGCCTGCTGCATCTTGGCTGATATCGGTCACCCAGTCATGACTTAAGCTATTCGGGTTGGCGGGCTCCGCCCTTAGCCAGTTAAAAGCGGCTCTTTGCGGGTTGTATTTCAGCAGAGGCCCATCGGCGCTACCGATCCATACCATCCCAGAGCGATCCTGCATAATCTTCCGTGTCCTTAATCGCGGGAAGAAATTCACGCCGTCTGGCTGCATGTCGATCTGGGAAAACTTTCTACTCTTTGGGTCCAGCCAGCCTAAGCCCCCTGCCCCCATGTATTCTCCCGCCCATATCCTTCCCTGCCGGTCGACCAATACTTCAGGCGTCCCGTTCACCGGAAAGGATTGAAATTGTTCTTTTTCAGGGTCAAAACTGAAGATGCCTCCGCAGCGATGGGTATCGAGCCATAATTTCCCGCTGGGGCCTTCTTTTAGGCCTATGTAACAAGTTTCCACATCCTTAACACTTGCCAGAGCTTCCGATTCAAAATACCGGAAAGTATCGCTGCTTTCTTCCCAAAGGTAGAGCCCCTTTTTACCCGCCAGCCAGAGCCTGCCTTTCTGGTCCTTGAGGAGTGTGTTGATCCCCTCATCAGGCAATATGCCGGCACTTTCTCCCAATATTTCAAAGGGTACATCCCGGGCGGCCCGGGCATCAGAATATTCCATTTCAGGGCGCAGGCGGATCAGGGACTCTTCCTGCATTACACTGATCCAGACATATTGGCTGTCGGCCACAATTGAAGTGATGCTGCCATGTATGACCGGCGTGCTGTCTTTCGGCTCAAAAAGGTAAGGGATGATCTTCTCCGTCTCCCGGTCAAAACGGGATATCGACGGCTTGTCCGGCCGGTCAAAGCCGGAGCCAATCCAAAGGTCACCATAGGGGCCCTCCGACAGAACAAACACCTTCATACCGCCATATTGACGGGCCGCCAACTCCGGATACTCAGGAGTGTAAGGGTGAATCTCAAAGCTGTACCCATCGTATTTGATCAGCCCCCCCGAGGTACCCAGCCAAATAAAGCCGATGTGATCTTCCAAGATTGCAAAAACGCTTGATTCGGGCAAGCCTTTTTCTTGATCGATGGCCTCAAAACGTAAGGCAATCGTCGTATCTCCGCTTGACATTTGGGCTAAACTCCACTGAGGAAAGCCACCGAGGCATATCAACCAAGCTAACATCCAACACGGGCGGAAAATCCTTTTCATTTGGAAAAACAACGGGTTTTAATCATTATCTCTTCTATTTAATCATTTTTTCAGAATAAATGAAACCTAAAGAAATAGGTGTCAGCGAAATGGCAAGCTCAAAATAAAAAGGAGCCATCTGTACTAGTGGTCTGTCAAGTGTTAATTTATGGGTTGAGTGGGAGCGAATTTTGAGGCTAATCAAGGTCCCGCAGCATTGCGGGATTCCCGCGCATAGCAGCGCTACGTAAGGGGTTATCC
>CAZNHN010000097.1:0-1640 GCA_964572415.1 uncultured Phaeodactylibacter sp.
CCAATGATACGCTTTACGGGCTGGGCGCTGGTGTCTGGACACGCGATATGCATCAGGCGTATCAGATTTCCCGTGCCGTGGAAGCAGGGCGCGTATGGGTGAATAACTACCACGCTTATCCGGCGCATGCTCCGTTTGGTGGCTATAAAAAATCAGGTATTGGCCGGGAGACGCATAAGATGATGCTCGCCCACTACCGTCAGACTAAGAATATGCTGATCTCCTATGACAAGAAAGCCCTTGGCTTCTTTTAGGACGTAAATCAATAAAACTACAACAGGCTTACCAGGCATTCGTGTACGGTGAGCCTGTCTTTTTTTCCTAACCAGAAAAGCTAAAGAAATGGTACAACGCGTATTGGTCTCTTCTGAGGCCCGGGACGTCATTGATCAATTGAGGGAACAGCATGGCCCGCTGATGTTCCACCAAAGTGGTGGCTGTTGTGATGGCTCTGCTCCCATGTGCTTTGCCAGGGGCGAGTTACTGCTGGACGACAATGATGTCTGGATAGGCGAAATCCACGGCTGCCCCTTCCTGATGTCTAATGACCAGTTTGAATACTGGAAGCACACGCAGCTCACTGTAGGCATCACTAAGGGCAGGGGCTCCAGTTTTTCACTGGAAATACCGTTGGGCATTCGGTTTATTATCCGCTCCCGTCTTTTTACCGATGAAGAGCTTGCTCATCTAACCCGGGTGAGGAAAGGGAGTGAAGCAGGCTGATAATTATCCGGGCTCAGAGTTCCTGACATAGCATCTCCAGATGCCAAAACGCAATAGCAGCCGAAGCCGGATCTGCTCATCTGTCGATAAAGGGTTTAAATACTGCGGCTCTTGCGGCCTTTGATGAAGTGATCTAGCTGAATGGCTTCGCTGTTCTGGTACTTCCCAGCGTGCATAATACTTACCACGGGCGGTGGCGCGAGGTGTAGGACTTTGTTGAAAGTTCGTTGTGGTACTGCAAGCGCTGGCTGACATCCGATGTCTGCCCTACGTAGTACTTGTCTGAGCCCGGTGAGTAAAGTATGTAGACGTAGTGCATCGGCATCGGGGTAAAATACGAAAGCCCCGAAGCTTTACGCTCCGGGGCCTGGCGCCTCAGATAGGACTTGAACCTATGACCTACGGATTAATCCCGGTAACACCGGGACCGCTCTAACCAGCTCCCCGGTTGTTATCGGGGATGAACCCTTGCATCGCTACTCCATCCGGAAACGTTCCTCCAGTGCACGGCGCGCTGATTCCGATTCTATCAATTCCTGGATATAGCCCCGGTCTTTATAGCTTTTTATATGCCGCTCGATGCGCATGGCCAATCCTCGGGATGGCACTTCCAGGACTGCCCGGAGCTCCCACGGGCGGTGGCGCGAGGTGTAGGACTTTGTTGAAAGCTCGTTGTGGTACTGCAAGCGCTGGCTGACATCTGCGGTCTGCCCTACGTAGTACTTGTCTGAGCCCGGCGAGTAAAGTATGTAGACGTAGTGCATCGGCATCGGGGTAAAATACGAAAGCCCCGAAGCTTTACGCTCCGGGGCCTGGCGCCTCAGATAGGACTTGAACCTATGACCTACGGATTAACAGTCCGCCGCTCTAACCAGCTGAGCTACTGAGGCAACTTTATTTCAAAGCTCTTTTGCTGG
>CAZNHN010000097.1:1740-3547 GCA_964572415.1 uncultured Phaeodactylibacter sp.
CCGCTCTAACCAGCTGAGCTACTGAGGCAACTTTATTTCAAAGCTCTTTTGCTGGTAGTTACAGGACTTGAACCTATGACCTGCGGATTAATCCCGGTACACCGGGACCGCTCTAACCAGCTCCCCGATAGCTATCGGGGCTGAGGCAATTTGATCTGATAAACTTCGAAAAGTATTAATTTTCAAAGTGCCAGTTTATACTCAAACCCTCTTTCTTTCAAAAGGCGAGTGCAAAGTTATACCATCTAAAATAAATGTGCAATCTTTGTAACAGAAAAATTTTAAAAATAATTCAGATGAGCCTATTAGCTGTTGGAACTGTAGCTTTTGACGACATCGAAACCCCTTTTGGGCGAGCCGAAAAGGTGGTGGGCGGTGCTGCAACCTACATTACACTCGCTGCTTCTTACTTTACTGACCACCTCAAAATCGTATCCGTTATCGGGGATGACTTCCCGCAGCAGGAACTGGACTTTATGGCATCAAGGGGTGTCAACCTTGATGGACTGCAGGTAAAGGAGGGGGAAAAATCCTTCTTCTGGGCCGGTAAGTACCACGACAACCTGAACGACCGTGATACCCTCGACACCCAACTCAACGTGCTGGCAGATTTCAAGCCGGTGCTCCCTAATAACTATAAGGACGCGGAATATCTGATGTTGGGTAACCTGACACCATCTGTACAGTCAGAGGTAATCGACCAATTGAATAACCGGCCGAAGTTTATCGCGCTGGATACCATGAATTTCTGGATGGACACAGCGATGGAAAGCCTGTTGCAAGTCCTCAAGAAAATTGATGGCCTGATCATTAACGACGAGGAAGCCCGGCAACTATCGGGGGAACACTCCCTGGTGAAAGCAGCGGAAGTGATCCACGGCATGGGGCCTAAGCATCTTGTGATTAAGAAAGGAGAGCATGGTGCTCTGCTCTTTGAAGGTGGAAAGGTCTTCTTTGCACCGGCGCTGCCACTGGCGGAAGTTTTCGACCCCACTGGTGCCGGAGATACCTTCGCGGGCGGCTTTATGGGCTATATTGCCCGTACCGGCGACCTTTCCTTCGAAAACATGAAGCGTGCTGTGATCTACGGTTCTGCTATGGCTTCTTTCTGCGTAGAGAAGTTTGGTATCGAGCGGATGAAAGAGCTCAACAACAAAGCCATCAATAAGCGCATCGCCCGGTTTGTCGACCTGGTTAACTTTGATGCCGATATCGAACTCTAATCAGCGTAGTTCTGAGCCTGTAATACAAAGCCCCTGCAAGCAACAAATACCTGCAGGGGCTTCCTTTTTCAGGAAAACACAGAGTTTTACCCTTCCATTTCCTCCAGAATTTGCTCCGTGTGGGCTTTGGTCTTCACTTTTTTGAAAACCTTCTCAATTTTGCCTTCCTCGTCAATAATGAAGGTAGTACGGTGTACTCCATCGTAGGTCTTGCCCATGAACTGCTTTTCGCCCCAAACTTCGTAGGCGTTCAGTACTTCCTTCTCCGTATCCGCCAGCAGCGGGAAAGGCAGGTCGTGCTTTTTAATGAAGTTTTGGTGCTTCTTAGCACTATCGGGGCTCACACCAAGTAACTCGTAGCCTTTAGCTTTGAGATCCTCAAAGTTGTCGCGCAGGTTGCAGGCTTCTGCCGTACAGCCGGGCGTATTGTCTTTGGGGTAAAAAAACAGGATGAGCTTCTTTCCCTTGTAGTCGGATAAGGAAATGGTATTTTCATTCTGGTCAATACCCGTGAAATCCGGCGCCTTATCACCTTCCTTCAAAGTTGTCATTTTTGATGCATTTTGGTTTGCAATGCCATTACA
>CAZNHN010000097.1:3557-19365 GCA_964572415.1 uncultured Phaeodactylibacter sp.
GGAGGTTCAAAAGACTGCTTAAAGCCGGTGGTACAGTTGCCGCAAGCTCTCCACACTGTGCCCGGGCGCAAAAACATCGATGTACGGCATCGCCGCCTGCATGCCCTGTGTTTTGGCCTCATACCGGTCACTGCCTGCAAGGGGATTGAGCCAAATGACTTTCGCGGCTTTGTGCTGAATGCGGCGCATGCTGTTTTCCAACTGCGCTATATCGCCCGTATCCCAGCCATCACTCATGATGATGACCACGGTCTGCCGGTTGAGCAGGCGGTTACCATACTGCCGGTAAAACTGATGAAGGCTGGCACCGATTTTTGTCCCTCCTGACCAGCCGCTGACCTGAAGGGCCACCTCCTCCAGTGCCGATTTAAAATCGCGCTGCCGCAGGGCGGGCGTCACCCGGTACAATTGGGTGCTGAACGCAAAAGCCTCGATCCGCCGGTAGTTGGACTGAAAGGCATACACGAATTGCAGGAGAAAACGGCTGTACAAATCCATTGATTTGCTCACATCGCACAACAGCACGATTTGCTTCTTTTGACGGGCCGGTTTGAAGTGGGCGAGTTCCAGGAGTTCCCCTCCACGCCTCATATTTTGGCGCAGGGTACGGCGCAGGTCCAGCTGCAAGGGTTTATTGGAAGCTTTGCGCCGCCGGCTTTCCCTCAGGGCGAGCGTGCGGGCAATACGATGGATCATCGCTGCCATTTCGCTCAGCTCTTCCTCGGCGAGGAGGGAAAAATCCTTGCGGCTCAGTACTTCCTGCGTGCTGTACGTTGCCATCTCCACTTCTTCTGCGGAAGTGTTGCCCTGCAACCAGCTTTTGATCGACTGCAATCCTGGCGTGCCGGTCTTGCGGGTATTCTGATTACGTTTTTCTTTAGCGTGTTTCAGCTTGGAATCCACAGCCTTGTCCAGCTCCCGCCAGTACTGCGTGTACAATTCATCAAAGACCCGAAGCTGAGCGTAGGTGCGCGCCAGGGTAGCCCGAAGACACAGTTGCAATTGCCCCGGTGCATCAAAAGCGCCCAGGGTGCTCAATGCCCGTAGTGCATCAGCTTCCTCCCTTGGCCCAATGGTAAAACCCTTTTGCCGGAGAAAACGGCAGAAAGCCACAATATTAGCCGAAAGGGAAGTCTGTCGTTGAATCAAGGGCGTGCTCATTGCAGTGCTGTTTCCAGTTCCACCATAAAATCCTGAGCGTCCCGGAAACCCTTAAAGCGGCTGATGGTCTGTTGCCGTTCATCCAGGATGACGTAGGAAGGGTAGCTGATGTCGCCTTTCATGAGCGCATAGGCCAGGCTGTGCAGGGATTTTCGGCCGGTACTCACCAGCTCAAACTCTTTTCCATTGATGTTGATCGGCGGAGCTTTCTCTGCATTGAACTTAACCGGGTAAAAGTTTTCCTGCAGGTACCCGGCTACCTTAGGGTCAGAAAAAGTTTTCTGGTCCATGACTTTGCACCAGCGGCACCAATCGGTGTATAGGTCAATGAAAATGGGTTTGGGGCGGTGGCGTTGTTGTTTTAAAGCATCCTCTAAATTGAGCCAGGTAACTTCAGCTGGTACGACGCTTTCAGGCTGGTTAGCTTCTTCCTTTGGTGCCTCTTCAACGCAACCGGGTAACAAAAACAGGGCAAAAAAGGCGTAGATACTGTACTTCATCTTATCGGGCAGGTTGGTGGGTGGAAGGCAGTGTTTTTTCTTTGGGCTGACTGCTCATCGGGCAGCCGCAGTTATAGGCTTTACAACCTGATAGAAGGGAAAGCCCTAGAAATAGCAGCCCGGCTTTGAAAGTGTTGCGCATAGATTTACGATATTGTTCTTCTGGAAAATTAATCAAAATCTTTCGTAACGCCATGCCAGACCACCCCCGTGTTCTTATCGCCTGCTTGGATTGGGGGCTGGGGCATGCTGCCCGGAGCCTGCCGGTAGCGGATGCCTTGCTTGAGCTTGGGGCAACGCCTATCCTGGCATCAGCGGGCAATGCGGGGGCTTTTCTGCGGGCAGAACGACCGGAACTTAAGTATCTGCCGCTGCCGGCTTACAATATTCACTACCGGAGTAAAAGTATGATGGCCAACATGGCCTCGCAGGGGCCCAAACTCGCCTACACCGCCTGGCGTGAGCATCAACTACTACAGCGCTACATTAAAACGCACCACATTGATGCGGTCATTTCGGATAACCGCTTTGGCTGCTTCTCCGGTAAGGTGCCGGGGGTGTTCCTCACTCACCAACTTCACCCGATTGTACCGATGCCTCTGCTGCAACCTCTGGCTAATGGGCTCAACCGGGCGTTCCTTTACCGCTTTCAAGAATGCTGGGTGCCTGATCTGCCGGGTGACCACGGGCTGAGCGGCGCACTGAGCCATCCGCCCCTTGCTGGTATTCCAACTCACTACATAGGTTGGCTTTCCCGGTTTAACGGGCAACTTCCAGCAATTTCTCAAGAGGTACATGTTGACACCCTCGCTGTCCTTTCCGGCCCCGAACCACAGCGCACCTACCTTGAGCAGGCTTTACTGGCACAGTACCCTCAACTACCGGGACGGCATACGCTTGTACGGGGCATACCGCAGGAGGCGCCTCCCCGGCAGGAAGGAAGGGTTACTATCATCAATTACTTAAAGGGAAAAGCCCTTTGGGAAGCTATTCAAAATACAGGCGTGGTCATTGGAAGACCAGGCTATAGCAGCCTCATGGACTGGGGAATGGCACGCAAAAAGGTGCTTTGCATCCCTACGCCCGGGCAAACCGAGCAGGAGTACCTGGCACAGCGCCTGTACAAAAAAGGCAGGATTGCCATGCAACAACAAAGCACCTTGCAGTTGATCCGGGGCATAGAGGATGCCAAAGCAGCGTCAGGCATGCAAGCAGCAGACTCCGGAAAATTACTCCAACAAAATTTAAAACGCTTTTTGGCTACCCTTCCTGCTGCTTCAGCAGATTGAGCAAGTACTCGCCGTAACCACTCTTGAGGTATTTGTGACCCAGGCGCTCTAGCTGTTCGGCATCAATAAAGCCGCGCTCATAGGCGACTTCTTCAATGCAACCGATCTTCAGCCCCTGCCGGTCCTCGATGACCTCAATAAACTGGCCGGCCTGCATGAGCGATTTGTGGGTACCGGTATCCAGCCAGGCCACACCACGGCCCAGCACGCCTACATGAAGCTCCCCTTTGCTCAGGTAATGCTTGTTGACATCCGTGATTTCGTACTCGCCCCGGGCACTTGGTTCCAGATTTTTGGCGATGTCCACCACCTGATTGTCATAGAAGTAAAGACCGGGAACGGCATAGTTGGATTTAGGCTTTGCTGGCTTTTCCTCAATGGAAATGGCAATACCATTCTCATCAAACTCGACTACGCCATAGCGCTCAGGGTCAGCTACCCAATAGGCGAAAACCACCCCGCCCTTTGGATCATTGCTCTTGCGGAGCAGTTCTTCCAGCCCGGCACCGTAGAAAATGTTATCCCCCAGGATCAGCGCTGCCGGGTCGCCATCAATGAAGGATTCGCCCAGGACGAAAGCCTGTGCCAGCCCGTTGGGCTCATGTTGTGGGACGTAGGAGAAATTGCACCCCAATTCACTGCCATCACCAAGCAACTTTTGGAAATTAGGCAAATCCTGGGGCGTGGAAATGATGAGGATGTCTTTGATGCCCGCCGACATCAGGGTCGATAGCGGGTAGTAAATCATTGGTTTGTCATAAACCGGCATAAGCTGTTTACTGACGGCCATGGTGAGCGGGTACAACCTTGTGCCGAGGCCGCCAGCCAGAATGATTCCTTTCATGGGTATATTTTCATTTGTTTAATGTTCAAGTGCTTGAAAGATACAACGAATTCTCAGAACAAGCTCCACCGGCTTGAAAGGTTTAGTGACAAAGTCAGTGGCCCCCGCCATTTTGGCTTTTAGGATACCTTCGCCTTCTTCCATCGGTGCAATCATAACGATTGGGATGTCCCACTCCAGATCCTGCCGTATGAAATTGACCAGTTCCAGCCCATTTTTAACCGGCACATCGATATCTGTGACCAGCATATCCGGCTTTTCTTTTTTAAGTAAGGTTTCGGCTTCTGCACCATTGGCGGTGAGGAAGAGTTCATACCCTTGTTTTTGCAATCGGAATTTGAGCGCGGTAAGCAGGATTTCCTCGTCTTCGCAGATGAGGATTTTTTTAAGTTCTTTCATAGAGGTACTGTAGGTAGGTCTGAACCAAAGATAATAAAACAAAAATTAACCTTTTTTCAGCTCTTCCTGTACTTCTGTTCGCACCGCCTCGCAAAACGCCTCTATCTGGCTCAGCTGTTTGGGCAGATCGGCAAGATTAGAGGCTTCTTTTATATTATGATAAAGGGAATGCTGGGTTTGAATCAGCGCTTCATAGCCCGTAAATGGCAGGGTCGACTTGAAGTAATGAGCCTGGCGCTCCAGTTTTTGCCAGTCTTCCGCCTCCAGCGACTGCTGCATGAGTTGCGGGTATTCCGACAGGTCTTTTTCCAGCATTTCGAGCAGGCGCCGCCGGTCGGTCTGATCTCCGCCTGACATGAGCTCCAGGTAGCCCAGGTTTAGAAATTGGTAGGTCATCTTGTTGAGCAGGAGCTTTATTTTGTTTTTAAGAATTATGTTTTAGCTGACGTTCCACAGCTGCAAAAAGCTGTTCCGGTTCGAAGGGCTTAAATACATGGTCATTAAAACCAAGCTGCTGGAACTGAGCCTGCTGAGCAATATTCGCATGAGCAGTTATGGCCAGGACAGGCAGGCTTGCTACCGGCTCAGGCATTTGATTACGGATAATCTTAATGGTTTCTATCCCGTCCAGAACCGGCATCTGAATATCCATTAGTACCAGGTCAATGGCTTCTGTTTTAAGAATTTTCAAAGCCTCCCTTCCGTGGTCTGCCAGCTGAATTTGCACGTTTGGCCATTTTTTTTGGATAGTGCGCTGAACCACAATCTGATTCATTTTGTGGTCTTCCACAACCAGCAAATTGAAGGATAGGTCTTCCGGCACATTTTCAGATATCCTGGAAGACTTGTTGGGCTGCTCTGTATAATCCAGCCAAAGCTCAAAGAAAAAACGGGAGCCTTTACCCTGCGTACTTTCTACCTGAAGCCGGCCTCCCTGTCTTTCCACCAGGTCTTTTGCAATGCTCAGCCCCAATCCGGTGCCTTCGTAAATTCTGTCAGCTACGGTTATCCGGACAAAGCTCTCAAAAATCTGCGATTGCTGTTCTTCCGGTATGCCTACTCCGGTATCGACTACTTCAAATAAGAGCTTAACCCGTTCAGCTTCCTGATACTGCCGTGTAACGCGGAGTTCAACTTTACCCTCGTCTGTAAACTTAATGGCATTACCCACCAGGTTGTACATAATTTGATTGAGGCGCAAAGCATCGCCAATTACGGTATCTGGAATTCCCGGATCAATATTCAACTCGAAATTTAACTGCTTTTCCCGGGCTTTATACTTCAAGACGCTCATAAGGCTGCATAAAAGCTCGCCCAGGCTGAATACCTTACGGTCAATAACCACTTTATCATTCCGGATAGTTGATATTTCCAGAATATCGTTGATAATCCCCAGCAGTAGATCCGAAGATCGCTTTATTGCATCAACATATTCAAACTGCTCTGAATTCAGAGGGGTCTCAATCAGCAGGTTACTCATCCCCTGTATGGCGTTCATAGGTGTCCGCATTTCATGGCTGATACTCGCTATGAACTGCTCCCGCACCTTGGCTGCCTGTTCGGCCACATCTCGTTCCTTCTTTAGCTCCTGTGCTTGTTTGCGGGCTGTAATATCCTGGATGATCCCGTTATAGAAAGCCTCCCCGTTGGAGAGTAGAGAAGCGGTACAAATCATACTTACATACCGCGGCTTGCCCTTTTCCGGATGAATCCAGGTATCAATCTGGGCTCGTTTCTCCAATTGGGCCTGATGCTGCAATTGCATAAAAATGGAAAATACGCCATCGGAGTTCAAAATCTCCTTGCAGGTTAGTTTATTATGGAATGACCGCCCAAAAATTCGGTACAACTCCTCTGAGCCTGCGAAAAAATGCTCGCTTGGGCTGCACTCCCAATGGCCTATGCCTGCCATTTGCTGTGTCTCTTCCAGTCGGTTTAGAATGCTGCTGCGCTCTATAGAAAAGCGGAGTGATTTGGCGAGAATGTGTTCATTGAATTCACCCTTGACCAGAAAGTCCTGTGCACCAGCTTTAACCGCTTCCACGCCAAGGGATTTGTCGCTCTGCCCGGTCATCACGATGACATTAAGCTTCGGAAACTGAGAAAGCAAGGTCTCCAGAGTGCTAAATCCATGGCTGTCGGGCAAGCTTAAATCCAATAATACTGCAGCATAGTTCTGCTCTTCCTGTTGCAGGGCGGACTGACCGTCACCCAAACTGCTGACATGCCTGATTGTGCAACTGAGCAGGTCACTCCCTGAAAGATAAGCTTGAACCAGGCGCGCAAAAACCGGATCGTCTTCGATCAAGAGAACCTGATGCGTCTTTTCGATTTTGGCGCTGCTATCCATACGCTCAGTTTAGCGGGAAATAAACATAAAGTTAGCACCCAGATCGCTAAGGACAAAAAGGCAAAGGTTTTCTCTTGGATCTTTGTAGACTTCCCGGAAGTTATCCACTTTATTCATCTCGACGACCTTCTTTGTAGCCAGTTCCTCAAGCGTACTGGCGTGCACCGACCATGCAGGGCCGTCCTCTGCTTCGTGGCTAAGCAGGGCAATGCCAATATCCACAGCGTCCATCTGATGAACGATGAATATAGGGTAGGAGGATACGTCCTGGTCGAGAATGGTATCCGCGGCCTTACCAATAACGGGGAGGTAAGGCTTGAGCTCGGTTTCCAGGCGTTCTATTTTGGCGTGTATAAATTCCTTGTTCATAACAACACTAATTAACGCAGCTCCAGCAGGGCTACATTTTCAATATGATGGGTGTGAGGGAACATATCAACCGGCCTTGCTTTAACGACCCGGTACTTCTCGCTCAGCAGCTGCAAATCGCGGGCCTGTGTGGCCGGATTGCAACTCACATACACCATGCGCGGGGCAGCGAGTTCCAGCAGCATATCCACTACCTTGGCATGCATACCGGCACGGGGCGGATCGGTAATGAGCAGGTCGGGCTTCCCATGCCGTTCGGCAAAGTCAGCGGTCAGTATGTCCTTAACATCCCCTGCGTAAAACACCGCATTCTCAATATCGTTGAGGCGGGCATTGACTTCCGCATCCGCGATGGCTTCCGGAATTTCCTCAATCCCAACCACTTGCCTGCAAGCCTGAGCCACATACAGTGCAATACTGCCAATACCAGTGTACAGGTCATAGACGTTTTCTGTGCCCTTCAGGCCGGCAAATTCCACTACAGTATCATAAAGCACTTTGGCCTGATAGGTGTTGGTTTGAAAAAAGGACTTGGGGCCCACCTTGAAACGGACGTCGCCCAGTTTTTCTTCCACATAACCTTTGCCGGCATAGGTGTGCATCTCCAAATCGTACAAAAAGTCATTAACCTTGGTGTTGATGCAGTAGCATACGGTTGTGATTTGTGGAAAGCGCTCCATCACTGAATCCATAAACGGTTGATACTTTTTGGGCTCCTCTTTGTGGAAGCTGAAGAGCACGAGGATTTCACCCTGTGTGGTAATGCGGAACATCACCTGCCTCATAAAACCTTTATGCTCCCGGGCATCGTGGAAGGTCAGGCCCTGCTCCAGGGCAATTTCCTTAATTCCGTTGCGCAGGTCATTGGAAGGGTCGGGCTGCAGCCAGCATTTCTCAATATCAATGACCTTATCGAAAGCGCCGGATCGGTGAAAGCCCAGCACATCGGCTTTATTGGTGATGCCCGATTCGATTTCTTCGCGGGTCAGCCAGCGTTTATTGGAAAAGGAAAACTCAAGCTTATTGCGGTAAAAAACGGTCTGCTCCGCCGCACGGATGGGCAGAAATTCTTCGACCTCCACTTTGCCGATCCGGCTAAGCGTATCGCGTACCACTTTTTCTTTTTCGCGTGCCTGGGCTTCGTAGCTGAGGTGCTGCCATTTACAGCCCCCGCAAAGCCAGAAATGCTCGCAAACCGGCTCTACCCGGTCGGGAGAGTAGGACTTGATTTCCTGGGCGGTGCCCATGAGCACGCCCTTTTTTTTGCGCTTGACGAGTACATCGGCCACATCGCCCGGTGCGACCCCATCTGCAAAAATGACTTTCCCCTCGGCATCTCTGCCTACCGCCCGGCCTTTATCGGCTATGCCCGTAAAACGGACATCGGTATATACTTTTGGCTTTTTTCTCCTGCCCATACTTTTCCTGATTTTCGGGGCAAAGGTAGGCAAAAATGATGGTCGCAAGGATGAATTAACCTGAAAGGCACGAAGGCTTGGGCAGATGTGGTTTACTTCAAGTTCCTGTGTAAAACTCTTATCGAAAACACTATCGGCATAATCATGTATTTAAGCCGTATCACACTTATTATGCCGGGTGTAAAAAACAAAATTGCCCCTACTCTTAAAGAAAGAGCAAGGGCAATTTTGCCAATTCAACGGGAAGGTTCAATAGATTAGTGCAAGATTAGTTTCTTCACTGCCTTATCACCTGCCTCTGTAGTAATCTTAAGAACGTAAGTACCACTTTGCAAGCCTACGGTTTGTAAATAGCCTGTTTTAGAGGTACGTAACAGCCGGCCTTCCATAGAGAAGACTTCAATCAATGCCGGTATTTCTGAAAAATTCACCACTTCACCTAACTGTGTAGGGTTAGGGTAGACTTCAATCCGTTCGCTTAACGCACTAACGTCAGGGGTAGAGGTCATCACATCTCTATAGAAATAGATATTGTCAATGTAGATCGGCCCCACATCTGACAAATTGGTATATACAAATACCAGTTCGCTAATAATGTCTTTTGGATTGGCGGCTAAATCTGGCGCGAAACTGCTAAATGGAATATCAAAGGAAAGCCATTGCCCTTCCTGACCGGCAGCTATTGGGTTGGTGTGTGCATAACCTGTTGTCTGACCAGTCAGATGCCCTCCGGCATGATACGAAATAGTGGTATTGAAAATAGCACCCACATCGGTCGTACCTCCAACCCATATATCGTAATGCAGTGTGTCCATCATGGTAAGGTCGATGGCATTACCCAATTCAAATCCCTGAAAGTCTCCATCTACGATCGTAAATTCATAGACATCGTTTCCGGCAGCTTCAACTACCGCTGCCGTGTTGTTATTCGCACCGAAGGTAGTTGGTGTCAGGTCCGTAGCAGAAGTATAAGCTTCGCTAAACAAGGAAATCACTCGCGAAGCAGGAATCGTGGGTGTGGGTGGCGCTGTAGTCGGCCCTACGATTGAAACTGTAAAATCAACCGTATAGGTTTGCATCGTCACCCCATCCTCGGCTGTTACCTCTACGGTAGCTTGTCCGGGAACTGCGGTCGCCTGAGTAATGGCAGCAGTAGCGTTCATATTGGTTGTGGTAGCTGCTGTAATTTGTGGTACAGGGGCTCCCTCTGATACATTCACCGTGTAGTTCAGCTCGGAAGGTGAAAACCCTTCCACCGTTGCGCCATCCACCTGCAGGTCACTTAAAGAGGCGTCCGTTGCAGGATCGGTAGGTGTTTTCCAAAAGTAAAGATTGTCCATATAAATCGGCCCTACGTCAGATAAGTTGGTATATGCAAACACCAATTCACTAATGATATCTTTTGGATTGGCGGCTAAATCTGGTGCGAAATTGCTAAATGGGATGTCAAAGGAAAGCCATTGGCCTTCCTGTCCGGTAGCTATTGGGTTCGTATGCACATATCCCGTGGTCTGCCCTGTCAGGTGTCCACCGGCATGATACGAAATAGTGGTGTTGAAAATAGCCCCCACATCAGTCGTGCCTGCTACCCAAATATCATAATGGAGGTTTTCCATCTCTGTAAGATCAATAGCCTCATCTAATGTAAAGGCCTGAAAATCGCCATCGACGATTGTAAATTCATAGACATCGTTTCCGGCAGCTTCAACTACCGCAGCGGTATTGTTATTTGCACCAAAAGTTGTGGGGGTCAGACCTGTTGCGGAAGTATAGGCATCGCTAAATAAGGAAATGACATCCTCTTCTGCTTGCGTAGGTGTTGGCGGGGCTGTTGTTGGCCCTACAGTTGAAAGTATAAAATCAACCGTATAGGTTTGCATCGTCACCCCATCCTCAGCTGTCACCTCTACGGTAGCCTGACCAGGAACTGCGGCCGCCTGAGTAATGGCAGCAGTAGCGTTCATATTGGTTGTGGTAGCTGCTGTAATTTGTGGTACAGGGGCTCCCTCTGATACATTCACCGTGTAGTTCAGCTCGGAAGGTGAAAACCCTTCCACCGTTGCGCCATCCACCTGCAGGTCACTTAAAGAGGCGTCCGTTGCAGGATCGGTAGGTGTTTTCCAAAAGTAAAGATTGTCCATATAAATCGGCCCTACGTCAGATAAGTTGGTATATGCAAACACCAATTCACTAATGATATCTTTTGGATTGGCGGCTAAATCTGGTGCGAAATTGCTAAATGGGATGTCAAAGGAAAGCCACTGGCCTTCCTGGCCTGGAGCTATTGGATTGGTGTTGGCATAACCTGTGGTCTGGCCTGTCAGGTGACCGTCCGCATGGTAGGAAATAACGGTATTGAAAATAGCCCCTACATTAGTCGTGCCTCCCACCCAAATGTCATAGTGAATATTTTCCATGGTTGTAAGGTCAATCGCATCGTCCAGTGTAAAGGCTTGAAAGTCGCCATCGACGATCGTGAATTCATAGACATCGTTTCCGGCAGCTTCTACAACGGCTGCAGTATTGTTGTTTACGCCAAAAGTTGTAGGGGTCAGGCCTGTGGCGGAAGTGTAGGCATCACTAAACAAAGAGATTACATCTGCTTCTGCTTGCGTGGGCGCTGGTGGTACTGTTGTGGGGCCTGAAATTGAAAGTACAAAATCAACGGTATAGGTCTGCGTTGTCACACCATCCTCAGCCGTGACCTCTACCATGGCCTGGCCAGGAACTGCACCAGCCTGGGTAATGGTAGCAGTAGCGTTCATATTGGTTGTCGTAGCCGCTGTAATCTGTGGTATAGGGTCTGCGCTGGAAACATTCACCGTATAATTTAGCTCAGTGGGTGAGAAGCCATCAATCGTCGCCCCATCTACCTGAAGGTCACTTAATGAGGCATCCATGGCAGGATCGACAGGTGGTTTCCAGAAATAGATATTATCTACATAGATCGGACCTGTACTGGTAAGGTTGGTAAAAGTAAAAACTAATTGGCTGATGATATCTTTTGGACTGGTAGACAAATCAGGTGCAAAGCTGTTGAAAGGGATATCAAAGGACAACCACTGACCCTCCTGACCAGTAGGAATGGGATTGGTATGAACATAGCCGGTTGTCTGACCTGTCAGGTGACCTCCGGCATGATAAGAGACAGTGGTATTAAAAATCGCTCCTACATCAATAGTACCTTCCACCCAAATATCGTAATGGATATTCTCCATAGCTGTAAGATCGATCGCCTCATCAAGGTCGAATCCCTGAAAGTCGCCATCCACAACGTTAAACTGATATACCTCATTACCTGCTTCGTTAGCAACTACTGCGGTGTTGTTATTCACTCCAAAAGTTGTGGGAGTTAGTCCCGTGGCAGAAGTGTAAGATTCACCAAAAAGTGAAATGACATCAACCGCCGCCTGGGAAGGTGTTGGTGGGGCTGAGGTAGGTTGGGCGTATGCCGAAACAGAAAATAAAAGGCATAATAAAGCGGGTAAAATCTTTTGCATAATAGTTTTTATTTAGTTAGAGCTACAAATTACGATATGCAATTATGCAGCAAGGAGAAAATACAGGTTTTCCGTTAAAGTTTATACTCATCGGACATTCTTTTATAAAAAGCATTTAAATCAAAGATTGAATGTACCAAATACGTAAGCGTCAAGACAAATTATCTTTTCTTACGCTTGATGATCCCCTTTATCAAACTGTATATAATCCCGGCAAGGCTAATATGTTTCCAGGGTGAGCGCGTCAAATATGATTTTCCTCGAAAGCTAACATAAAAGGTTCTTTAGCAAGCTAATGTATAGCCTGCCAAACTAAGGTTTGTGATTTCTGATTCACTCTTTTTCCAACTCGCCGCGTTGAAAAGCCCGGTTGATATCTTGGCGTCGCCAGCGTTTCGCTTCGCGTCTACTTCGCTGCATAGCCTCTTGTGATTTGGTGTGGTGATTGCCCCGAATAAATAAGAGGCTTTTCCGTTTGCCCTCAAAAAAAGCACCCCGGACTTTGATTTAGGCCAAAATCCGGGATGACTCACACTTCTTGTTCTGCCAATAGGCGGCTATTGTGCAGAAATCATCATATCGCTGTAGGAAACTTCGATAAGGTCTTCTGACTTGATTTTAAAAAGGTCGAGATAGTACTGACACTGCTGCCGTAGCTTTTCCTCTCCAATCGTTCCGTCCCTGTCAATGGCTTCAATCTCAACAAAAGAGCCCAGGTTTTCCACTTCATCCACGTGAAACTTCACATTTTCAATAAAATAGATAGACCTGCGCTTGATCACCACAGCTAAAACAGACAGCGCTTGCTGCAGCACTTCCCTTAATTCGGCACCACTCTCCGTTTTGTACAAAGAAACGTCAGAGCGCTTCGGCCCTGCCTGATTGTCACGGAAATAGTGAATCAATGCATTTTCGATATTGCCCTGCCGAAGCTTGAGGCGGCCCCTGTCAACCTTGAAATAAGTATCTGTTTGTTTGTCTGTGCCAAGAAACTCAGCTTGCTGAGCAGCAAGCAGCGCGTGTATTTCGGCTGGATTTTGAGACCGGGCCTTTATTTCTACATTAATTCTTTGCATGGGTTCTGCGTCTTTTCGATCTGATTAAACCGCTCAAAATTACAAATAGCCCCAATAGGAACAGGCATATCCACCATATAAAATCATTAGAGGAAAGAGAAAGCGGAGACATATCGCCCTGGGCTATATACCCAGCCCAGAAAAAGGGGTGGGCTGCTTTTGCAGAGGCACCGTGGAGATAGTCCAGCTTGGCGTTCCGAAGTGCAGCATCCTTGGGAGCGCCGGTTTGCAGGTGCTTGTAGAAGTCAGCCATCAGATTAGCAGAAGCCCGGTCGCTCACCCGCCATAATGTGGTAATGAGGCTCCGGGCACCTGCTTTCGAAAAGGCATGGGAAAGGCTGATTACGCCTTCACCTTTGGATAGCTCTCCAAGCCCTGTTTCGCAGGCACTGAGGACGACCATATCTGCACTGAGGTCCATGAGGTAGAGTTCCCGGGCATAAAGGCGGTGGCTCATTGCAGTATCTCCCGGGATTTCGGTAAAACAGAGGTAGGAATATTCTCCCTTCTTATCATTCGCCTTGGCGTGGGTTGCCAGGTGTAATACCTGGTACCTGGGGGCGTACTGCATAAAGGCTTCCTTGGTGGCATGCCCGGCATTGAAAGGTTTACAGGAAAAAAAGCTGGAAATTTGTTCCACTTCTTTCTCATTGGCAAGCAGTGGCCCGAACTCACGTTTACGCTCAGCTACGGTTTCGGGCAGAACCCCGCTCTCGTCGAAGGAGGGTGCAAACCCTAAAACTGCGGCTCGCCGGTGTCGCTTATTCTGCGGCTCCTGAACAAAGTCGTAGGGAGAGTATGCATAGCTGATTTGGTGGTCTTTTATGAGGTAAGGGTAGTCCCGAAACGGTGTTTTAGGATCGGGTTGGGTTCTGAGCAAAACATCAAAAGGCAAATAAGCCACACAATTATCCGGCACGATGAGCAACCTGGAGGGAAGCAAGCTGTCAACAGGCTGCAATAGCCTTTGGTAGAGCCAATGCGCACTTGCTGTAAAATCCTCAATCAGGTCGTCGGAGGGTTGCAGCGCCCATTTGTAAAGCGCATCCCGCATCGTGTTGACTTGCTCAGCAAGCCCCTCCGGGATTTTGGTATGGTGCAGTACGATGTCATTCCTGTCCAGCAGGAACAAAAAGACATACTGATACCCAATGAAGTACTGCAACATCGCCCGGTTGTCTTTCAGCAGTTGGGCTTGTACAAGGTTGGGAGAAGGCGGCTCCGGAATGTCCCACATCTGCTGCATAGTAGGAAATGCCTCCTCCAGGCTGTCCAGGAATCCAAGGTACTTATTCTTCGCCTGAAGGGAGGAGTCTGCAAGGCTGGATACAGAGCCTTCTGACTCCTGCTGTTCATAAAGCCGGTTTTCCAAGGTGACATACTGTTTCCGTAAATCATACCGGCGCTGCAGGAGCCTTGCCGGGAATACTTGTTCGGCAGCAGCATTCTGGGCCGCTTCCCGGACATGAATAGCCTTGCCGCGCCCGGCTACTCTGAAGGCTTCCTTCAGGTACCTGGGGTCTTGCGTTTCCTCATGCAGTTTGTATCGTACATAAACCGCCTCTTCATACATATAATAGAACCGGTCAATAAAGTATCGGGAGGAGGTAGGGCTGAGGTTTTTGCTCATGTACTCCAGTAAGTCCAGGTATTGCTCCTGGTAGCCGTGAGATGCGTAGAGGTTGTCCAGAGTGCCGCCGTCGGCGTAGTGGTATTGTTCGTTTTGGGCTATAAAGTATAGGGTAATCAGCAACCTTTGTAGCCCTGGAGTATAGCGGTCATAGGGAAAAGGCACTTTAGGATTGAATTCTTGAAGCTTGAGGGCTTTTTCTAAGAACTTTTTAGCGTTTTGGTAATCTTTAGACCAAGAGTATGTTGTGCCTAGAGTTATATATGTATCCACTATCTCCTCTAGTGGTATGTCGGGGATTCTCAGAGCTTCTTGATAATAATTGATGGTTTTCAGGTATTGACCGTCATAATAATAAACATTAGCTAAGTCTCTTAGTGCTGTAAAGCGAGTCGATGGTTGAAAATTTTCCGGGCTGCTCTCTATCTCAGAAATAAAGCCTAAAAGAATATTTGCAGCTTTTGTTCTTTTGTTCACTCTCTCATAATAGGAGGCAAGGCTTAGCTTGTAATTTGTATAGCACCTCCTTTCGCGCGTGGAACAATAATTTTTTGCGCTGTCCAGTAGATACTTAGCCTCCGAATTTTGCCGATTATAGAGTCTAAGGACCGCAAGGGAGGATAATAAATCTCCTCGAAGTCCATCTTCGTCAGGTAAGTTTTCGTTATCGAGTAAGTTAAAACAGTTATTGAATAGGTTCTCAGCCTTTTCTACTTCATTAAGGTTTCGGTATGCAATAGCAGTTCTCCACATAACAGTGAACTTGTCTTCAAAATTCACCCAATCTGGATGTGATCGAATTATAGATAGATATAGTTCCCCTAAAGTTTTAGCATTTAGTTTATCCTTTTTAAAGGAAGAGCATAAGAAATTACTCCATACTAAGGGAACTAAGAGTTTCTTGGGATATGATTTCTCTAGCAATGGCAATTGAGGTAAGAAAAACTGATTGACATGTTCAATGGCTTGCTTTTGCTTTTGTGCTTGGAGCATTTTCTTAATGTCAAGCCCATATTCTTCTAAATTTTTTTCATTTAATACTGATCCGTACGGATACTTCTCTTTTAAATTAACTATTGGTGTTTGAGCAGATAGCTGGGAAAAGCAAATAAGATAGACAGGGATGATAGTTTTTAGAATTTTGGGAAAACTCATTTTTTGTTTTTTATAAATGCAATAATTACAATAGTCCGTGGCGAAAATGACGCATAGCCATAAAAAAAGGGGAAAGTTGTAATTTGGGAGTTCCTACACACTCAAACCAACTTTGCC
>CAZNHN010000098.1:0-11074 GCA_964572415.1 uncultured Phaeodactylibacter sp.
AGTCAGAAGCCACCGGGTACTCACATCTTTATGCCCATAACCTGGATACTGATGAGCGCACCGCCCTGACAAGTGGCGATTTTGAAATCCGTAGCGCACAATTGTCCCGCGATAAGCAAACTTTTTTCATCATCGCTAATGCGGAAAGCCCCTTCGAGCAGCATTTTTACCACTTGCCTGTTAGGGGAGGCTCTTTGCAGAAAGTCACGGACGCGCCAGGGAAGTATGAGGTGGAAATCGCACCGGATGAAAAGACGCTCGCCCTGCGCTATTCCTACAGCAATCAGCCCTGGGAACTGTACCTGATGGACAATCAGCCGGGCAGTGCAATGCGCCGGGTGACTGAATCCACGACCAAGGCTTTTCAAAGCTACGCCTGGCGTGAGCCTGAAATCATACGCTTCAGGGCATCAGATGGGGCAAGCGTGCCTGCCCGTTTGTACCGCCCGAAGAAGGGCAACAGGAAAGGCAAAGCCGTCATCTTCGTTCACGGAGCGGGCTACCTCCAAAACGTACACCGCTGGTGGAGCAGCTATTACCGGGAGTATATGTTTCATAACCTGCTGGTGGACAATGGCTTCACGGTATTGGACATCGACTACCGGGGCAGTGATGGGTATGGCCGGGACTGGCGGACCGGGATTTACCGGCACATGGGCGGCAAAGACCTCAGCGATCAGGTGGACGGTGCTGCCTACCTGGTGGAAGAGCTCGGCATCGATCCGGAACGAATTGGCATCTACGGAGGCTCTTACGGGGGCTTCATCACGCTGATGGCGCTATTCACTTCACCTGGCACTTTTGAATGCGGTGCGGCCCTGCGCTCGGTAACCGATTGGGCGCATTACAACCACCCTTACACCTCCAACATCCTCAATACGCCGGTGGAGGACTCTATTGCCTTCCGCCAAAGTTCACCAATCTACTTTGCGGAAGGGCTGGAGGACCGCCTGCTTATTCTTCACGGCATGGTGGATGATAATGTGCAGTTTCAGGATGTAGTCCGCCTGTCTCAGCGCCTCATTGAGCTTGGCAAGGAAAACTGGGAACTTGCCGTATTCCCGGTAGAGCCCCACGGCTTTATTGAGCCCAGTAGCTGGACGGATGAGTACCGCCGTATCTTTAAGCTTTTGGAGGGAATGTAAGTTTAGTGAGGTTCGGGAAACATATCGGAAGGATTTCAATGGTGGATGGCTAAAAAGGAAAAGGTTATGGCTGAATTATCAAAGTATGATTTACTGGTTGTTGGAGCAGGGATTCTCGGCACTTTCCATGCGTACCACGCCCTACGCGCTGGCTTTAGCGTAGCTTTGATTGAGCAAAACCAAGCTCCACAGAGCGCAACTACACGGAATTTTGGCCAGGTTGTACCATCAGGTATGAACGCTAAATGGCAAAAGATCGGGAGGCGTAGTCTGGAAATTTACAAGGAATTGCAAAAAGAGGCAGATATTTCCCTGCAGCCACACGGATCAGTGTACATTGCTTCTGATGCGGAAGAGGTCGGTCTTATTGAGGAATTAGCCCTGCAGAACAAAGAAGCAGGGTACTCGTCAGTATTGCTGAACTCATCAGAATGCCTTAGCCGTTGGCCGGTGCTTCAGCCTTCTTACTGCAAAGCTGGTCTTGTCTTCCCTGAAGAAATATCCCTGGATCCCAGAGTCGCGGTGGGAAGGGTTATTGCATACATGAGAGCGCACATGGGGTTGGATTACTTTCCTTCCTGCCGGATCACCCAGTCGCTGGTTAATGAAAGTGGAGTAGAATTTCGTAGCAGTGACCAAAGAGTCTTTTCCGGTGCCAGGGGCATTATTTGCAACGGGAGCGAGTTCCAAAACCTGTACCCGGATTTATTCTATCAAAGTGACCTTGAGGTGAGCAAATTGCATATGCTCCGCACGGTACCACAGGATGGGCTTCGGATAAAAGGGAATATTTTAACTGGGAGAACGATCCGGCGGTACGAAAGCTTTACGGAATGTCCTTCCTTTAAGGCGGTCAAAGAACGAGAGCCGCAAGAGAATTTTGCAAAAGAATATGGTGTACATATTCTACTTACCCAGGCTCCGGATGGAACGGTTGTTCTTGGTGATTCTCATGAGTATGCCGATGCTGGAAGTAAAGATACCCTTGGATACGAAATGGATCAATCCATCAATGCTTTCATGCTTCAGGAAGCTAAAGCGATTTTCCGCCTGCAGAACTGGACAATTCAAAGGGCCTGGTTTGGTATCTACAGCCAATGCAAAACCAAAGACATTTTTCAACACCAAATCGATGGCAAGCTCCATATTGTGACGGGTATCGGTGGTAAAGGAATGACTGGCAGCCCGGGTTTTGCAGAATTGAATATCCGGCGGATTTTTTCATTGTAGATTAGGCGTTTCGCCGGTTCATGTTTCTTTCTTTTTTTAGAAAGTAAAGAACAGCTAATCCACTCAGTAATATGGTCGTTATGCCCATTGCATAAGCGCAAATTGTAAAGAAGGATAACCAGCTCAACTGGCTGGCACCAAAGTTTTTGAAAAATAACACCCCCACACTGCCAAGGTAGCCAAAAGCATCCGCTACATACATAAGGTATCCGATGTTGCTTCGGTATCGGAACAGGGCAATCCAGCGTTCAAAGAGCATGGTGTGGTAAGAAATGTAAGCCAGGTACATGCCAAATCCAATGATGATCATCCAGGCACCTGGGGGGATCCAGCTAGTTTGAAACCCCCAGGTTGTC
The DNA here is from genome assembly GCA_964572415.1 of uncultured Phaeodactylibacter sp. Taxonomy (GTDB): domain Bacteria; phylum Bacteroidota; class Bacteroidia; order Chitinophagales; family Saprospiraceae; genus Phaeodactylibacter. Next base: position 2,732 of record CAZNHN010000098.1, read on the forward strand.
AGTAAAACCAAAACGCCGCCGGCGAAAATGATAAAGAGGTTGGTGTAGAACGCAAGCCGGTTGCTTCGGATGAACATCATAGCTGCAACAAGGATGAGTACTGTTGCAGCAATAGGTAGTTCGGCGGTCACAAGAATAGACGGCATCTCGCCGTAGCCCAAAGCATCCCATAGCTCCACTGCAAAATTATCGCGTACATCACGGAATATGGTAAGTGCGATGTATATGGTAACCACCAATACTATACCGGGAGCGAAAGTTTTGAAAAACTGGCGTCGTTCCTTGCGGTTCATGGGCACACGCTCCGTCCGCTCTGCCTTGTCCTCCGGAGTAGGAGGGGGGATTTTGCCAAGCATCCATACCCCCAGAAACAGAGAGGGCACGAATATAGCGCCTACTGCAAAAGGCATCCAAAACTCCGTCAAGCCATAGCTATCAGTAAGGACTTTGCCAACTGCTTTGACAAAACCAGAAGAAACGATGAAACTTGTTGCCATACCTGCTCCTAATAACTCTGTATTCCGGCGCCCTTCCAAAAAAGAAAATACAATCCCCCAAATCATTCCAAGGGGCAGGCCATTGAAGAACAAGGCGATAAAATTAAAGGGGTAAGGAACCAGTCCGAAAATCAGCAGGGCTACCCAGGAGATTCCTATCAGAACCAGGATGCTCCGAATTCTGGAGCCATGCCCCATTTCTGAGACCACCTTGATACCGATAAACTTTGAAAGCATATATCCAATAACCTGTGTGGTAATCAGGATGATTTTGTAATCGATACCCCAAAGCGTTAAGTCTTCGAAGGTGCCCGCTGTGAACGGTTTTCGGAAAGCATACATGCTGCAATAGGTTATAAACGCCGCAGCAATGCAGTACAGTGAGAAATTCAGGCCATTGGTGTCCGATAGCCAGCGGGTAATTTTTGATTGACTTCGCATAGGAGTAGGTTATGGTCAATGGTGTAGCCTTTAACCAGTTTTATCCAATATTTCCTATACTGTAGCGCCTTTACACTTCCATAAACTCAAGCAAACTATATCCGTACGCCTGCCCGGAACGGCTTTTCTGAAGTAGCGTATTCAAAAGCCTGCGTCACCTCAGATAATGGAAACTCCCTTTGAATAAGTTTTTCGAATGGAAATTGACTGTGAAATTGTTCCAGAAAACCAACGGCTTTGATAAAGTCCGCACGATTGTAATTATGTAGTCCCTTTATGGTATGCAGCTTACGAATGAGCTGCTCAGCACTTAAATTCAGTTTTCGTTGTGGAAAAACAGCGCCCACCCAAATGGCTTTCCCGCCAATTGCGAGGGTTTCAAGGGTGTTTTCCATGGAGGAAGGCATACCACTTGTTTCGAATACCAGATCGAAAGCGCCACTTAACTGCTCAGGAGCGAAAACTTTATCTGCCCCAAACTGCCTTGCCATTGCCCGGCGATGCTCATCTGGCTCTGCTACAGTAATGGAGGCAGCCCCGGCGGCTTTACACAATGCACAACCAACAAGCCCAAGTGTGCCGGCACCAGAAACTAACACGTGGCGCCCCATCAGCCCGTCGGCTATTCGCAATGCTCCGGCCATGGTCGCAACAGCACAATTGGCTAATGCAGCTACCGGCAACGGAACCTCCTTCTTTACTTTGAGTACCAGGCTGTCCGGACGCAAGATGGTATATTCCGCCAATCCGCCATGCCAGCTACAGGCTGAGGTATGCCTCTCATGACCATATTTAAAAAGGCCTTTAGCTTTTTGGGGCCTGCCAGCCCCGGATTGCGGGTCATCTTTTGGGCTTGCAAATACAGCCCACGTAACCAGGTCTCCCTGATTAATAACCTGACCGTTTTCATCTTGCCTCGGGGCATCCGGTCCAAAAGAATCAATGATTCCGCAAACTTCATGGCCCAAAATGGTTGGGTTGGCCTCTTTCCGGTCTCCGTTATAGGTTTTTAAATCACTACTGCATAGGGTGGTATAGGCATTTTTTACCCGTATCTCTTTGCCTTGAGGGTGTGGTAGTTCTACGGATTGCAACCTGATGGTTCCAGGGCCGGCATCGAAAATAGCAGCTTTAGCTTTCTTCATAGAATTCAAAGATATTTCATATTATGAAAATCGGCTGGAATGTAGAGCGTTTATTTTGAATCTTTACGAATTGAACCAATGATTTCGCTTTGGTATCATTATTGTTTGAAGCCCCTTTTATTTTGTTGTACCTTTCCCGAGTGTTCAAATTCTGATAATACGTGAAATTAGAATCAGGCTACGTCATCCACCGCATTGGCCCTAAGCTGCGTGCTTATCGAAAAGACAAGGGGCTGCGTTTAGTAGACTTGTCAAAGGCTGCCGGGATTAGCTCTGCAATGCTGTCTAAGATTGAGAATGGGCGGATCATACCTACAATACCTACTCTTTTTCAGTTGATAAGCGTACTGGGGGTTGAGCCTCAGGACTTTTTTGCAGAAATTAATGAGCAAGGAGCCTTCAGCGGGTACTTGTTGGTCCGAAAAGAAAACTATGTACCATATATTAAGGAAGAGTCCGCAGTCGGATTCGACTATCGGTCGATCTTTGAGCATTCCCTGAAAAGCAGCGACTTCCAGATTTCTATTGTTACCCTTGAGCCGGGCAATCAGCGCCCACTGGTCTCTACAGCCGCTTTTGAATTCCTTTACATGATTGAAGGTGACATAAAGTTTCATCTTGAAGATACCATTCTGGATCTAAGAAAGGGAGATTCCCTGTTTTTCGATGGAAGGATCAGGCACGCGCCATTCAATCAGCAAAAGTCCCCCGTTCATTACCTGGTTATCTACTTTTTTATCGATGACGAAGAGGAATAACTCTATTCTTTAGTCATATGAAAAAAAATTATTGCTAATCTGTCTGTGAAATTCAGTTTAAGTAAAACCAAAGTAACCAGCTTATTAACCCAATATTATCAATTGAATTCTTACCCCATTTGATTATTGAGAACGGTAAGATTTCCCTTATTTTCGTCTCAGTAAAATTTAACTCTTTGCAGTTTTCAGGAGTTGAAGTTATCGTGTAAAGCGTTACCGAACCTGCTTTTATGGTTAATCTGTTCTGCTCCTTTTGGAAAATGGGAGAATGGTTGTGGATTAACGGATAGAAGATGCGAATACCTCCCTCTACCTTAACCTATGGGTTGCTTGCTGCTCAGGAAAGGGAAAGGTTGGAGGAACTCAGAAACACGCTTTAATTCTAATCCAAACAATATTACTGGTTCATTGCATCCTGTCACAGATGTATTGAGAACCTCCTCATTGACTACAGAAATCAGGAAGTATAACCTTCCTGGTTTTGGAATAACTGTGCAAAAAGGAAAAACTCATTCCAGGTAGTGCAGGCTCTTTTGTCCATTTTCCTCTTTTTAAGGAAAAAACAGAAGCGGTCAAGATTCTTACTCTAACCAAAAACAAAGGAAAGAAACAAATTTATGAGAAGTGTATTTGATGCACTTTAGTTCTGTCCGTGTGGATAGGAGTATGCAAAAAGAAAGGAGAGATGCCGCTAACAGCTTTGGTCGGCACAAGCAGCATCATCTCCAGTGTTTTTAACGAAAAACTTTACAATTTATGAAACTTTCCTTAATGAGAGGGCTGTTCCTGGTCCTTTTAGTTTCGTGCTACAGCATAGATATGCCAGCGGCACCAAACTCCAGACAAACCCAACAAGCTGAAAACCCTATTGAGGGGGTGGTTACTGACGAAAGCGGCGATCCGTTGATCGGTGCATCGGTATCGGTAAAAGGTACGGTAACAGGTACCGTTACGGATATTAATGGCCGTTTTACGATTTCTGCTAATGAAGGGGATGTGCTTATCATTTCCTACGTGGGCTACGTGTCACAAGAAATTGTAATAGGCGATCAGGAGAATTTATCTATCCAACTAGCAGCTAATGCCACACAGTTGGATGATATTGTTGTAGTGGCTTATGGTACCCAGAAAAAGTCAGACGTTACCGGAGCTATCGGCGGTGTGGATTCAGATGAATTCAACCGTGGTGTGGTCACCAACCCCGGGCAGCTCTTGCAGGGAAAGGTAGCCGGTGTGAATGTTTCAAATGTTAGTGGTGAGCCTGGCGCTGGCCAGAACGTCATCATTCGGGGTATTGGTAGTTTACGGTCGGGTACGACACCTTTATACGTTATTGATGGTTTTGTACTCGACAACTCCGGAACCGGCGTCGCCAATAACCCGCTGAACTTTATTAATCCAAATGATATCGCCAGCATTGATGTCTTGAAAGATGCTTCGGCAGCCGCCATCTATGGTGCCCGGGCCTCTAATGGCGTTATCGTGATTACGACTAAGAAAGGGCAGGAAGGCAAGGCAGAAACCACCCTTTCCACGTCTACAGCGGCTTCTACAATTGCTCGTACGCTCCCTGTTTTCGGAGCGGATGAGTTCCGTCAGCAGGTAACAGCCATTGGGGGGCGGTTGGAAGACTTTGGCGGTAATACGGACTGGCAGGATGAGTTGACGCAGACCGGGATTTCCAATAACGTCAACCTGTCGGTAAACGGAGCTGCCAACGAGCGCTTTTCCTACTATGCTTCTCTGGGTTACCAGGATCAGGAAGGTATCTTGCAGAACAGCAACCTCGAGCGCTACTCCGGTAAGCTGAACGTGACGCAAAAAGGCCTGGGTGGCCGGCTGAATGTAGATTTAAATCTAACAGCAGCGCATACCAAAAACCTTCGCCCAAATATCTCTTCCACGCTGGTTGACATGTTGGAGTTCAATCCGACCCTGCCCGCCAGAGACGAAAATGGCGACCCACGTCTGCTGGACGAAAATCGCCTGAACCCGCTGGTACGGTACGATTTATATTCCGATAACTCCATCAATAACCGGATTCTGGCCAATATCGCTCCGTCCCTCGAAATTGTCAACGGACTAACTTACAAGCTGAACTACGGTGTTGATTATTCCACTACTTCCAGAAATGTACAGTGGGATCCCTACGCACCTTTGGCAGGTTTTGAAGGCTCCTTAACCTCTATCGAGGTTGAAAACGAAAACCAACTGGTAGAAAATACGCTGACTTACCAGTTTGAGGCGGGCAGGAGTAATTTCAATATCCTGGCAGGGCATTCTTATCAAAAGTTATTCGTTGCTTCCCGGTCTACTTCTTTTGAACGGTTCATTGATAACGGCATTGACCCGGTATACCAGGATCATACCAGCCCGGATGACCTGAGGACCACCGTGAACGCTGCTGCCGAGGAGAACGAGCTACAGTCTTTCTTTGGAAGGATTAATTACGGCTTCGATGGCAAGTATTTGTTCACCGGTACCATGAGAGCGGACGGATCTTCTAAATTCGGTGGCAATAACAAGTACGGCTACTTCCCGTCCCTTGCGGTGGGGTGGAACATTACAAAAGAAGATTTCTTCTCTAACACCGCCTTTGACAATCTGAAGCTGAGAGCCAGCTGGGGACAAACCGGTAACCAGGAAATCCCTTCAAAAATTACTCAGGAAAGCTTTAATGAATCCCGTTCTCAGAGTGGCGGTGCTTCCAATAACACCTATCCCCTGGAGCCCGATCAGCTTACCCTGGATCAGTACCCATTCGGGGTGACCTTCACCCGCCTGGCCAACCCTGATATCCAATGGGAGGTATCAACTCAGACCAACGTTGGACTGGACTTCGCATTGTTTGATTACCGGTTGACAGGTACCCTCGATTATTTCAGTAAGGTTTCAGACAACATCCTGCTTGAAATCTCACCAGCTGACCCCATTCAGCCTACTGCTACCTTCTGGACGAACATTCCAAATATGGAAATCCGTAACAGTGGGTTTGAGCTTTCTTTGGATCTCGGCAGCGACCCTACAAAAGAGTTCCGTTGGAATATCGGGGGTAACATCTCACTGATCGATAATGAAATTACGGATTCTCCGTTCTCTGTACTCGTTACGGGTACGGCTTCCGGTGCAGGACAAACGGGTGCCACTATCAATGGCTACATCAACGGCGAACCCATCGGCGCTTTCTTCATGCAAACCTTTGACGGTATTGGTGAAGATGGACTCAATCGCTTTGTTGATACCAATGGCGATGGTGTTATTCTGGATGACGACCGAACGGTGGTTGGATCGGCATTGCCTAACACCTTGTACGGTTTTTATCTGAATCTGAATTATAAGAGTTTCGATTTCGGGGTCAACTTCAATGGCGTAGCGGGCAACAAAGTGTACAACCACACCGCTATGAGCAGCTTCATCAAGGGAAAACTGGCGGTTTCTTCCAATACCACCGACTTTGCGGTAGAATTCCCGGAAGAGGAGATTACCAACTTTAACGAAGTATCCACCCGCTTCCTCGAAGATGGCAGCTTTCTCCGGTTGAATAACCTAACGCTGGGGTATAACCTCAATACACAAAAGCTGGGCATCAGCAATGCCATTCAACGGGCGCGCCTGTCACTGACCGGGCAAAACCTGTTCCTGATTACCAATTATTCCGGTTTTGATCCGGAGGTCAACTCAGGCAGTGTAGCGGGCGGTATTCAGACTTTCGGTATTGATCGGTTCACTTACCCTGCGGCAAGAACCTTCCTGGTTGGGCTGGATATCACATTCTAAGCCCTCGCTTTCAACTTATTATTTGACCTTTTACACCAACAATAATGAAGAAGCAAAATTTATATAAAACTTTTTTCCTGACTGCGCTGCTCTGCATGCAGTGGAGTTGTACCGACCTGGAGGAGAATGTACTGGATGAGTCCTTTGCAGGTACTGGCCAGGCAGAAATTGTTAGTGGTGCTATTGCGCCAGCCTATGGCTACATGAGAAGGGGCGTATGGCGGCATACTATTTACTTTGGCCTGCAGGAAGTCACTTCTGATGAAGCTATTCTCCCGGCACGAGGTGGTACGGACTGGTTCGACGGAGGCAAATACATCGCACTGCATGCCCATCAGATGACACCTACCAACGAGGTGGTGACGGACTCCTGGAACGGCATAACCACCAATATTTCCAGGGCGCTGACCGCGATAGAAGTACTCCGTCCACTTGCAGATGCAGGAGACACAGAAGCAGAAGGCGCTTTGTACGAAATGATTACCATGCGTGCCTATCTGAATATGCTCATGATGGATAGCTGGGGTCTGGCTTTCCAAAAGGAAAACTCCACGGAAACTTCCAGGATCTTGAGAGGGCAGGAAGCCATCGACTACATTCAGAGCGAACTGCTGTCTGTGGTGGATGTGATCAACACCGATAAGGGAACCGGCCGGTTTACGCAGGGTGCCGTTTGGGGGCTTCTGGCAAGATTGCACCTGAATGCTGCTGTTTACCGCGATCCTTATGGCACGCCTAACTTCACAACGGAGGATATGGATAAGGTGATTGAGTATACCGATCTTATCATCAACTCCGGCCGCTATTCCCTGGAGTCTGAGTACTTTGATCTGTTCAATGATGATAACAATGGCAACCCTGAACTGATCTTTGCACTCGATCAGAGAGGGCAGCTGGCCAATGAGCACGGCAGATGGGCCTACTGGTCTGTTTCCGGCGCGTATTTGGCACGCCCGGAGTGGATTGCTGATGGTAACCCTGATGGTACCAATGGCCCGGCTATGACGCCGGACTTCTACCAGACCTGGGTCGATGCCTATGGCGATATTGACCCGGCGGATGCAGATGCCCGTTTTTACAAGCGCAATGTGATGGTCCCGGAGGAACTACAGGACCTCACTGGCTTATCCCCGGCAAATGACGAAGATCACTTTTTCTGTGTGCCACCTCTGGAGTTTCAGATGGACCGGGGCATCCTTCGCGGTGTTCAGTGGGGCCCGAGAGAAGGCCCGGACGGTAACTTCCTGGCTTGCCCTAATGGTGATGCCCGCATATATCCGGTACGGGAAGATGCCACAAGCTCTGTCAGAGAAGCAGAGGAAGAAGTGTACGTCACTCACGTATTGAATATCGACTTCACCACCGAAGGTAGTTTCCACAATACCGGCTACCGCTACGCCAAGCATCAATTCAGCCGTACTTCAGCCAACGGCACCGCTAACAGCAGCGTGGATCTCGTTCTGCTGCGCCTTGGAGAAGTGTACCTGAACCGGGCAGAAGCTAAATTCCGCAAAGGAGATGTGGCTGGTGCTTTGCAGGATATCAACACGCTGCGTACCTCCAGAAACGCCCGCCCGGAACAAACGCCCGCGCCACTTGATAATATCGACCTCGAGCGCCTGTACGTCTGGCTGTTCGCGGAGTACGGACCGAGCCTGCAGCTGGTCGAGAGCCTGGAGCCGATGGTCCTGCACGTCCACGCCTCGGCCGCCGACTTCCCCAAGT
>CAZNHN010000098.1:11084-16840 GCA_964572415.1 uncultured Phaeodactylibacter sp.
GTACGACGAGCGTGGCTTCGAACTTTACTGGGAAGGCCATCGCCGGAATGACCAAATCCGCTTCGGTAAGTTTGAGGACACCTGGACGGAGAAGACCAGCACGGACGTGAACAATCGCCTGTTCCCCATCCCACAGAGTGCCATTGATGGCGCTTCTGTTTTGGACGGGTTTCTTGTGCAGAACAGAGGGTATTAAATGGGGTTATTAATCCCGATGATGATTTGAAAAAAGGCCGGAAGCAATTGCTTCCGGCTCTTTTGATTAGTTAGTGACGCGGATTGAAAATGGAAAGACCTAAAAGAAATGCTATGAAGCTTGATACTATAATTCCCTGTCTTTTGATTCTTGCTCTGGCCTCATGTGGGAACTTGCAAAAGGACGATCAAAAAATTGAATTGGTTCGGAAGCCTTATTTACAAAGTGCAATTAGCGATAGTATCTCCATCCTCTGGAGAACGAATACCGGTGACAACTGCAACGTCCGATACAAATTGAGGGGATCAAAGGAATGGTCTAATGCAGATGGCGTTACCCGCATCACCAATACCAATGTGGTGGAGCATGAAGTCACGCTGTTTAATCTGAATCCAGCTACAATTTATGAGTACCAGATTTTTACCGATAATCAGCAATTTTTGGTTGATCAAAACCTTAGGTTTCCATCGCCAATAGGTCGGAAGGATTCCATATTCTCTTTTTTTGCCGTAGGGGATATCGGCGAACCGGTAGAAGAGGGGGGCACCCCGGACGCATTGGCAAAGGCTCTGGTACCTTATGTGGATTCACTCAAGTTTGGGTTACTGCTTGGAGATATTATTTATCCTGATGGAAAGAGTGAAGATTACGATTCAAATCTATTCCAGTACTTTGGGGCAGTTTTCCCATTTGTGCCCGTATTTACGATTCTGGGCAATCACGATTGGCATGAGCCGGAGGAAAATTATGTCAGGGAATGGAAGTTACCTGGTAACGAGCATTATTATAGCTTTGATTACGGCAATGCCCATTTTGTTGGGCTTGATACGAAAATGGGAGATGTGCTTTATGATTCAGCTGCTCAGGTCAAATGGCTCGAAGCTGATTTAGCTAGTATAGGTGATCAACAGGACTGGAAGGTGGTTTTCCTGCACCACAACGGAAGGTCATGCACATATAAGAACGACTACAAATCCGTTGTCGGCTTGTACCCGATTTTCGAAAAATATGGCGTGGACCTGGTGTTAAATGGTCATGCCCATACCTACGAACGTTTAAATCCTATGGATGGAGAGGGGCAGGTAGTAGAACGTGCTATGAGTACTAATTCACACTATCAGGCCCCGGAAGGCTTTATCAGTATAACTGCAGGAAGTGGAGGAAAACTAAGAGGCGTTGGGACCGACCCTAAACCCTTTCATCCCGATCCTGGCAATTGTAAATACCCGAACTTAGTAGCTGCATCCAGCCATACCTGGGCTTTCCTGACCCTTAAAATAGAAGGAAAAACCCTTGAAGGAACGGCAATGGCCACGAAGGACAGAAAAGTGGTGGACCAATTCAGGATTTGTAAATAGCAGTCTTTCAGCGCAGCAGGTTTTTTTAATGTTTTCCATAAATGATTGAAGAGTCTGAATAAGCGTGTGGGTAACCCTCTGCATTTAAGCGCTATGGCTGCTGGGGTAGAGCTTCCCGCTCTGCTTCAGCTTATCCAACAGCAAACGCTGCGAGGCTATTCAAGAAGTGCAATTGGTTCTGCACACTGAATAAGCTTTTGACCTTAATTCTTAAGAAAAATATACCCACCCTTTTCTGCACCCCAGACCTGTGCTCCGGACGCATCAAAGCCCTGATCCCAGCTGACAATTTTGCCGGGCATGACGGTGACTTTGGAGGTGGCATAATCCGCTCCCCTCAGGGTGCTTTTGCAGCTGTCCCCCTCTGTGCTACCGGTATAAGAACCGTCAGCTTGTTGGGTTAGAATGACCGCGCAGCCTTCGCGCAGGCGCAGGTCTTCGGTAGTAAGGGCGTTAAAGCTTTCCGGTACCTGCCAGTCGCCCACGAGGTCATCTTCATTATCTATGGTGTAGACAATACTTTTGAAGGTTTTCTTGTCAACCTGTTCCAATTGATAGATGCGCTGCCGGTAAGGTTTGGCAGGCATGGCACTCACGGCTTGCTCCACATACAGCCAATGGCCCCGGTCTTTCCAAATCGGGTACATGTGCAGGGTGATGTCGTAGAATGCATCATCTTCAGCAGCCTGTGCAGCGCTGGTAAAGGTGCCGGTCATTGCCTGCTGTAGCTGATCGAGGGCCTTGGTATTGCCTTTATCGGTGGTGGATTTGGTGGTGTTGCAGGCTGAAAACAGCAGGGCTGCTGCCAGGGTAAACAGGTATGGTCTCATGTTTTGAAGGTATAATTGGTTTGTTAAACGCTCAGTTGGCATGGGGTGGAAGTACAGCCCCGCTTCTTACTTTGAGTAGCGTGTGGCAAACCGCAGCCGTTGCCGGTAGGGGAATACATCAAAGAGGTAGCCCGCTTCGAGCTTCTTCTGAGTATCAATCCAGAACCCCACATCGTACAGGTCGCCATGCAGGCGGTAAAAAATATCTCTGATGTCGCGCCGCCCAATCAGGAAACGCCGGAACTCCTCCGGGAAAATGTCATTCGGGCCAACCGAGTAGAAAGGCTCCGAGGAGAGTTCTTCTTCGTAGGTTTCGGCCTCGGGGATCCGCCGGAAGTTGTAATCGGTTAGTGGGCCAATCTCATCGTAGTCGTAAAAGACGACCCGCTTCAGGCGCGTGACGCCAAAGTTTTTGAGCAGCATATCGCCCGGGAAAATATTGACCGCAGCCAGTTGTTTGATCGCCTTGCCATAGTCGTTGATAACCTCCTCTGCTTCTTCTGTTGTAGCCTGATCCAGGAATAGGTTGAGCGGGATCATCTTTTTCTCAATGTAGAGGTGCTTGATCTCAACAATATCCCCTTTGATTTTGACTTTGGAAGGGGCTTCTTCCATGAGGTATTGCAGGAGTTCTTCCGAAAACCGGGACCGCTCAAATAGAAATTGCTCAAAGATGTGGCTGTCTGCCATGCGCCCTACCCTGTCATGGAAGAAGACCATTTCGTACTTTCTTTTCACCTCGTCCTCTGTCACTTGCTTCGGAGCTGCAAAACGGTCTTTAATTACTTTAAAGACCATATTGTAGGAGGGCGTGGTGAAAACAGCCATCACCATCCCTTTGATACCCGGCGCGTGGTCAAATTTATCCAGCGTCCGCTCCATATGGCGGAGATAGTCCCGGTAGAGCACTGTCTTGCCATGCTTCTCAAACCCGATGGAGTTGTACAGTTCGCCAAGGCTTTTTGTTGGCAATATGGATTTCAAAAAGTCCACGGTTTCGCTAACGATATCTACATCGACTAGAAAGTAGGAGCGGTTGTAGCTGAATATGGAAGAGACATCATTGTAATCCAGTAGAAGCGCATCTGCAAAAATACCTTCTTCTCTATGCAGTAGCGGGATGATGAATGGCGTGACCCGGTCTTCCAGGTGAAGGCGCCCTACAATATAGGCGCCTTTGTTGCGGTAAAAAACGGATCTAAGCAGCTCAATGCGTGCCTGCCGCGGCAGTTCACTGTTGGCCAGGCTATCCTTCAGCGTGTCACAGATATACTGAATGTCACGCTCCATATCCTCCCAGGGCGCATCAAAAGTGAAAAAGTGGAAAACCTGCCGGAAGATATGCTCCAATGGCTCAATAAGGAAGAAAGTCTGGTAAATGGGGATGGTAGACCGAAATTCCCGGTAAGTAGCCGTGGCGAGGACGAACATCAGGTCTTTATCTACGCTAAGCCCCCGATGGCTGTGGCGAAAAATGGAGTTGTAGAAAGTTTCTGCAATATTTCGGGTAGTAAAGTTGCTGACTTCCTCCAGGTAATATTGTTTGATTTTTTTCCAGGTGTCGTCATCACTTGACAAGCTGCCCAGTAGTTTTACGACTTCTTTAGTCGTTTTGCCAACCTGATTCCGGTAGAGGGTCAGGCGCTCGCGGGCATCAGCCTGCATGCCCCTCCAGTCGCGGTGCTCAAACCGGATTTGTGCACGTTTGGTGACCCGTTTGTAATTGTAATAATATTGCTGAAAGCTCCGCAGGATAAGATGGGCGGTATCGTAGGGGAGTAGTTTTTCAAACATGATAATAACAGTTTAGCCAACAATAATGCGCTCCAGCACATCTCCGACCCAATAGGCGACACCAGCAGCCAGAGCACCCAGAGCCAGGGTCTCCGATACACCCTTTATAATCGAGGTCTCTGTTACATAGCTTTTTAGGCCGCCTACAAGTGCAAAGCCCAATCCGGTAAGCGCACTGGTCGTCCAGAACAAGTCGCCTGGAAATGAAAAAATGTAGTCATAAAGGTAAAGCGCCAACGGAATAAACCCAACCAGGATAAATGCGACATAAGTGACCGCACCTATAGCAAATGGCGACCGGCTCTGCTCCATCATGTAGAGTTCTTCCTTCATCATTACATCTGCCCAGCGATCCCGGTCTGCAGTGAGGACTTCAACTACCTGTTCTAACAAGGGGCCATCAAAGCCTTTACGGCGGTATATTTCCCGGACTTCCTCCCGCTCCTCTTCCGGCTTGTTTTCAATCTCCCAGTACTCAATTTTCTTGTGTTTGTCATAGTTGTGCGATTCGGATTTAGCCGAAAGATAAGCCCCAACCGACATGGAAAAGCCATCCGCCAGCAAATTCGCAAAACCAAGGATAAGAATGACGGAACTGTCCAGTCCGGCCCCTACTGATCCAGCCACTACTGCAAAGGTCGTAACACTGCCATCAATACCTCCGTAAACGAATTCACCCAGGTAAGCTTGATTGCGCTGCAAAAAGTTTGGATCAGCTGAGGATGCTTCCATTACCAGGGTTTATTTTGTAGGAAATTCCGTTGTTGTTTTCAGTTTGGGCTTGAGGAGGTTCTGCCGGCTTTTTTCTCGAATTCGGGTGGAAATATCTCTGCCATCAGCCAGTGCACTAAACCAGGTTGCCAAACGGCCGCGTTGCTCCTCCGTAAGACGAGCTTCAGGATGGATCAGCGGATAAGCTTTGAGTGGCATGTGCCCTTCTTCTACCTCTTCTGCTGATTCCTCAGCTTTGTGGGCACGCTTTTCAGCGTCATAAGTCGCCCAGATCGAGTAGTTCAGGTGCTCACGGCCCTCATCCACATGGCCCTTGAGCCACCATCCTACAGGTTGGATATTAGCGTACCAGGGGTAGGTAGTATGGTAGGAATGACAATCGAAACAGGCATCTTTCAGAATCTGCACGACGTCCTCCGGAGGCTGTATCACTGATATCAGATCCTGCCCGTCTACAGCAGGTGGATTGGTTTTTTCAATTTGGAAAAATTGCAGCAGAACAAAAACGCCCAGGAGCCCCAGCAGAACCCGTTTTACAAGTATAGACATGGCAATTGATTTTATAGTGGGCAGTAAGGTAATTAAAACTGCTTTTTTCAGCAAGAAATCCTATCTGCGGCCACTTAGAAATTCTAACTCAAGCCGCAGCAGATGGTAAGTCCTCAAATTGTAAATCCACTCTAGTTGGGTCTGCAGCCCCTGTTCGAGATTGACAATGTAGTCGTGGTAGTCTACGGCGCCACTTTTGTAGGCCGCCTCTGCAGATTGAATTTGTTCATCGGCAAGGGGCAGGAGCTCTTTTTGAGAATACTCCAGTAGTTTTTTCTGTGCCAGAAATAAAGTGGT
>CAZNHN010000098.1:16918-19253 GCA_964572415.1 uncultured Phaeodactylibacter sp.
AATGGCAAGGTCTCATTAATCATTTGCAGCTGGGCACCGGCAAGGACTTTAGGCATCAACAGGCTGCGTTCTTGTGTGATCCGGGCCTCGGCCAGCCTGACTTCCTGTTGTTTTTTTAAAAGTTGAGGGTGCCCGCCATTGACATACCAGTTGGGGGTGGGAGTGGGTAGGGGCAGAGAGTCAGGCAAAGCGTAGAACACGGAATCTGAGTAGAGCAAGTTATTGAATAAGGTATGGGCAAGGTCGTATGCTTTTTGGGCTTCCCGCTGCTCCAGACTGGTTTGTTTTTGTTTGCTTGTTGCGGACAAAACAGGAACCTTTCCGGTCTCCCCAAATTCGAAGCGTGCCTGAGCCAGCTCAACAAGGCGGCTCATCAGTTCCTGCTTTTCCCGGTAATAGGATTGCAGGTCTTTTGTAAATACCAGTTGGTAATAAGCCCTGGACACCTCGCGACGGAGCGCCCAGTCCGTAAGCTCCAGTTCGGCATTGCCCAGCATAACGGCTTCCTCCAGGGCTGCCCCCCTCATTTTGGCAGTACCGGGCCAGTCGAATGCTTTTAAAAAGCCGGCACTATGCAGACCGGTAGCGGGGTTGTCAGGATCAATCATGCCGCCTGCCATAAACAGCTGGGTGGAATTGCTGGGCCGGGCTGTGCCCATTAGCGCCTGAAGCTGCTCCAGTGCTTTTTGGTCGCGCTTGAGCTCAGGGTAATTCCGCCGGGCGATAGCCATGGCTTCTTCCAGCGTTACCGGAAAGCGGGCTTGTGCCGCCAAAGTACCTGTGTTGAGTATTTGAAGCAGCAAGGCCAGAAGGAGGCTCAGAAGAAGTGAGGAGTTCGTTTTCATGGTTCGTTTGGACGTTGATCTCGGTACAAAAGTAATGCCCTTTTTCCGAAGCTTCAGAAAAAGGGCACTACTGTAGTTGATGAAGTGGGCCGGATTAAGGCTTAAGGTCGGTCTTTTTGCCCTGACAGCCTCCTGCTCCCTGCCCCTTTTTGCCACTGCAGCAAGCTTTGCCGGATTGGCCGGCCTGTTTGCCTGCGCAGCCAGCCTCTGCTTGTTGTTTGTTGCCTTTACAGCCCTGCTGACTCTTTCCCTTGCAGCCTTGCTGATTTTTGCCTGGCTGACAGGCTTTGGTACTGCTCCGCATAATGGCGTCGTAATCAGCAGTGGTGATATAGCTGGGCACGTACGCCTCACCTGCGTGTTCCAGGTTTTGAGAAAAAGCAACGAGGTGGTTGTTCGAAGCTTCCATAAGGCGGGTGTAGGTGGCTTTCAGGTTGGCATTTTCGGTTTCAGCAATGGCTGTTTTCAAATCTCTAATGTCCATTTCTTCAATCAGCGCACCTACCTGGAAGGCAGCGGTAAGGGATTGCTGGCCTTTTTGAGTCAGGTCGAGATAAGATTGTTGCAATGCAGCATCATCAAACAGCCCTCTTTCGCCCGAGCGGACGGCTTTTGACATTTTAATGCCGTAGCGGTCCGCGAGCTGTTTAATCATTTCCAGGTGGCGCTGTTCCGCTGCTGCAATTTGCGTAAAGGCCTGAGCTTCCCACCGTTCTGCCATATCCATATAGACATCATAGGCAAGTTTTTCTTCCTCCGCCATACGGGCGAGGGTGGCACCTTCCTGTTGGGTAAGGATCATTTTTACCTGTGCATTGCCCAGTTGCAGGGTCAGAACAGTCAATAAAAATACAAAGGTCTTTCTCATGGGTTATGCTTTTCCCGGAAAGGTAGGACAGACCAAATCAGGAGGCACTAACCCTTGTCATGCAAGGCGGTGATATAAATCATGTTTTTTACTGCTTACGAGAGGACTACGGAACGAGGCCGGGTGGAAATGGCGTGGAGAAAGGCTTTGAGTTGATTTCTTTCGGTTTCTGTGAGCCTGTGTTCAGCTCCACCTGTACACCAGCCACCTGCCCCTCCAGCATTTTATCGAAGCTTTCGATGGGGCGCTGCGGCAAGAGCTCGTCGCCCTCTACCTGTTCATAGCTGCCCACGAGGTCTTTTTGCTTTTGTTCGCCCGCGTAGGCCGTGGCCACCACTTCGTCGATCAGCTGTACATCCGGGTTCAGAATGATTTTGAGGCGGGAGCGGTAGCCCACGGCCACCGTCTTAGGCTGCATGCCGGTATAGGAAAAGGTCAGCCTTGCTTCTTCCTCCGGGATTAGGAAGGCTTGGGCTTTTGTAGCGGCTGTGAATGGCGTTTAACAGAAGAATACCTAATGTTGGGCATGTAGAGCGGAGTGAGGTAAAAAAAACGCCCCACTTGCTGTCAGACAGGCAGGGCGTTGAAATTTCAGTTTTCAGCATCCATTTACTTCAGAAGA
>CAZNHN010000099.1:0-1394 GCA_964572415.1 uncultured Phaeodactylibacter sp.
CCCTCGTTGATGAAGCGGAAAGCCTTTTCCAAAAAGAAGAAATGGAAGGCGCCCGGGAAAAATACCGGGAAAGCCTGCAGTACTTTATGGCGGGCTTTGCACCAGATTATACCTACGTGGAGGAACAGATCAACCTTTGCACTAATGGGATTGCCTTTGTGCGGAGCCTCAACAACGGCAAAGCTGCTATGGCGCGTGAGAACTACCGCCTGGCCCTGCAGTACTTCAATGAAGCGGCTCAGCATGGCGATGACCCCAAGCTGGAAGACCTGATCAGGGTTTGCCGGCAACGGCTCAAAAGCCCGGCTCCGGCTGCTTCACGAGAGACAGCTTACGCCAAAACCGCCACCCGGGGTGCCACAACAGCACCACCACCCAAAAAACAAAAACGCAATTGGAGTGGAACCCTCTTGAAATGGATTGGAGGGTTCGCACTGTTTTTCATTCTTTTGGCCGTTATCGGCAACCTGCTTCCGGAAGACGAGCTATATACTGACGAATCAGCTTACACGCCACCGGAAACCGGACAGCAAATGCCTCCTTCTGAACCAGCGCCTTCCGGCCCGGGCAAGTCCACAGTGGAGTCTGCACCAACCTTTCAGGAGCTCATCCCCGGTGACTGGGCGGTGGAAGATATTGTGATGAACGGGCAGTCCCTGTCGGATTTGGCCGGACAGTACGGGACCGACCTCTCGGAGTATGTGTATTCCTTCTACAGTAATGGACAGGTCTCTGTCTACAGCCCGGCTGGCACAGAGCAGCAGACGTACTCCATCGAAGGGCAAAATATCTACCTGTACTCCAGCGTATGGGGCGGGAGCCCGGGGGTGATCAATTACATCCGATCCTCCGAGATGCAGCTTACCTTCTACGTAGCGGATGGCTTCGGAGGCTCAACGCCAATGATCGTCACCTTCGCCCGGGAGTGAGAAAGAAAACCTGTGCCGTTTATATTCAGCACAGGTTTCCAGAGGGTATCCTAACCTTAACCTGCCGTAAATCAGTAATCCCGGAATACCCGGCTGGCATTACGGTTAAAGTTGTCCATCACATCGGTGCCGCCGAAGGGGTCATTGCCGTTGAGCTCGTTGGCCGGCGCATCGCGGTAAAGTTCCCTAAGCCAGCTCGGGTTGCTGCGTTCGCCGATGGCAGTGGAGTGGAGCAGTACATAGTCGCCCGGAGAAAGGGACGGGTTGTAGAACACGAACTTTACGTTATTCTGGTTAGTGTACGGAAATTCGTAGTAGGTCCAAATCTCGTAGGGTGGGGCAGAGGGCTCCTGATCGCGCATCTCCATATCATCAGGCTGGCCGTATTTGAGGTAGTAATAGCCGCGGTCGGTTTCAAAGCCGTGGCGGAAGCCGGAGTCGTACAATTGGTCGACGGCACGGGCG